>PKCN01000146.1 GCA_002862205.1 Planctomycetaceae bacterium | reverse complement strand
TGTGCAGATCTACATCGGCGAAAGCAGGTTTGCTGCCCAACAGGGAATCACCGCTGATGGACTGGAATGTGGCGCCTATCGAATCGTTTCCGGTAAAAACTGGCTCGCCTTGATTGGCGACGATGATGACTTCTCGCCAATCGCACCATGGGCGAGGAATCATTCCGAACGCGGAGACAAGTTGCAAGCCGAATGGGAGAACGTGACGGGGCTTCCGTTGGGTGTACCAAATGGCGGTCTGTATAAATTTCGCCAAAAGATGCCCAATGCGTTGGCAAAACAGGATCGTGAGTATTTGTGGCAGTTCGATGAACGCGGATCATTCAATGCGGTCTGCGGGTACCTGCGTAGCCTTGGGATCCGATGGTATCTGCCCGGTGAACTTGGTGAGATTGTTCCCACAATGAAGTCGATCCCGTTGCCGGAAATCGACCAGATAGTAAAGCCGGATTTTGACGTTCGGCAAATGAATGTGCGGTTTGGTACGGTCGACGAGGAAGTCATGCGGTGGGCGATGCGACTGGGAATCCGACACCCTTACGGGCTGATGATTGCTCACGGGATGCATACCATGACGCATCCCGACAGGATCAAAACACTGCATCCGGAATGGTTTGCTCTTTATGGCGGGAAACGCGATATCCAGACCGGAAAACGACTCAACCATCTGTGCTATTCCAATCAGGATCTGTTTGAGGCGACCGTCACGTGGGCACAAAAACAGTTTGATGTCTACGACTACGAATCAGTGTCGATCATGCCGCCGGACGCCTACATTGCGATCTGTCAGTGTCAACTTTGCGCGGGCAAGCAAATTGATGAAATGGGTTCGCGTGGAAAACTGTCCAATCACGTCTGGGATTTCGTCAACCGCGTCGCGAGGGAGGTTGGCAAGACCCACCCGGGCAAGAAGATTGTCTGCTGCGCATACGGGGCTAACACCAACCCGCCAACGAACATTGCCAAATTGGAACCCAACGTCGAGGTGGTCATTGTTGGTGGGCGGCGTCCGCGAAACAGCCTGCCGGAACAACGTGAGCCGATTCAACGATTGCGGAAAGGTTGGCTCGAGAAAAGTGACCGCCCGTTTCTGATCTTCGAAAACTATCCGTTCACTGGTCGAGGCACCTATTTGCCAGCGTTTGTTGCCAACACAATCGGAGATAGTATCAATGCGACCAAAGGAGTCTCGCGCGGCGAAGACATCTGGCTCAGCTTTCCGCGTGTTCATGATGACCCGAACATTGGCTTTAATCACTTTCAGGTGTATTTCACGGCTCGGATGTGGTGGGGGGGCAAGCAAGCTGATGTGGTGGCGATGTTGGATGAATATTGCCGCCTGTTCTATGGTCCAGGGGGACCGGACATGCAGAGGTTTTTTGACTATTGCGAGGCTCACTATCAGGCGATGGAACATGATCAGGAAAAAATCGAAACTGCGCTGACAATCTTCGCATCCGCCAAGACGAGTGTTGCACCTGGCTCGCGTTACGCACAAAGACTTGAGCTGATCGACCGGTTTCTTGATGCTCTTAGGAGTAAGGCAGCGCAACTCGGGAAAAAGCGGGGGCCCGTTGCAAAGCTGCGAACGGTTCGCGAGCCCACTGAACCGTTTGTGATTGATGGAAAATTGGACGAACTGTATTGGCAAAACTGTCTCAGTTCCTCAACGGGACGTTTGCGTGAGTTGCAGACCGGTGAGCAACCGATCTTTGGAACAACGATCAAGGCAGGCTGGGATCGATCAGGCCAGAATCTGTATTTCGGTATTCGCTGCGATGAACGAGCCGGTGAGCCTCTGAACATCGCCACAACAAAAAATGAAGATGAATCGATTTGGTATGGCGATACCATTGAAATCGAAATTGAAACGGATTCGCACAGCTACTACCAATTGGCGGTCAACCCGGCAGGAGCGTTGGTTGATCTGGATCGCGCTGCGGGAAAGAGTTCGCGGTTCCGCTGGGAGTCGCAAGCGGAAGTCGCGACTCACATTGCGGATGATCATTGGAACGTTGAGATCCGCATCCCCGTAACTCAGGATCAAAACGATCCCCTCAATCAGGTCGTCGGTCGAAAACCATCGCAGAGTCTGCCATGGCATTTCAATATTTGCCGTCAACGAATTCGTGAAAATGGTTCGGAGTATTCTGCCTTCGCTCCCACTGGAGCGGCGGGGTTCCATGTGCCGATTAAATTTGCGCACTTCTATGATGGGGGGTCGCACGCGTTTGAATTTGACGAGTCGGTGACTGATTTCGTGTTAGAAAAGTTGCTCGCTGGCAAGATGTTCGGACGTCGGGATTACGATCAGGCGTTGGCGGCGTGCGTTGCTTTGTCGAAACGGGAAAATAGCACGCCGTATCAGGTTTCGGTCGCGTTATTGAAAGGATCCGAGTGCGCGCGAGCCCAGAAGAATTTCACTCTGGCGGCCGAGTTAGCCAGCCAGATTCCTGAGGAATCAATCGCCAAGACGGTTCGGATGCAGAACCTGATTGGACAGAGGAAATGGAATGCGGTGATTGAAGAGTTCGGTAACGAGGAGCTCGTGAGGTGGCCATTTACGCAGATTGGGGATGCCGCCTTCGCGCGTGGCCGGGCTTTTTACGCCCTTAAAAAAGGTGAGCAAGCGAACGAGGATTTTCGTCTCGCTTTAGACTTCACTTCCGAGTCAAGAGTGCGACTTGGCATTCTTCGCAACATGGCCCAAAACGAGGAATTTGTCCTGAAGAACGATTCTCAGGCCTTGGAAACTTATAGCCTCATTGCGAACTCGAAAACCAATACCGGCAGCGCCGATTATTTCACCGGTCTTCAAGGTGCGGCTCGTTTGTTGACGCGAACAAGCGATCATGATGGAGCTTTGAGTGTGCTTAATTCTGTCGAGATTGACCGACTGGTCGGAAGTTGGCGGGGCTCAATGCGGCTGGCTCTCGCCCAAGCACTTGAGGCGGCCGGTCGGGAAGTTGAAGCTTTGAAATCTTATCGTGAGGTTACGATTGATGGCAAGGCGTCAGCGGCACATAGGCGAATCGCCAAGCAGGCGGCCGATGCGTTGCAGTCAGAAAATCGGGAGTAGGGTGATGTTGCGAAGTCTCTGCTTGGCCAATGGGAATTGGACAGGTAATACTTGGCCCAGCCTGAAGAAGCTTGCCCTTCCATCATCGGTGTACTCCACTAGTTTTGATCAGAGTTCGATGAGCACTTCGTGTTTGTCTTTCGTTCTTGTGTCAAAACGTTGGTTATGCTGAGGACCCTGCATTCGATCAAGTGGAGTGATGCCAGATAAAACGCGGACGGGAAAACAGCAGTAGCGGCCAGAACCTGCTTTGCGAGTGGCTTTGGAACCTACCAATCGAAAAAGTATTCGATCACTTCGATGGCTGTCATCGCATTGAAAGTCAGTCCGGAAAAAATCCCGAAGGTGATTGCAGGCCAAATTCTACGCGTCTCACTCACGCGGAAAACGTGGCAATAACAAACACTGAAGGCCATGCATGTCAAAATACTGGGAACAGTCGACAACAGGATGAATAATAGCTCCGCAACATCTGGTGGGCGGGTTCTCCGAACCCCCGCAGTCGCAGCACGAATGAGAAAAAGTAACCACACTAGAACAACCGCTATTCCGACAAACAGGCTCGTCAAGTAAGCGAGAGTGAATGTGGGAAGGACTTTTTGCGTTTGCAAAAGTTCGGAAGTAGCCGATTCTGCGGGAGTATCCCCCGAAACTTCGATAGGGTGGTGAGATTCAGAGGGGCTTTGGTACGGGTTGGCTGTGTCTACCATGGGACCCAGCATAGTTGAAGGGTCAAGCGTAATAAGGTGGTATTTGCTAACGCTCCACCAGTTCTGATGCGAATGAAATCCGTGCCTGGCATCCGGGCAACACCTGACCCCCAGTCGTAGTTTCGTGTTCAGTGGTGGTTGTTTCGCGGTGGCAGGTGAGTTTGATGTTAGGTCCGCAAATCAAGTCTTTGAGGGCACCACTGCCAACAAAAGCAATTCCTTCAATCGATTGGGATTTGTTGTTTCGACTTTTGCAACAAATCCACGTTTGTGGGCGAATCGCACGTCCTGCTCGTCTTCAATCTGCGAAAAATTCAATCTCGGACAGTCCTCGTAGGTCGTCAATCCGTAACCATCACCTCGGCGGTCAGGATAAATCAGGGCATGTGTTCTGTCTTCCCGGTTTTGTTCAGCGATGAATGCGTAGAGTCCCAAGGATGGGTCGCCTGAGATCACTTCGTGTTGCTCCAGGAAAAGTGCTTCGATGGGAGGGTCATGCAACGCCGGAGTTTCGATGCTCCACCACTGGCAATGCTGGTTCAAGAAGTCCAGCCTGGTTCGCAAGGACTGCAAGTAATTCAGAATGTCTTCGCCGACCATGGACATCACCTGATGGAGGACATCGCTGGGATGCACTTCGGCACTGTTTGCGAAGCGGTTCAGCATTGTCATATCAATGGGCGAATTCAAATCACTAAAGGCGGACCGGGGGATCTGCATGCGTTTGGCTGTTTCGTTGGGACCAAGCGTGTCGAGCCATTCTGCTGGTCGAAGCCATGCACAGAATGAGAGTGCATCCTCGTAGAGCCCCAAATCATCAAGTACCAGAGAAAGTGCACACTGGGGCGGAGCTTCTCGTGGGAATTGGTGGTGATCGAAGTTGTGCAGTTCCGCGTCGTGGACGCCTCCAACATCAACCACGCAAATCGTCGAGTTGGACAAATCTTCGGAGCTGGGCTCACGCCGCTGGATAGGAACGCCATGAAGTTGGGCCAGAAGGCAGCACGCAAGAAAGTCGTCTTTGTGGGCGCCACCTGGGTGCGTCACGATGAGTTCAATGGCCATGATTTCCCGCAGAAAAAAAGAAAATTGGGTGTGTGGATGGTGCTACCAAAGCAAGAGATAATTCTTGATGATCGGTCACTCAGAATCATAGCGCCTCGAAGCGGCTCTCGAATAGTGGGGGGTGTGAGTGTCTGTCAGCCGTGTCGTTCGATCTGCCATCCGGTGCGCTAAGAACGCCACCCTATGAATCGGGCGTTGCGTGTTGGTGCTTCGTCTTCAATGGTTGACCTTAACAGCACATACTGTTGCCAAGGAGTACTCAGGCGTTGACATTCTGTCGAATGCGACAACATTCTTTCCAGTGCATGGAAGACCACCAAACGTTTGCCGAAGGAATCGGTGACAGTTGCTTGCGGTGACAGTTGCTTGCGGTGACAGTTGCTTACGGTGATGTGCTCGCTAAGAAGCAGCCATGTCGGTGCTGACAAGCAGGCATGTGGGTGTGACGACTGATAAAATGATATTGTGAGGCTGGAGTGAGGCGAGTTTATCGCTTTTCTGCAAGGTGCCAGAGTTGCTGGGACCGCGGAGTGGTACACTCTTTTGGATTTAATAAGCTACTCGAGATCATTCACAAAAAAACAAGGCGGGTTAGAGTATGACGAAACGCATAGGCAGTCGAGCGTTGACCATTGCTTTTTTGATCTGTTTGACATGGGGCGGTGCATGGGCTGTAAACAGTGTCAAAAACGCAAACAGGGTAGCCGCATCTCTTTCTGGCCTCTGAAATCTGAAGCAAATTGCATCGGCGGTCGCCAACTACAAGTCAGCATATCGCGTTTATCCACCAGCATTCGTTGCAAGTGACGATGGGACCCCTATGCATAGTTGGCGGGTCCTCCTGCTTCCGTTTCTCGATTGCGATGAACTTTATGCACGGTATGATTTCTCGCAACCATGGAATAGTGAGGATAATTTGAAGCTGTCGAAACAAATGCCATCGGTGTATGGATCTCATAATGTGCCCCCAACAGAGGATGTGTACACAGATTTTTTCGTGGTGGTTGGTGAAGATATGATGTGGCCAGGTGCGGTGGGCAGATCGCAAAAAGAAGTGACTGATGACATTGGATCTACCATTCTGATTGTGGAGAACTTTGGCGCGAATATCCATTGGATGGAGCCACGTGATTTGCATTTCGATACCATGTCGTTCCAGATGCAAGACCCACAGGGTCTATCCAGTAGATACAAAAAACCTGCGGTGGCGTTGGCTGATGGTGCGGTCCTCAGGTTAGAAGCTGATATGCCCGATTTCTTGTTGCGTGCGCTGCTGACCATCAATGGTGGTGAGTCTCTGGAAACCAAGGAACAGTATACGACTTTTATGGAAGATGGAAGGTTAAGACAGAAACGCGGTCCAGAAAATACACCACAACCGTGACACAGGTGTTACGGGATCTGGGAAGCGTTCATGCTGGTTTAGACTCTTTGTGTGGCGTTAACCTTGAGCAAACTGGTTGTAGAGTACCGAGCGAGTTAACTGCACAGTCGTCACAGAGTTGTTTTCGCGCGCTTCGCAAAGAACACTCAGCCAAACGTCCAAACGAGTGCAAAGATGAGCACAAGCGATGGAGCGATAGATGCAACAACCTCGGTGAAAATCACGAGGGTGGTCTCATGCGTCATTGGGGATGCAGGTGTCTGCGAGGGGATGGACTGCAACACATCGATTGTTTCAGCAGATCCCGGCGTGTCTGGCGGAATATCGAATCGGCCATCGGTGGTGTTGATGCGATGGAGTTCATTGTCTTCGTAACGCATGATGTTGACTGAGCGTATGCCCGAGAATGGGCACTCGCGGACGAGCGGTACGTTCGCCAAAAAACCTCTGGGGACGAAGCATTTTTCGTATGCAACAACGCCGCGTGTTGGGTCAACTGTGATGCTTTTTCCTTTTCCAAGGAGGTTTTTGAACTCCGGAATACTGCACTGGTCGCGCGGTCTCACCTTGCTCAAGCCATCGGTGTTCGCAGAACTACTCCCCAATGACATTTTGTTTCGAAACGTGCCATGCGGGCTCGGCATGTCAATCGGATTCTGATTGATGCATTAAGCAACTTGCAGGTAGTACATTGCCGAACGCTTTTCAGACCTCAGGTTAGGCATGAATTCGTACGGTGGGCATCACTTTTTCTCGGGAGCCATGCGTTTGAAAGTGTAGGTCATGTGGGGGTCACCAACGTCGGATCCACTTTTGTTAGGGCGTCGTTGGCCGAACCGTGGATGGCCGCTGATCTGCAAAATATTGTTCTCGATTTTGTAAACGCAGGGCATGACAACTCCATCCTTCTTTTCGCCCTTGAACATGTCGAGCATCTGACTCTTTTGGTCAACCTCATAATTGTTGGTGTCAATCAGCCGACCACCGGGGATGAAAATGGTCACGTTCCCGTCATCTGCGAAGCTCCAAGCGATTCCGCCTGATTTCTTTTGTCCGTTGATCTCCCCTTCAATGACTTCCCAATTGCCAAGCAGGGGATTGGTCTTGATCGGCGAAGCCTTGAAAATCGGTTTTAGGTCACCCGCGTGGATGGTGCACTTGGGAAGCTGCTTTTTTAATTCGGTAATTCCATCTTTGGTGACACTGGTGTTGGAAAGACCAAGCGTGCTCAGGTTTGGCAGTTTTGCCAGACCCTTTTAAGCTACATCAGTGATGTTGGTAGAGATAAGGCTGAGCGTGGTTAGCTGCTTGCATTGGAGTAACGGTTTGAGGCCTGCATCGGTGATTTCTGTGCAAAAAGCCAAGGCAAGCGAAGAAAGATTGGGCAAGGACGAAACTTGTTTGAGGCCCTGGTCCGTAATCTTTGAATTGGCAAGCACGAGACGGGTGACTTCATTGAGGTCCTTTTGGGTCAGTTTCCCCGTGCTTTTCTTCATGCTCTTGCGAATTGCTGTTTCCACCATCGGATTGGAAATGGGATCACGCGGAGGCGATGACCCTTTGGGAGTGGAGGAGCCTGACTCGTCGGCAGACACTTCGATTGCAGAACACATTGCCATCAAGAGTCCAGCGAGGGTCAGGAACAGTTCTCGTGGTGTGACACTCATGCATTTCGACGTAAAGCAGCTGTTTGGTTGTTGGTATGTAATTGGAATGGGGTGGGCTGCGTGTGATTAAGTCGGTGGAAAACCACGAGTGCAGGCATGTTATCGGAGTCGACATGGGGTGGCAATTGAACAGGATCAATTCATTTTCGAGCCTATGTCACTGGGATTGGCCGCACCTGTGGGTACGAGGAAACACAATATCCAGTGCGGGGTTTTCTTCGGACACTCCGTTTGCCACGGTGGACCGGCGTTTTCGCAGGCAATAAAATTACTGAGACACACGGCTGGGTGGGATTGACGATCCCATTCCTGGGTGGGTGTGCGCGATGCAATGCCAGTCCGGGCAGGGTTGGCTGTGATCGTTCGGGTGCCATGCTCATCAATCGAGTTCCGCCGTCGATCCGGGGCAGAATCGGGTTTGAGAGCATGTTCAGCTCGGTTGGTAATCTATTGGGTTTCGTGCAACGCCAACGCCACGGGCCGCTTGCTTGGGGCCGATTGATTTGCAGCGGGAAGCTGGAGTGGTTTGTGGTGAAAGGTTGCTGATTCGGTGGCGCCATCTCCGGCATCAGATCCCTTGTGGGTTTTGGTCGGCAAGTGGTGGGCTTGATGTTAAAAGTATGGGTGCGGGTTTTTTTATTCGTTTGCTTGAGGCTCTGAATTCATGTTGCGATTGGTAAATCGATTTATCGTTTTTGGTGGTTGTTCGATTTTTATGTTGGTGATGGCCGCTGTGGCGAAAGCGGAGCGACCACCCAATATGGTTGTTGTGTTCATCGATGACATGGGATGGGCAGACTTCTCCTGTTTTGGGAATGAAGATGCGGAAACTCCGGCGATTGACCGACTTGCTCGTGAGGGAATTGCCTTCGAGCAGTTTTATGTGAACTCACCAATCTGTTCGCCTTCTCGAGTAGCAATTTCCACTGGGCAATACCCTCAGCGGTGGCGGATCACTTCTTATCTTGCGAACCGCCAACAAAATGAACTGCGTGGACTCGCACAGTGGCTTGATCCCAAGGCACCCATGTTGGCACGCAGCCTGAAACGGGCGGGGTATGCCACAGGCCATTTTGGAAAATGGCACATGGGAGGTCAGCGAGATGTCTCCGAAGCACCCCCGATTACCGACTATGGTTTTGATGCTTCCCTGACCAACTTTGAGGGGATGGGAGCCAAACTGTTGCCGCTAACCAAGAACGGTGACGGAAAGGTAGGGAGAATCTGGAGCGATGCGGTCAGGCTGGGCGAACCGGTGACGTGGATGCAGCGTTCAAAGATCACTAGTGGTTTCATTGATGCGGCGATTCCATTCATGCAACGAGCAGAGGCCGAAAAAAAACCGTTTTATGTGAATGTTTGGCCTGATGATGTGCACAGCCCGTTTTGGCCACCGGCTGAGGAATACAACGTTGCCAAAAGTAAGGGCAAGCGGGGTTTGTACCTTGCCGTGTTGGAAGCGATGGATCGACAGTTCGAAAAACTGTTTGATTACATTCGCGATAATCCTGCCTTGCGAGACAATACATTGGTGTTGGTTTGTTCGGATAATGGCTGTGAACTTGGGGCGGGGCAAGCCGGACCACTCAAGGGGTACAAGACACATCTATTTGAGGGTGGGATTCGATCACCGCTGGTTGTATGGGGCCCAGGATTGTTGGCTAAAGATGCCATAGGAACCCGGAATACCACCTCTGTTTTCTCCGCCATCGATCTGACGCCGTCGTTACTCGAACTGGCCAATGCGAAGCCGCCGCAAGGAACGGTTTATGATGGTGAGGATGTCTTGAGTACCTTGCTGGGGAAGTCTGACGCTGGACGTCAGAGTGAAATTTACTTTCGCCGACCACCAGATCGAAAAAACTATTATGGCTTCAGCCAACTGCCTGATCTGGCTGTGAGGCAGGGGGCTTGGAAATTACTCTGTGACTACGACGGTAGCCGCCCACAGCTCTATCATCTCACTTCCGACCCCGGTGAAGAAAAAAATCTTGCTGACAAAAAATCTGATTTGGTAGCCGAGTTGACTTCGAAGTTGCTCGCGTGGAATCGAACCATGCCTCAGGACAATGGGTTGGAGTTGGGCAGCCAGCCCGCGAACGGATCGCGTGCCAGAAAAAACGCAGGAAAAAAACGGTACAGTCTTCTGCAGGGAGCTGACCTGTCGGGAGATAGTGCTCCCATCTACGCCGGCCGAAGCGTTACCATTTCGGCTGGGTTTGAAAGTAAGGGTTCGGATGGCGTGATTGTTGCGCAAGGAGGCGACAAGCAAGGGTACGCGCTTTATATCCGAGATGGAAAACTGGTGTTGGGAGTGCGAGATGCGTGGAAACTCACAGAAGCCGTTGCAGATGAGAAGCTTGCCGCTGGAGTCTCTGCTGTGCTGGCAACGATCTCAAAAAACGGAAAGATGGAACTACTGGTGGATGGCAAAGTGGTTGCCGCGGCAGATGCGGCGTGTGTGCTTGTGCAAGCCGGGGACGGGCTTCAGGTGGGTGATGACAAAATCAAGCCCGTTGGTAAGTACACCGTCACCAAATTTGGCGGAACCATCAGCGAACTGAAGCTCAAGTTCGAGTAGGTGAATGGTTGAGCAGCGTGCTGCTGGAATTGCTTTCCCGGTGACTTGGACGAGCTGAGGTACCAAATCTGAGGTACCAAATCTGAGGTACCAAATCTGAATCCGTTATGAGAACGCGATGGTGCTGGGTGCCCGGTGTCTCACGCTTCAGTAAATTCAATCCGCATTCGTTAGTAGCCTGCGGATCCGAGTGGCACCGAGGATTACGGTGGAGCGGCCTTGCACGTTGTATTCGCCGATATCTTCCAATGGACTGCCGTCAGTGATGTCATCAGGTGATGGCAGATCAGTATCGACAAGTCGTTGCCACACATGAAAACCTGTGGGGACAGGCGGCAGTGCGAATGTGATTTCTTTCCAATAAGCATTGAAAATGAGATGATACCAGCGATGGTTTGTTTCAATCGTGAAGGCAACGCTTCGCGACTGGTCGCTCCAGTCTGGCTTGTCAAGTTGGGTGCCATGCCAACGTACTCGCGCACGTTCAATGACCTCAGTTAATGGCAGCATCGGGTCGGCACGTTCAGGTAATCCCTGCCGATAGCTGATCAGCCGGCGAACAAAACGGTGTAGATCAGCATTCTTCTCTAGCAAACGCCAATCGAACCAGCTTATTTCATTGTCTTGGCAATAAGCATTGTTATTTCCGTTCTGGGTGCGGCGGACTTCGTCACCCATCACCAGCATGGGCACCCCCAGTGAGAGGATATTGGTGGCAAAGAAGTTCTTGATCTGTTTTAGTCGGATTGTTTCGATGGCTGGATCATCGGTGGGACCTTCAACCCCGCAGTTCCAACTCAGGGTTTCGTTGTGACCATCACGGTTGCCCTCGTTATTCGCTTCATTGTGCTTCTTGTCGTACGAAACCAGATCGTTCATCGTGAAGCCATCGTGTGAAGTAACGAAGTTGATGCTTTGCTCCGGTTCGCGATTGCGATGTCCATAAATATCGGGGCTGGCAAGGAAACGTTTTGCAAACACGCCGGCCTTCTTTTCATCTCCTTTGATGAACGATCGTACGTCGTCACGAAATCGCCCGTTCCATTCCTTCCAATGGTCGCCAAAAAAATTGCCGACTTGATACAAACCTGCTGCATCCCAGGCTTCTGCGATCAGCTTGGTTCCACTGAGTACCGGATCGGTCTCGATATCCCACAGAATAGGCGGATTTGCTTCGGGATTGCCGTAGATATCACGTGACAGGACAGACGCCAGGTCAAATCGGAAACCGTCCACATGCATCTCTTCAACCCAGTATCGAAGACTCGACAAAATGAGCCGGCGGACAATGGCGTGATTTCCATTGAGCGTATTGCCGCAACCACTGAAATTTGCGTAATGACTACGCTCGGGTTGGCCATCCGTTTGCTCCTGGGGAATGTAGTAGGCAGAGTTCTCAAGACCTTTGAAACAGAAGGTTGGGCCGATTTCGTTGCCCTCTGCCGTGTGGTTGTAAACGACGTCCAGAATGACTTCGATGCCCGCGCGGTGTAACGTCTTTACCATGTCCCGGAATTCGTCCAGTACACCAAGCGGATTGGTCGCAGCAGCGTAACCCGAATGGGGAGCGAATAACGAAACTGGATTGTAACCCCAGTAATTGCTAAGGCCTGGTGGCGCTTCCTGCGGATCAAATTGGAACACAGGAAGCAGCTCAACAGCCGTGATTCCAAGGTCCTGCAAGTAGGGTATCTTTTCGATCAGACCGCAATAGGTTCCTCGTTTTTCAGGGCTTACGCCAGATGACGGATGCTGTGTGAAACCGCGAACATGCATTTCATAAATGATCGTCTTGTTATACGGACGGCAGAGTTGGGTGTCTCCTTCCCAATCGTATTGTGAAACGTCGGCCACGACGCTTTTCATCGCATGGGGTGTATTGTCACCCGGGCGTGCGCCAGCCTCGCGATCAAAACGCTCTGGGATCGCAACGGCCCGCCCGTAAGGATCAAGCAAGATCTTTTCACCATCGAAACGCATGCCGTGCTCTGGCAGGAATGGACCCTGCACGCGATAAGCATAGATCTGGCCCGATTTCAAACCGTCAACGTGCACATGCCAATAATGAAATGTCTGGTGTTTGCGAGCATCAAGTTTGATCGTGGTGGTCGGCATCGTGTCATTCACGTCGTCGAATAGCAATAACTCCATCCCAGTGCAGTTTTTCGAATGCACGCTGAAGTTCACTCCGGTTGGAGTGATGCTGGCACCAAGCGGATAGGTCGTGCCGATTCCAATTGCGGACATGGGTCAATTTGGTTGTGGGTGAAGAACAGAGATGCGGGTTGCAACCGGGGGCGATCGTGGGGCCTCTTCCATCCAAAGAGTGAAACGTTCGCGCCTGAGTTGTGCTGGTTATGTCGGGGCGGGGTTGTGCTGGTTATGTCGCGGCTGAGTTGTGCTGGTTATGTAGGGGCGGGGTTGTGCTGGTCGCTAAATCGGGCCACCAACGCAAGTAGACAAATACCGTCTTCGCGAAATGCGATCATGGCGGCATGCGTCTGGTTGTCCCCGATGGAATGCGCATAGTATCCTGCTGACGCGTTTCAAGCGTTGTTGTGGACGTGTTTTCGTGATACTTCCATCCAAATTACCTTCGGTGGTGAACCAGTATGCTGTTGATCGCGACAGATGAAGCAGGCTATGGACCTAAATTGGGTCCACTCATCATCACGGGTACCGCATGGGAAGTGCAAGGTCACCCAGGTCGGGAATCTCTCGAGGAACTATTTGCACCGCTCCGTGAGCGAAACCTGTGCGGTGAGAATTCAGTCGTTGTTGACGACTCTAAAGCGGTTTTCAAACCATCCAGCGGGTTGGCAGGCTTGCACGCCGTGATGAGCGCTTGCATGCATTGGTGCGAAAGACCAGAAGAATCTCTCGTCGATGCATTGCCTTGGCTGGCAGCTGAGGACGTTGATTCGATCAAACGCACACCGTGGCTGGCGATGCAGGGTTACGATGAACCGTGGCTGGCACGCGAGCAAACCAGCCAGTGTTTACAGAACTGGCAGGCAACAGGTTTGCGGCTGGTTGGCTTTGCGAGCCGGGTGATCACGGCAAAGGCATTCAATGACTTTTGTGCTAAGGGTGCGAACAAAGCAGATTTGCTGTCGCTGACAACCTTGAGTCTGATAAAAAAGCTGGTCCATCAACATCATGCGGCCGCTGAAATCGCTGACCGTGACTTCATCGATATTTACTGCGATCGTCACGGCGGTCGGCGATATTATGCAGGTGTGCTGCAGCACACCTTCGCAGATCACATTGCCCAAGTTGAGGCGGAGACTGCAAAAGAGAGTTCCTATCGACTGGTTGGCTCTGGTCCCGAAATTTCGGTTCGGTTTACCGTCAAAGGTGATCGCTTCACACCCGTTGCCTTAGCTTCCATGCAAGCGAAATATTTAAGAGAGCGGTGTATGCAAGCCTTCAATCTGTACTTTGCGAGTCGGTACACTGGCGAGTTGACGCCGACGGCCGGTTATCCGGTGGACGCAAATCGCTTTTTGTCAACGATTGCGGAGTTGATCGAGCGTGAGCAGATCAAGCGAGATACGTTGATTCGCGACAGATGAATCAGGAATCTTTGAATGAGTAGCGTGAGGTTGTCTGGTCCATCTCATGCATGAGTTGGACCGTTCGGAAGTGTGCCGAGTGTTCAGATGTGTGTTTAGGATGGGAATCGATTTTTGGAAAACAAGAGAGAAATCTTAGTGAATGCAACGGCTGCAGAATCGTTGGTGGAAATCGCGTACGATTCCGAGCTGACGCGGCAATGTGGCAGGGTTCTGGTCGATGCGTTGGCTGACCATTTGGCTCGAGTTCAGACCGGCGATGGGCCGGTGCAGCGTTGGCGGGATCCAGAAGAAAATATCTCGGATGCTGTTGGTTGGCTTGAAGCTGCAGAATTCTCGGGTGCTAATGGTGTCGTGGACCAGTTCAAACAGCTGGTGGATCTGAGTTTGCAGCGAGGTCAGAATCTGAATCACCCCCGATGTGTGGGGCACCAGGTGCCAGCCCCGCTTCCCCTGGTTGGCTTGTTTGATGCCATCACCACCATGACTAATCAGGTGCAGGGTGTGTACGAGATGGGCCCTTGGGGAATTGCCGCGGAAAGGGCTGTGATAGAACGGATCGGATTGCAAATCGGATACACCGCCGGGGAATTCGGAGGTTTGGTGACCTCCGGAGGCAGCTTGGGAAATTTAACTGCCTTGTTGGCAGCACGTAATGAGGCTTGCCCCTGGATCTGGGGCCAAGGAAACCAGCCGCACGCGATAGCTGCCAATGCCGCCAATGGGGAACATGCCGCCAACGTGGAACATGTCGCAAACGGTGCGAACGCGAGAATGCCGGTGTTGGTGGTCCACAGTGATGCCCACTACTGCGTTGATCGGGCTGCTGGGGTGATGGGCATTGGGAAGGAAAATGTGTTGAGAGTTCCCTTGGACGAGCAACGGCGAATGGATGTTGCTGCATTGGACGCAATGCTTGCCCGATTGAGAGCAGACGGGGTTCCCATCATTGCCGTGGTCGCTGTGGCTTGCACGACGGCCGTTGGTGCTTTTGATCCGATCGAATCGATTGCCGACGTCTGTTCACTGCATGAAGTCTGGTTGCATGTCGATGCCGCACATGGTGGTGCCGCTTGTTTGAGTCAGCAACACCGACAACTTGTGCAAGGACTCGAAAGAGCTGACAGCGTTGTGTTCGATGCTCACAAAATGATGTTTGTACCGGCGGTATGCGCCCTCGTTTTCTATCGAAACAAGCAAAATCGGTTTCGGGCCTTTGAGCAGACAGCACCTTATCTGTTTGATCCCTCAGCGCCCGACATGTCTGAATACGATAACGGCGTGGTCACGTTTGAGTGCACCAAACGGTCAGCGGCTCTCGGACTTTGGGGCGCGATGAGCATGTTTGGAATGGAATTGTTCGAACAGCTAGTGGATCGTGTCTTCCAAGTCGCTCAGCAACTGTATGATCTCCTTGATGAAGCCAGTGAATTTGAGGTCATCGGGCAACCTCAGGCAAACATTGTGGTGTTTCGCTTTCTGCCTCAGATGTTGCGCCAGGCAAGCACGCAATCGGCCGATTCGGGAAGTTTGAAACTCAGCCAACTGCAACTTCGAATACGCCGGAATATGCTCGAATCCGGGTTTGCCTATGTGACTCAAACGTCACTCAACGGGCAGGTCTATTTGCGATGCACGATCATGAATCCGCTGACTGATGAATTGGAGTTATCCAAAATCGTCACCGAAATCACTCGGGTCGGTCCACCGTTGTGGTCTGAACTGCAAGAGACAGACCCGGGAAGTGTTTGAGATAGTATCGGCCAGCGCTTTGCCGCAGTTCAGACAGGGTGCAGTTCAGGCAGGGTGCAGTTCAGGCAGGGTGCAGTTCAGGCAGGGTGCAGTTCAGGCAGGGTGCAGTTCAGGCAGGGTGCAGTACAGGCGTGCGGGTTGGGCACAACGGCAATCTTGCCGCCTCAACAGATCCCTGCCTTCTGATGTGGTTGTGTTCACTTGGCTGCTCACTTAGACGCGAGCCTCGGCAGGTTACGCGCCCTTGGGGCGAAAGGCGACAAAGCGACTTTCGTTGGTCGTCAGACGCGGACCTTCGATCAAATCGATGCAGTAGGGGATCGCGGGAAACACAGCATCAAGACATTCACTGATGGCTTTGGGTTTCCCTGGCAGGTTGACGATTAACGAATTCCCCCGGATACATGCGGTCTGCCTTGATAAAATTGCGGTAGGCACTTTCTCAAGTGACACTTTTCGCATCAATTCCCCAAACCCGTGCATCATCTTTTCAGACACTGCCTCGGTGGCTTCCGGAGTCACGTCGCGACGGGCGGGCCCGGTTCCACCGGTGGTGACCACAAGGCAGCAGCCTTCGTCATCGCAGAGTTCCTTCAAGGTACTCTCAATCAAGCTTTGATCGTCTGAGATCACACGTGGCACAGACTGCCACGGGCTTGTGAGAACTTCATTCAGGTAGTCAGCGATCGCAGGACCACCGAGATCCTCGTATTCGCCTCGGCTGGCACGATCGGATACCGTCACGACCCCTATCTTGGCACTTGTCATGCTAGGATTTCCTTGACCACGCGGGCCGGTTCGACTCCCGTGAGCTTCGCGTCGAGTCCCTGATGTTTCAGTGTGAATCGTTCATGATCGATTCCCAAGGTATGCAGAACAGTGGCATTGAAATCGTTGATATGAACCGGGTCTTCCAGAATGTTGTAGGAATAGTCATCGGTTTTACCGTAGTCAAACCCCTGTTTAAAACCGCCGCCCGCTGCCCAGGTGCTGAAGCAACGACCATGATGATCGCGGCCGTGGCTGGTTTCGGTCAGTTTTCCCTGGCTGTAGATCGTGCGTCCAAATTCACCGCCAAAGATGACCACCGTGTCTTCCAGCATGCCGCGTTGTTTCAGGTCCTTGACCAGTGCCACCGCAGGTTGATCAACACTCTTGCAATTGGTTGTCAATTCCTTGGGAAGGTTTCCGTGTTGATCCCAGCCGCGATGAAACAGTTGCACAAAGGGTACGCCGCGTTCGGCAAGACGTCGGGCAATGATGCAGTTGGCGGCAAAGGTTCCCGGTTTCTTTGAATCATCACCATACAGCTTATAGGTGGCCTCGCTCTCACTGGACAGATCCATCAGATCGGGTACAGATGTCTGCATACGGTAAGCCATTTCATATTGGGCAATCCGCGTCTGGATTTCGGGGTCGCCCACATCACTGAAACGGGTCGCGTTGAGTTCGGCAATGCCGTCAAGCATTTGTCGGCGTGTTTCGGGATCAATGCCGTCCGGATTATTCAGATACAGCACCGGATCTTCGCCGCTGCGAAACTGAACTCCCTGATGTTTGGACGGCAGGAAACCCGAGCCCCAAAGTCGCGAGAACAAGGCTTGTCCCGCTTTTGCACCCCGCGAAATCATCGTGACATAAGCTGGAAGATTTTCGTTGGGGCTTCCCAGCCCATAACTCAGCCATGATCCCATGCTGGGACGGCCCAGTTGTTGCGTGCCGGTGTTGATGTAGGTCATCGCCGGGTCGTGGTTGACAGCTTCAGTATTCATCGTTCGCACGATCGTCATTTCGTCAACGATCGAGGCGGTGTGTGGCAGCAGCTCACTGTTGACCCACGTTCCCCGCTCTCCGTACTGTTTGAATTTGAACATCGGTGAGACACAGGGAAATGTTTTCTGGCCACTCGACATGCCCGTCAAACGCTGGCCATTGCGGATCGAATCCGGCAACTCCGTGCCATGCAGTTTCTTCATTTCCGGCTTGTAGTCGAACATGTCGATATGACTGGGACCACCTGCTAAAAACAGATAGATCACCCGTTTTGCAGTGGCTGGGAAATGAGGGAGTTCCGGCAAGCCAGGGTTCGAGCTCGAGCGAGGTCCGGGGGCAGCATGGCTGGAGTTCGATCCGGCCAACAGGCTCCCGAGTGCCGCGGCGCCAAGGCAACCACGTCCACGCCGAAGCAACTGCCGCCGTGTCATCTGCAATTCAAATTCTTGGATCGGATTCATTGGATTCAAGGGTCGGTAAGAATTATCTGTGGGAATTATTCGCGTGTCAGTGTTTCGTCAAGGTTCAAGAGGGAACTGGATACGATTGTCCAGGCCGCGTGTTCATGGGTGGGAAGCGATTCATCCCGCTTCGATTCTCCCACTGAGAGCAGGTTCGCCGCTGCCTCGGGGTTATCAGAGTATTTTTTGGATGCGTTATTGAAGACCCGCTGCAAGACTGCTGTTTCATTCTTTGTAGGGTAGCGGGACGTGGCAAGACGAAACCCGTAAGCCACGCGATCTTCGACTGTCGTGCCACCCTCGCGAATCAACCGTTCTGCCATGTGCCGCGATGCTTCCACGAATTGGGTATCATTCAGAGTGACCAGTGCTTGCAGGGGAGTGTTCGTCCGTGCGCGACGAATGATGCATTTCTCGCGTGTGGGAGCATCAAAGATTTGCATGGACGGCGGCGGGGCCGAACGTTTCCAGTAGGTATAGATGCTTCGTCGGTAAAGTTTTTCCCCGTGATCCTGAGTGAAACGTGGGTTCCCGCCCAAGCCAACTTCTGCCCAAAGCCCCGGTGGCTGGTAAGGCTTCACGCCGGCGCCACCCATTTCATCATTCAGCAGGCCGCCCAGTGTCAGCGCGGTATCGCGGATGAACTCGCCTTGCAGGCGAAAGCGGGGACCGCGACTGAGCAAGTGATTGTCGGGATCCGCCCGGTAGGCATCCGTTGTGCTGGCAGATGATTGACGATAGGTCCGCGACAGAACCATCTCTTTGAGAATCCGCTTTACGTTCCAGTCGTTTTCCAGAAAGTCCACGGCCAGCCAGTCAAGCAATTCAGGGTGAGTGGGAAAATCTCCCTGAGCCCCAAAATCCTCAGGGGTGCTCACAAGACCCCGCCCAAACAGCATTTGCCAATATCGGTTGATTGTCACCCGGGACGTCAGGGGATGCTGGGCTGAGAACAGCCACTGAGACATGCCGAGGCGGTTCCTGGGAGCGGTCTCGTCCATCGCCGGTAGAACCCCAAGAGTTCCCGCGGAAACTTCCTGTTCGGTGGGGGAATCGTAGGCCCCTCGATTCAAGATGAACGTCTTTCGAGGCTTGGGTTGATTCCCCATCACCATGACGGTCGTCAGGGGCTTTTTGAGTTCCGTGATTCTGGATTCGAGGTCTTTCTGCTCTTTGAGTAATCCCGGGTACTCTTTGTCCTCAGTCGTAAGATAGTGCTTTTTGATGGTTTCATTTTGTGCGTCGGTGCGGTCCGATTCTGCAATGGCAAGCAGTTCAGTAATCGGATTAGCGTCGGCAAGCAATTGAACCTGCGCGATGTCCAGAGCACGATCATAGATGCGTATGTCATCGACCTGGGCTTTCAGCCGTGAACCGGGATGTCGACTTCCAACGAGAAGAGTCTTCTCTGTCTTGATTGTGTCTTTCAGGCGATCCTGTTCAATTTTCCATTCCCACTCCTGACCGTCCACGTAGATCTTGATGCCCGATGCTTTTGATGATCCATCGTAAACCGCAAAGACATGATGCCATTTGTCCGCTTCCATTTTTTTCTTGGTGGTGACTTTGATCGCGTTGTCGGGCCAAGTGTGAACCAAGTGGACAGAAACCGGGCCGTTGCCTGCGAGAAGATCGAAGCCACGGTACTTGTTACCATCGTCCATTTTGGCAATCAAAGCGCCTTGGCCACCGTTCTTGGCGGGCTTGATCCAGCCGCCATAGGAAAACGAGTCGCTTCGTTCGAAGTCGCCGACCGAACCCGCATCCACCCAGTTGGAGCCATTGAATTTAAGCGTGAAGTCACCGCGGTCGGCAATCCATTCCGCTTTGCCTTTGATGTTGGCGGTGATCAGGCTCGAGGCAACCGCCTTGTCAATCTTTGCGGCACCTTCAACCTTGTCAGCACCGTCAACCTTGTCAGTACCCTCTGCTGCCTCAGTATCGGCACCCTGGGACGCGGCCAGCGTCAGGGCACTTTTGGTTTTGTTTTTGCTACCTTCTGTCAATGGCAGGTAGAGAATATTGCCCGCGGGAGACGCAACAACATCCTTCTCTTCCGACTTGATTTGCTCAAGCCACTTTTCGAAGCCGGGACCGCAGTTGGCCGCGACCTCGGTCAATCGTTTTTTCGAGGCCGTCAGTTGGTTCTGTACGTTAGGAAGCTCTGCTTGCTTGGCTGGATCAGGGATTTCCATGGTCGGGGCAGCATTGCCACGCCGTGTTTGCATTCCACCATCACTGCTAACGTTAAAGAATGCGAAAAACTTGTAGTACTCTTCCTGCGAAATGGGGTCATATTTATGGTCATGGCATTGGGCACATTCCATGGTAAGTCCCATCCACACAGTCGAAGTCGTTTTGACGCGGTCGACCGCGTACTCGACACGATACTCTTCTGCAAATGCACCCCCTTCATCAGTGGTGCCGTTGTTACGATTGAACCCGGCGAGAACTTTCTGTTGTGCTGTTCCCTCTGGCAGCAGGTCGCCTGCGATTTGCGCGATCGAGAACTCGTCAAATGGCATGTTCTGATTGTAAGCATCGACAATTGCGTCTCTCCAACCCCACATGTCCCGCGGACCATCGGCGTGATAAACACTGGTGTCACCGTATCGTGCCGCATCCAGCCATGCGAGTCCCATGCGTTGGCCGTACCTGGGTGAGGCAAGCAGTCGGTCGACAACGGTTTCGTAAGCGTCAGGGGATGTGTCAGCCAGAAATGCATCAAGCTCTGCAAGGGTGGGCGGCATTCCTGTCAAATCATAAGTGACGCGCCGCAGCAGTTTTTCACGCGATGCCTCATCCGCCAAGTTGTTCGTTGGTATCTGCTTGGCAATCCATTCGTCAATGACGTCTCTGGCCTTGGTTGATTTCGTGCCCGCTTTGGTTGGTGCTGAAAAAGACCAGTGCTGCGACCATTCTGCACCTTCCTGGACCCACCGCTTCAGGAGCGAGATTTCCTCTGGTGATAGTTCTTTCTTAGCTTCTTTGGGAGGCATCTGGCTATCGTCAGTTGCCAAAATTCTTGTGATCAACTCACTGGATGTCGGATCCCCTGCCGTGATGACCGCGCGGGCATCCGATTCGACATCAAGACGCAAATCGGCTTCCTGGTGTTCCTTGTCCGGTCCGTGACAGAAGTAACACTTGTCTGCCAGGATCGGCCGGATGTCCCGATCAAACTTGATTTCCGGTGATTCGGCACTTACAGAAGTGGTGCACGCCAGAAGCGCAAGAGCCAGGTAACACAGATAGCGAGAACTCTGATAACGCAGACGCATGAATCGATGCAACAGGTTGGACGGTACGTTCGGGCAGGAAACGGTATTCTAGCAGCTTTCTTCGGTTTGCTGATGTGGTCAAACGACGCGACAGGATGCGCCCTCTCAACTCGATGGCAGGCGCCCCTGGAACGCCATTATGACGTGTTTCCCGGATGATTCTTGTAACAGGTACGCAAGAAATTGTACATTTCACGCATGGGTTGCCCCGAATCGGTTCAATCCTGTTTGGCCCCACCAAGAGTGACGGTCAACTTGTACTTATTTTGAAGATGCGCGTGGGCTCGACTGGCGTGTTGGTCTTTGGGAAAGAGGCGGCAGACCTTTTTAAATGCAGCAATCGCCTTGTCACTATGTTTTGCCTCTTCTTCTGTATAACCGATTTGCAGCATGGCCCCCGGCGCCCTGCCTTTGTCACCTCCAGCAATCTGGTTGTAGAGTGCGATCGCCTCATTGTGTTGTTTGAGACGCCGGTGGCAGGATGCCATCTCCCAATAGCTTTCCGGGAAACGCTCCGATTGGCGGAAACATCCTATCGCCTCTTTCCATTGTCCCGCGTCCCTGTGGGTCGTCGCAGTCTCCCATAGCCAACGATCAGCATTGCCTGCGTCTTCCTGGACCAGTTCCTGGTACAAGGCAATGGCTTCGTTGTATTTGTTGAACTCCCGGTAGGCGGCTGCGCTCTCAGCTTTCCACTTGGACTGATTCTCGGCATCTTCAGACATCAGCTTGTTGTAGGTCTGAATGGCTTGGGCGATGTCTTTTTCCTGACGGTAGCTGGTTGCGACTAATTGCAGGCCCGCAATCTTGTCCTCAAATCTCCCGTAGGCTTGACGTGCTTTGGCATATTCCCCATTTGCGACATGCCACTCGGAGATCCGTCCGAGTAGCTGATCGTCAGTGCCAAAACGTTTGGCAATGTTCGCGAACTCCTTATCGACTTCGGGAGAGCGTTTTGCTGAGCGGAGCACATCAACCACAAGAAAGCAAAGGTTTCTCGCGTAGGTTTTGTCCTCGTCACTTGCCGTGCTTTTGGGTTCCTGTTCGCGCAGGAAGGCGATGATTTCGTTCGCGAGAGTGTTTGCTTTTGGCTTGGTCTGCTCGCCGGAAAGCAGCGTCCGGATCGGTGACCGTGCCTGATTGACAACTTCGCTTGCCAAGCGACCATCCTGATAGGTGGTTGTCAGTGCTTTGATGCCGTCAGCAGCGGCGCCTTTGGAAAACAGGATGTTGGCGAGTTGAAGCGAGGCGGTTTCACATTGCCGACGGGTGCGTTTGTCACGGAGGGCATCAAAGGTCAGTTTGTGGAGGATGTCCTCCTTCAAGTCGTCGTCTTTTTCAACGGTTGCGATATCGGCCAAGGTGACCATCGCCAGGACGCCCGCGAGGTGTTTCGCATGGTCTGTGGCAACTTCGTTGAGAGCGGTTTTTGCCTTCTGGTTCTGTCCAATGTCCTTGAGCGTCTTGCCTACGTAATAGGACGCTGCAATGGCGTCATCTGAATCCGGCCAATAGTCAACGACCGAACGAAAACCGTCATTGATTGCGGTATTCTGGCGGCGCAGTTCGACCTGGCAGATTGCCCACTTGAGCAGAGCGTGCGAAGCAGCATCGCTCGTTTCATACAGCGTCAGGTATTTGTCGTACTCATCAGCAGCGACCGACCAGTTCCGGTCTCCAAAGTACTTTTCGGCAACCTTCATCTGATGGCGTTCCACTTCACGTAGCTGCCCCCAGCGTTCCAACGACATCTCATGAAGTTGGTTCGACTGCGCCAGGCAAAGAGGTGGAAAACCAAGGCACAGTAGCAGCGTCAGGATTAGTCTTTGTTTTGTGCGTCCAGCCATTTTGAATACTCGGAGTGCGCGTAGAACGTTACATTCGTGCCGATGCGGTAACAGGATTCCCAGATGTCAGCACTCACACCTGCGTGTCCGTCTGACCAGGCATCACCGATATCGCCGGGGTGATAGTAGGCGAGCCAACGACCATCTTTGTACCAGCCCAAAGCTTCTTTTCCACCGTGTGGTGCAACGTAGGGCAGATAAGGGATCTGGTAGGGAATCCGGTGGATGACATCGTCCAGGGGGATGGGGACCGGTCTGACATTAGGTAGAACCCGGTTCATCATCGAGAGGAACTGGTTGTGGAAGTGGCGGCTGCCGCCATTGTCACCGAACAGCATTCCGTGTTTCTCGGTCAAGTACTCACGTAAGGTTTTGACCTCGGAATTGGATAGTGAAATATTTTGTTGCCCTGTCATGTAGACCAGAGGCGGGCTTTTACCGAGTGGAAAATTGGCCAGCTGCCCGATGGTTCTCGATTCGGTTCGCTCGGCAACTTTGTGTTGAGTGCGGATGCCATATTCAAGCAGCATGTTCAGGTCACCGCCCACGCCGTAATCCTGATCCCAATCGCCGCCACTGTATTCGAGCCGGATGAAACGTACCTTGCCACGGAAGGTGCCACCGCTGAATCCCGCACCTTTTCCTTCTCCCTGCCCAATTTGATACGCATGCTTGGTGATCTCTGTGAGTTCCAACTGCACGTCATCGATCGGCGGGACCGCAAAGATGATCGAACTGAGTGGGTTGATGATGTATTTCTTTCGAATCACCTTTTTGATTTTTACCACCTGCGCCAATTGTTTCTGTTCGCCGCCGCCAGCTGGCATCTCATAGATCTCGCGGCAGCCACCGATCTGTGAGAACAGCAGAGCGAGCATGAGGAAAGAGAATGTATAGGTAAGGAGAGCCAGGAATGATTGGTCAAGTTTGCGACTTCGTTGCCCGTGGGGAAGCACATTTGGGTTTCGCGGCTGACTCAGGTAACGCAGGATCGGCAGGGGCCGTGGCGGCAACCATTGGATGGCATAAAAACTGGCGTCCAAATTGAGAGGATTCCAGATCGGTGGGACTGGGTCCGAGCCTCGGGTTCGTCCCGAACCAACTTGCTGGTAGTACACAGAGGCACGTTCAATCCCCCAAACAACCCACAATAACCCGATGAAGAACAGGCCGGCAGTACCCCAGCGTGCCGCGTTTGCGCGTGCCGTATCCAGCACTAATGTATCGAGCAGCACCAGCATCAGTTGCCACCAAACCACAAAAGCGAGCGTGCCGATGACGCATCGTTGCAGACGCATCTGGCTTTCGTCTCGGCTCGCGTTTTTCAACCAGTAGACAACGATTGGCAATGAAAGCAGGCCCAACGCGAGATGTCCCCAGTTGGACACGATTTGTAGTGTGCGGATCTCGATCAATAGCACCGACCAGACAATCAGATAGCCCACCGTCCATTTGACGGCTGGCGAGGATCGGCGCAGGCTACTGACTGAGTTCACTCCAAACCTTCCAGAATCTTGTCAAGCCGATTCTCCAGCGACTCTGGTTTGCTATCCGGTTCGGCGGTGTCACCGATTCCCATCGCTTCAATGGCACTGTCCGTCGAAGTCGCCTTCTCTGAACTGTTGGCTGTATCATCGGCAGCGCCAGCGGCGGTCGCTGCGTCCTTGTTGTCTGAGTCTCTGCTCTCGACATTCGTGGCTGCTGCCACTTCAGACCCAGTTTCTGATTCAGAGCTGGTGTCTGTGGTTTCGGAGGCCTGTACGGTATCCGCTTGCCGGGTCGGTCCAAATCCGAGAAAAAACAGCAGGAACGTTGCACACAGCAAAAGTCCGATGCCCGTGAATGCGGCGGTGAACATGCTGGCCATCAGATTGCTGGAAGCCGCCGCCCCCATCACTTCCTGAGGGCTGCGTGGTTTCAGTTCCGCGACGAGAGCGCGTAGTTCGGTTGCTGTTGGTTTTGCGGTCATATTCAATTTCTCTTTTCTTCGAGTACGTGCATGATGGTGCCACCGGCTTCGCTGACGGCCTCGATGATCGGTTCAAAATGATTTGCGGTCGCAGTTCGATGTACTTTCAACAGAACACGCCGGTCATCCCCTGTGGCGTTGCCTAACACCTGTTCTATCTGCGGTGCCAGCTGGGCAATGCCAACCTGCTGCCCATTCAAGTAGTACTTGCTTTCGGCGTCAATCACGATGCTCACTTTCGCCGCCCCGGCACTGGTCACGTCGGCCGTATCGGCTGGATCCCACTGCAAGTGGCTATCATCGGTCGCCTTCGCCAAAATGACGAAGAAGATCAACAGATTGAACGCGATGTCACCCATTGCCATGCTGGGCACTGTAGCGGCGAGTGGGCGGCGGCTTATCTTCATTGACGTCGGTTTTTTACTGAACTTGAATGGTTTGTTGTTCTTCACGCTGAATCGTAATCTGTCCACCCGACTGCTCTATTTCGGTGGTCACGTCGATCCAATGGTGATAAGGGGTGTCTGTCTTGCTTTTCACAATCACAATCTTGTCTTGAGGTCTTGTCTTGGATTTCAGCAAGTTGGTGAGACGCGAACCCAATTCTGAGGTTCTCACCGTATCACCGTTGAGCGAAACGGCGTTCAAATTGCCGGTCAACGCGATTTCAATATTTTCAACCTCCTCCTTCTGCTCCTGATCTTCCTCGCTTCTTGGTATTTCCTGAGGGCGTCCGCTATCGGGCTGAATCGAGGCGCATACAAGAAAGAACACGATCAGGTTGAACGCGATGTCACCGGTTGCGCTACTGGGAGGCTCAACCAGCAGCTTGCACTTACGCCTGACTTTCACGGTGCCGAGTCTCCTTCTGGTCGACTGTCGGCGCTGCTGATTGCCGTTTGCAAAGTGACAGCCTCAATCATCTCAGTGGCAGATTCTTCTACGTCGAGGACGAAACGGTTGATCAGGCCGGTGAAGTAATTGAAGGCAACGAACGCAGGAATGCCGACGATCAGTCCAAAACAGGTGGTCATCAACGAAACTTTGATGCCGACTGCCGCAGCTTCCACGATGTTCGTTTCTCCCATTTTGGCCACAATGTCATCAAATGCGACAATCATCCCTTGCACCGTCCCGAGGAAGCCGAGCATCGGAGCCGCACTTGAAATCGTCGCCAGGATCGGAAGGTGACGTTCCAATGCGGCCACAATGTGAACGCTGTAGTCGTCCATCGATTTTACAACCTGCTCCTCGATCTTGGCTGGTTCATAATCAAGCGTCTGCAAGACAAGGTACTTACGCAGGCCGGTTGCCAGAATCGCTGGTACTGGACCCTGCTGCGAATTACAGAGCTCAAATGCCTGTTTGATCTGATTGGTTTCGAGTAGAGTTTGGACGTCCGTGCGCAATTGTTTCGAATCGCCTGAGAGCATGTTGAGGCTTCGGTAACGCTCAATGATCACGCCCGCGCCGATGATGCCCATCAGCAAGATAGGCCACATGAAAAGACCACCCTGGATCAAATATCCCACGGGGGGAGTATGGAAAAAGTTGGCCAGCAATGACTCGTCATCGGACCCGGACACATTGTCCGTCGCTGTCGCCGAATCCGGGCTCGAATCGTCCTCGGTGGCTTGCCCGTTTTGGGACGATTCTTGATCGGAAGTCGCTGGGGCTTCGCTGGACTCACCGCTTGCATTCCGTCCACCGTTGTTCTGCGTGTCAGCCGTATCTGTCGAGGTGGAGCCAGTCGTCGATGCGTCCTGGTTAGCCGCCTCCGGCACGTTTTGGGCGTTTAGCTGATTGGAGATCGCATTGAGTGGCAGGATGCCGATGGCAACCAGTGTCATCATGGCGACTGCAGACGCCAGCAAAAAAATACGAACGTTCGGAAGATGGGGCTTGGGGCGGGACTGCGTCATGGTGCAACTGATCGTATTGTTTTAAGAGGATGCGTTCGCAGAGGGAGGTGAAAAGCCAAGGTGATGAACTGCCAAGGTGATGGAAAGCCAGAGTGATTGAAAGCCAGAGTGATGGAAAATCGAGCCAAGCCGCAAATCGTCGGTGGGTGCTACATTCGCCTATTCGTTGTCGATGCTGTTTGCTTCCGCTTCGAATTGTTGCAGCATCTCGGGCAATGCCAATCGACCGCGGGCATACTTTGCTGCTTCACTCTCTGGGTAGTCCCAGCGACAGCGATTGTATCTGCGGAATGCTTCGCGATTATTGTTGCCCAGACGGTACGCCTCACCGGACCAAAATAGCGAGTCTGCTCCGAGTTCGTCCTCGGGAAACTGTTTGGCGAAATCATCAAATGAGGTTCCTGCCTGTTTGTAGTCTTCTGTTTTGTAGTAACACTGTCCTACGCGAAACGCCATTTTCGAAGCATGGTCGTGTCCCTGAAAACGCTCGCCGAATTTTTCCCCCACTTGGGCGGCGACCTCAAAGTCTTCGTTCCGATAGAAGTAATCCGAAATTCGGATCATGACACTCGCGATCAGCGGGCTCTTGGGGTGCGTGGCAGCGAGAGTCACATAGGCTTCCAGTGCATCATCGAATTCTCCTGCCTCTTCGTAGGATTGGGCAAGTTTATAACGAGCGTCGGCGGCAAGAGTATGATCCGGAAAACGACGAATGATCAATTCGTACGAACGGATCGCTTCGTTCCAATCTTCCAGTTCCTGCGCGAATTGGCCCAACAGGTAAGAGATTCGTGGGGCGTACTTGGGATCCGGATAGTCTTCCATCACTTCTCTCAGGACGCGACGTCCGGCCTGCAAGTCCTGTTCCTGTTCTTCGCTTCGCTCCAGTTGCTTGTGGCTCTTGAATAATTCGAAATAGCTCTCAGCGATCCGGAATTTGGTCTCAACCGCAAGTTTTTCGTCATTGAACGTCTTTGTGAACGCCGTCACCAGACCGTCGGTGCCGATCACGACAGGTATCTCTTGGGTCACCTCCAGTGTCTCCACCTGACTGGCCGCTGATTGATCGATGTAGCTCGCGGTGATGGTGTCCCCAAAGTAGCATTCGATCGCTGGATCCTGTGAGTCAAGGTTGCCAGGGATCGGTTCCTGCGTAGCCTTGAGGAGGAACGAGCCGGTGAAAATGCCGCTATGGGACAGCGTTTCGAATAACTGCACCGTCTCGCGGTCTCCAAGTGCCGTGGTGACTTGAAGGGTCAGTGAATCCCGTTCGTCGCTGGTGTCTTGATCAGGATCGGTGACTGAGAAGTAAATCTTCTCGCCAACATGTAGCGATTCAACAGGGGCAAGATACTCACGATCCGTGATGGTCAGCGTCCCGTCAGAGACCAGTCGGGCTGTGTCGGTGAGACGTTGTGCTTCTGAGGCAGGACGCTGCTTGTCATTGTAGGCGGCAGTGATGGAATCCTTGCCCGTCAGATTGAGCACGCGAATGACCATGTCGGAAAGTGTGTCTTCGGCATCAGGGTCAATCGATTTGACATCACCGATCAGGTTTCGGGGCATGGTCACAGTTCGTGGGACCAGTTGTGGGCTACCTTCTCCGCCGAGCTGCAAAATCACCTGCCCAACAAAGCGACCCTGCTCTAACGCATTCTTTACATCCCCGCGACTTCCTGCTTGATAAGCATTGGAAATTCGACACTCCACGACAACTGCAGATCCTCCAGTGGTAAGCACAGCGACTTTGACAGTGCTGGCGCTATTCTTTGCCCGATCAGGGTCAAGAATTTCGATCGTCAGGGGAGCATTGAGTGAAACGAGGCTGTCTTGTTCATCCTCTGGGGCTTCGCTGACTTGTACCCTTGCTGCGCGAAGGTCGCCCTCTTTGCGTGGAAGCGTCCGAGTTTGCAAAATGTTGAGTTTTGCTTCTGTCGGTTTTGAGACATAAACCACTGCTTCGCGTGGCACGGAGTGGCCCGGGAATGTGTTCTGTTGATCAAAGTAACGGATGTAAACCCGATCGCCAGGAGCGACAGTGAATTTTCCGTCTTCGTCACTAGCGCTGGTGTCAACTTCTTTGGTAAAAATCCCCGAGTACGGATCTGTTTCCGTTGCGGTAAGGCGAATGGGATCATCGTCGTTGACAAAGACTTCAAACTCGATCTTGTCCTGATTCTGGCTTGTGTCCTCGTCATAGTCTGTGATTTCAACAATGATTCGGTCACCTGCATCAACACGCATCAAATCAAGTCGTGTTTCCTGAACCTGTCCGCCTCCGCTGCGGGCAAAGGCATACGTGATGGGACGGATCGATGCGTTGTTGTAGGTTGCAGTCAGTTTGGTATTCAGGAGCTGACTGGTTCCGGATTCATTTTGGGTAAATTCATCGGTGTAGTTGGCCGTCACGGTGTCGCCGGCTGCGATTTCCAGTTTTTCATTGGTGGCAAGGGCAAGGACATCCTCGTTGGTGGGAATGTATCGTTCCGCTGGGTTCGTTCCGCCGACTTCCACGTGGTTGACTGCGACACTCTCACCCGCAAATTCATTGAATACAAAGCGTACGTAACGCAGTTCCTGCGGTGGGAAGCGAAAATCCCATTGGGTTCCGTTGACGAGGGTCGAGGATCCGCTCGCCAGCTCAAGGCTGATGTTTTGCAGATTCATCAGGTTCCCTGACGTGATGGTCTGCGGCGAAACTTTCAAATTGATCGTACCGGGTTCGTCGATAATGATCTTGCCTGCCAACGTTTTCTGATACTTGTTCCAATCCCGCGTGTCGGGAACATCAAATAACAGGATGCGTTCACCAACCTGAATCTTGGCTTGGCTTCCCGAACCAGCGTGGGCACAGTTGAGCCAGATTTCATAGACACCCGCCACAGCGGCATCAACACTCCAGCTGGCGACATCTTTTTCGGTTTGCCAGTTGTCGAGCTTTGGTTCTTCCTCTGCAACGCCAGCACCGAATGTTTCGCTGGTTTTTTCCAACGTCGCCATCAACGGGCCCAGAGTGATCGGTTTTGTCACTGCCGTGGCTGAGACAAGTTCTTGTTGGGGTGCAGTTGTAAGATCAAAGTCAGCTTCGTTGAACGGACCCAATCGAAGTTGTCCGGAGTCCAAATTGGCTCGTGCGATTGTCGCTTCTACTCCTTTGCTGCTGCTGTCAGTGGCGGCAAAGATAGACAGGTTGTGGGTTCCTTTGTCGAGCCACAGGTCAATGCTCTGGTTTCCTGTAGCAATGGGAAGATGCATCACATCGTTGATTGCAAGTCCCGTGGTGTAGCCTCTGACGGCGATACGTAGCGCGCCACTGCGATGTTGAACAAACTTGCCGGACCATATCACACCATAAGGTTCCTTTTTCTTTGCGGACTCTTCTTCCCGACTCCACTGCAGCGTGTTGACCGGTTGCGCCTCGTCAGCACTTCGATTCATGCCCAGGTCTGCTGCCTGATACCACTGCGTTATTCCATAGTGTTTGCCCTTGTAAACGCGTTGTTGCATTTGGTTGTATTCGGCAGCAAGCGGCGCAGCGACCTCAAGTTCGGGGATCCCTCCGATGCGGAACCAGAATTCCCCGTCATGACTTCCACGTAGTTCCGTATGAACTGGCGCACTGGTGGTTTCATCCGGGGTCGACATTCGCACGCGGGCAACAGTTCGGAGGTCCTTCATGTCCACCGTCAACGTTTTGGGTGAGGCACCGTCAGGCTCGGCAAGCCAGTAAGATGTCTCATCAAGATCGATTGCCATGAGCGGGCTGTGGTTGATTGCCGTATCACTTGCCAGCGCACCGGCAGGCAACTCGGCGGTCGCCGCTGTCCCCTCAAAGACACCACTGTGCGGCTCGGTCTCGGTTAACAGCACTTGCAGATTGTCGCCGCTATCGGCAACCATTTTAACCGGAAGCGTGTCTCTTTCAGGGCTCAAATCACGGTCGTAGTCAATCACTCGGAGGTAGACATCGTTGCCAGGCTTGATCTGGTTCTCAGGTCGCTGTTGTGAAACACGAAGGTCACTGTTGGCAGCTTCCTCAGCAGCTTCACGGGCCATCCGCTGGCTGAACGTCTCCTGCTCCTGATCGACAATCTTACTGCTGGATGCTTCAAACTTGGCATTGGAGGATATCCGGATATCAACATCCGACAGAGGTACCCTTTTGAACTCAGCTTTGAACTCGTCAGGGTAATCGCACTGGATGGTGTCTTTTCCGATCAGCTGCAGGATGTTGTCGTTGGGCTGGGCATCACCAAGACGCGTTTCTACATCAGCACGGAATAGACCGCGACCAGCCCCGGTGCTTGTCAGCATGATCCGTTCGGTATCACCGCCGGGCTGGGTGGTCACGATGACTGGTATCTTGTTGTGTCCACGACTGATACCTAAATCGCTATCGTGAACCACAATGGAAAGCGGCAAGCCGGGAGCATGCAACCGTGTGCTGCGTCTGCCTAGCCTTCCCACCGTTCGCAGCAGATTCAGTTGATCAATGTAGCGTTCCTCGCTCCCATACACTTCCGAAAGATTGAAGAGAGCTTGATTGGCCAGGCCGACATTGGGAACCCTTTCCAGCACGCTGCGGAAGATGTCTCTTGCGTCGTCGCTGTCACCACGGCGAAACGCAAGCACACCTCGCAGAAATTCAGCTCGTACGACAATGTCCATCTCTGGATTGCGGGCGAGTTCCTCAAATACCAGTTCGGCTTGGTCGTACACCTTCTGTGCCATGAACGATTCGCCTATCCCGAACTTGGCTTCGGTCGCCTGCTGTGATTCCGGGTAGCGGTTGATTGTCGTTGTGAACTCGCTTCGGGCCACATCGTATCGGCTGGCCTTGTAGTAGTTCGTTGCCAGCAGCAGTTGGATTGTTGCTTTTGAGTCATCGTCAATTTGAAGTGACTCGCTATTTGCGACCAACCAGCCACGTAACACGTCTTCGACAAAATTGTGATTGTCGTCTCCGCCAGCGGCAATTCGCTGTTTGCACACAAATGTGATCAGGTCGACCGGCAACTGATTGCGGTTCTCGTTGAACAGGGCTTTGTGTTCGTCGTACGTCGTGAAGGCCAGTTTCTCGTCACCAAGTCGCAGGTAAAGGGCGGCCTGAAGCAGTGGCGCTATGGGACTATCCTCATCAATGGTCAGTCCAACGCTGCCCATTCTGGCGTAGCACTGAGTCACAATGTCACGGGCAGATTTCAGGCGTCGCTCATCCGTCTGCGGCAAGTTGGACAACATGCCTGATGCAATCGTTGCGGCTTGAAGATAATCTCGGCGGGTCAAAGCTGATTGGGCGAACGGAAAAATTGCATCCCATGCATTCCAGTCGTTATCAACTGGTAAGGTGTTCTTCTGGTGTGCAAGCACAAGTTGCATCTTGGACGCTTCGGGCGGTCGTGCTTCCATCGTCGCAAGTGAGGCGATGGCAGAAGATGTGCCGTAATTCAGGCCCTCGATGATCTGATAAATACGGACGCGATCTTCTGCGGATGCTTCCGCATTGGAACGCCAGGATGTGATCCAACCGTTCACCACGCCCAGATCAAGATCCCAGGCATTGAGCGGATTGGAGTCGTAGGCCGCCTTGGATCTTTTCAGAATCTCAGCGAATCGATCCAGTTGACCCTCTTGAAGATACAGGTCGGCAAGCCACGTTGAGTATCTTCCTTGAACGTTGCTATCTTCATTGAGGAGTGATTCGATAAACGCCTGTTTTTTTGAATCTTCCATGGTGCGCAGTAAACGTGCGGCACATTCACGGGATTCGCTGCTGTTGGGATCAACGCTGACATGGGTCGTCCAGTAAGACTGGGCCTCTGTTGTCAGTTCCATCTGGTTCAGTAGATCTCCAATGTAGGAAGCGTAGGAGGAGTCCTGGGTCCCAAATCGCTGGCTTGCTTGAATCCAACCAAGGGCTCGGTTGGCCAAGGCGGGGTCTTTGTTCTTCTCGGCCGCAATCATGAGTCGGCGATAAATATCGGATGTCGAGTCTTGTGGAGGGAAACTGAGAAGGTGAATGGCAGCTTCCGCTACAACTTCTGGTGATGAGTAATCCGTCGCCGATTCAAGCCACAGCCGGGCCGCCTCGTAATCCTTGGGAAGGCGTTTCGCCAACTTGCCGTAGTACGTTGCCGAAGCGCTGCGGAGATTGTTTGCGACGTATCGACGGTAGTAGTAGCCTTGCGCTTTCAGGAGCCGGTTCACAAAATTCGCATTCAGTTTGCCAACAAGATTGTCAGCGAGTAATGCATCGCGTACCTGTGACTCCTTTTTGGTGTAATTGAAGCTCTGTTGAGCTGCCAGTTTTGTCACAGCATCAGCCCTAGCCATTCCGGATTCCAGCAGCTTTGTGCGTTCTTTACGCTTGGAATCCCGGCGAGCCGACTGCCGCCAGTCATTCAGAAAGCCTGTGATCGCCGGCAATTCCGGGTGATCTTGCCTGACTTTCAAGATCCGAGTCAAATCGGCGTTGAACTCCTTGGTGTCCTTGGCGTTGTCCAGTAACCACGTGATGGCGGTGCGGCAGTAACCGTCGGAAGATGGCGAGCGTTCAATCAGCTCCCGTAACGTGCTTCGAGTTTTCTCGACGTCTTTGATGCGATCACGATAAAGAGCAAATGCAATCGTGTATCTGAGGTAAGCCGCATGGCGTGAGTTCTTGTTGATGGCGTCACGCAGGACACGTTCGGAGTCGGCCAATTGGGCGGGCTCACTGCCGTTGGTCTCAACAAACACCTGAGCTGCGTTGTTGGTCAATGCGTCGAGGCCCAGCACATTTCTGAGCAACGCCTTTGCGGCATTTGCGTTATTCTCGCGAAGATGGGCCTGAACCAACATCATCAAACCCCGGTAACGGTCCTCTCGCGCTGGGTGCTTGGACGCGTAGTCCCTTGCCACCGGCTCAATCTCTCTCGCGGTGGCTTTTCCGGAATTCAACTGATCGAGTTGTTTGCTATGAATCGGCTGGTCATCGCGAATCTTACGTGCCTCGGCATAGCTTTTGGAACTGCTGCTGTGTTGCCCCAGTCGACTGTAATTCTCGGCCATTTGAAGATGAATGTCCCGGCGTCGCTCGGGTGATTTCAATGCTGAGTTCCGCAACAGCTTGGCGGCTGCACGGTTGGATTGGGCATGGTTTCCCGACTTGCTCCAAGCGGTGACACTGTAGATTCCGAGATTCGCTGCAAAGCGGTCACGGTTGGCGTCCATCACGTCTTCGGCGAGCTGCGCGCCTAAGGCAACATGATTGTTGCCTGAAATGTTGTAGTAGCGGATGGCTCGTACGGCTGCGGCACGACCAGTGTCGCTATTGCCCAGACGTTTCCAGATCGCGTGGTAGGCCGCGGATGTTGCTTTGGAATCACGTGCCCGCGATAAAGTGTCTGCCAGTCTCTGTTCGATTGCAGCGCATTGCACAGCATTTGGGTATTGGGTCACGAACTGCCGGCAGGCAACAATCAGGTCAGCATTACGACTGAGTGCTTGAAGGCCATCGATGGTTTTTAGCATCACCGCCTTGTGACGAGGATCTTTGGGATGTGTCGAAATGAAGCGATTCCCGATCCGCACCAAGCCAAACAGCCTTGCGTCACTGTGGTACAGGTCCGTCAGTTGGATCATGACATCGGCTGCTTCCGGTGTCGCGTCATTGTATTTACCGAGTTCGGCCTCAAGTCGTGATGCTTGTTTGCTCAGTTCGTCCAGTTCCGTTTGAGCCTCCGCCAGATGGTTGCTGAAACAGACAGCGAGCAGGCAAACCAAGGTGATGAGTTGTTTGCGCTGGGGCATAAGGTGCTCAGATTTCTGGAAATGGCGACAGTTCATGTCATCAACGGAAAAGGTATTCTGGTGCACTGCATCGCCACGTCTCCTGGCAAGGAAAGACGGGATGACTGTGGATCGTGATTGAGGTTTGTTCCGGCCTGGAAAATGCGTCATTGCTTGGTACGCTTCGGTTGGCTGGGTGGATGGTCAAATGAAAGTGGTAGGTGATTTCGCAATGGTGGCAAATCAGAAGCCAGCACCCAAAAGTGTGTCCGAAATCTGCTTGGCGTCACTGGCAAGTGGGCTCTCAGGGAAATCACCGATCAATTGGTCAAAACGTTTTCGTGCTTCTGCCTTACGATCCATTCGGTACAGGCAGCGTCCATAATTGAACAGGATCACGTCGAGAAATTTGGCGTCGGGATGATTATCAAGGACATTCTCGAATGTATCCAACGCTCGTTGATAGTCTTCGCGTTCGTAGTAATGTTCAGCCATTTTTGCGACAGACTCTCCGACACGCCCGCTGTCTGGGAAATGGTCAAACACCTTTTTGTACTCCTGGAAGGCACGCTCCATCAATGCGGTCCGGCCAGTGTCACGTCCTGCGTCCGCCATTCGTTCATAAGCTTCGGCGATTCCGTACTGTGCTTCACCGCGGAGCAAACTGTCTTCCATGTTCACCAGTCGTGTGTAAATTCCAATCGCACGTCGATAATCCTTTTGTTCCTTAGCGACTTCACCCAGTTGCAATAACGCGTCGTCAACAAAAGCGCTGTTGGGAAACTCACGTTGGAGTCGCTGGCACATGGTTGCTGCCAATTCAAGCCGATCCATTTCAAAATAGATGTGCCAGAATTGGACATAGGTATCTTCAAGCAGACGCCCACCCAGCCGTTTTGCATCGACCATGATTTCTTCGCAAACAGCCAATGCACTGTCATATTTGTCTCGAGCTTTTGTTTTCAGGCCAAATTCCTTGTACCGATTGCCGATCTTTGTCATGGCACTGGCCGTCTTGAGTTGCGTTTGAACACGCAGTTCCTGATCCGAAATGTTGGCACGAGTTATACGTACACCACCAATGTTTCCCTCCAGACAGCGTGCTTTGGCCAACAGGATCTGAGCTTGACTGGAACTGTTGATTTTGTCGGTGTACACGAAACGGATTTGATCACCTGGCATCGCTTGCAGTTGATTGTCACCAGCAGTTGGTTGTTCCAACTTGGTCAGTTGCACACCACCGTGGAAAACACCTGAGTGGATGGGTTGCTTTGACTGGTCAAGTTTGTCGTCTGATGTTGCAGCCTGCTGGACGACGATTTCGCTATCTTCCTCGATTGCCACGCCTCTTTGGTTCTCGGTGAGGATGGCCTCGATCAGTTTGACGTTAACGTGATCGACCAGTTTGTATCGGTCAATCTGGTCAGCCTCTGTTTCAGAAGCGTCACTCTCTGCAGGCTTGCTGCCCAGAGCGATCATTTCGTCCTCGATCTCTTCATCTGTTTTCAAACGGTGAACCTCAATGGTTGCTGGCAATGTGTCGGCGTTATCAGAAGTGTCGAGGTCGGGATCACTGATGCGCAGATTGATGGTCTTTCCTAGCACCACCCCGTTGAGCGTTTCTTCGTACGCGCCATCGGTGATGGCCACCACCGCATCTCCCACAACACTGACCTTGGCCACGATGGGACGATTCAGCGTTTTGTCGGCCGTGTGCTCATCGAGATAGGTGACCGTCACGGTGTCCCCACCCTTGATCTCCAGTGTTCCGTTTTCCGGGTAGGGGGCTCCAAGGCGTGATGCGATAGATCCGATCACAAGTCGTACATTGCGACCTACCGAGAAGCATTCAATGGTCTCACTGTCACCACCACTTGAAACACACTGGATGGCAACACTTTGTGCAGGGTCCAACACTGCCAAATCAGCGTCTTCAATCTTGATGAAGAATCGTTTTCCCGCCTCAAGTTTGTTTCCTTCCGACGAACTGCTCGATAGCGTGGTTCCAACGCGTTCCAACGCCACGATGGCTCGACTGTAATGGGCAAGCTGAAAGTGGCCCAAGCCGATGTAGTAATATGCCTGATTGACCTCGGGGCTTGTGGGAAAGGTTTCAATCACCCCACGCATCAACTGAAAACATTTTCCGTAATTGCGTAGATGATAGAAACAGATGCCCATCTTCAACGTGGCCTCGCTGCGTTGCGCCTCGTTTGAATTCTCTTCATCGCTTGCAGCTTCGAATTGGACACGCGCTTGGTCATACGCGCGGTCACGTTCCAGAAAATAGTTGCCCAATCGCATGTGGGCATCGAAGCGCACTTTGCTACGCGGATACCGTTCGATCACAGATTGCCAGATTTCAACCGCCTTGGCCAGTTCCTCGGCGTCGAATCTGGCATCACCTGCAGCGACCAGCTTTTTCGCTGCGCGATCTTCCACAAGCGAGGCACGTGCTGGTGGTTGTGCGGTGGTGATCGCGGGGAATGAAGTGAGCCAAACTGTGGCAGTCAGCAGGATGATCAGGCCAGATGCGATTCTGCGTGTCCTGGAATCGCTGTGGGTTGCTGAGGAGCGCGGTGCTGTGATGTGCATGTAAGTCTTGGGACGGGTGGTGGGATAGGACTGCCAAAGGTCACTCGATCGACATCACTGGCAGCATCGCTTGTTCGTTTCTTATTGTAGTTCTCTGAAGTGAAGTTGTTCCTTGAACCCACCGAAACTTGGGGGTTCAGGCGATGGGATTAACGGTCGTGAGGCTTCCCCCATTCTATCCGCCGTTGTCGAATCACGCTTGTCTGGTTAGCTGGGATTGCGGAGGCACGCGTGATGATGACGCAGGCAAGGTGGTGGACGCCCAGCATTGGGGACGTTGGCTGGAACACGTCGACGAATGACACAGGCGAGTGATTTTCTGGGCGCGCGCGACCCCACACCGGGATGCGGTGGAAATAGCATTGGGCTAACAGGATGCAGGATCAAACAAGCAGGCCGTCAATCGTGCTGCCGTCATCGACTAGCTTCATGGGGCGTCCCTGACGGGTTAAGACTTCCTTGTAAGGATCAATGCCCAGAGCCTGGCAGATGGTTGCGTGAATATCCGGGACATTGACAGGGTTGTCTTTGGGCATGCCGCCGTCTTCGTCACTGGAACCGATCACGGTTCCGCCATTGATGCCACCGCCTGCCATGAAGCAACTGAAGCATTTTGGCCAGTGATCGCGGCCGGCATTCTCATTGATCCGTGGAGTGCGACCAAACTCGGACATCATGATGACCATCGTCTTTTCGAGCATGCCGCTTTCAGACAGATCTTGAAGCAGAGACCCAAGTGCGGGATCCATGACTTCACCATGCTCTCGCATGCGGGTGAAGTTGTCGCCATGAGTGTCAAAGCCGCCACGGTTGATTTGTACGAAGCGTACGCCTTGCTCCACGAGTCGTTTGCTCAACAAAGCCCCGCGTCCAAACGCAGTGTCACCGTAACGTTCGATTTCCTTGGCAGGGATTTTGTCCAACTCAAACGCTTTCAATGCCGGACTGCGCATCAGACGCACGGCATCATCGATTGATGTTGATGTCGACGACAGACGCGGATCGGTGGTGTCGCGATTGAAACGATTATTGAATTTTTCAAGACGCTCCAAACGCTTGTTACCCTGTTCCATGGTGACGCCCGCAGGGAACTTCAAATAAGGATCGGGGTCACCAGGGTTGGCGATGAAGTAGGCTTCGCATCTTTGCCCAAGATAACTTGCGGTACGGGCTTGCCCATTGATGGAAATGAACGAGGGTAAATCACCCATCTTCTCTTTTTCATGCGCGACCACCGAACCAATGCCCGGGTGTTGCACGGGGCCGGGAAGGAAACTGGTTTGTAAGTTGTAGGCCGCGCGGCCGTGGGCACCCTGGGTACCCGCGATGGACCGAACCAAAGCAGCATGGTGCATTTGCTTGGCAACCGTGGGGAAGATCTCGGAGATCTGGACACCGTCGGCTGATGTCGAGATTGGGTCAAACTCACCTTGGGTGGGTCGCCCGGGTTTTGGATCCCAGGTGTCCAAATGTGACATTCCCCCGCCGTTCCAGAATAGGATGACGTTTTCGCACTTCGCGGCGTGGTCCTGTCCCGAACCAGCGATCAACTGGTTGATTGGCATTCCCAGCAGCGTTGCGCCTGCCGCCGAGTTGGCCATCAACTGTCGACGCGTCATCTTGTAGTCTTTACATCCAGACATCGCGAAAAGCTCCGTTTAGAATTTGCCCCATGGAAGTGGGGCGTGGGGACGGGGTGTTTTACGGAAGGAAACGAAATTCATTCGAATTGAGAAGAATCCACCGGAAATCGGCGAATCCAGTCATGGTATCTGCGCCTGACTCGATCATCTCGACTGCTTCTGCAATCTCGCCAGCCGAGGGCTCGCGAGTCAGGATTTCTACGTAAGAGTGTTTGACGGCATTTTCAAGGTTCCGATTTGAACCATTGAGCATTTGATAGACAGGTTCCAGTGGCCCTACTCTTGCTGCTTGATTGGTCAATTGTCCATTAAGCATCAGCAAGGCTTGCCGCATGGATGCGTTTTCAACGCGTTCATCACCCAAATCGACTCGCGCGGGTTGACCAAAGAGTCTCAAGAAGTGACCGGCGGGCGCCGGCGTGGCCATCCGGTAGGAAGAACTGAACTTGGGATTGTCATCGATCGTACGTTCAACCATCTTTGTCACGTATTTGACGCCCGGTTTGGGTCTCGGTGAGGCAGCCATTCTCATCGCTTCGATGTCCTCACGAGACATCTTTTGCATTGAATCGATCATGGGAGACGTGTCGTCAGCTTCGAGTACCGCATCGAAGTCGATTTCGATCGCTTTCTCCAATCCGTAGTCTGCGGTGGACGCCATCATGCTCGGCTCTGCCATCATGGCCGAATACTCGGCGGTGTCCGCTTCAGCCTCATCACTAGCTGAGTCACTAACAGGCTCGTTCCCAGGCGTTTCAGCGGGCACGCGGATGCGTTGCTTGATGAGGCGGGGATTCTGACCGGCCAGATGCTTGACTTCGAAAAGGTGCCCTGCAGTAACGATGCTGTCATACATCGCCTCGGCTTTCATACGGCGAATCTTGGTGACCAGAAATGCTTGCTCCAACGTCTCCCGCTCGGCGGCATCCTCATCCCGGGGCGCGTGGGCCCGCTGGTAAGCAGGCGTACTGACGATTTCCTTGACCAACCAGCGAATACTGAATCCACTGGCGACAAACTCCTCGGCCAGATAGTCCATGGTTTCAGGGTGACTGGCGGGATTGTTCTCGCGGAAGTCATCGACAGGTTCGACAAATCCAACGCCCACAAGATCCTTCCAAAGCCGATTGACGAGCAGTCGTGAAAAATACCGGTTGCGGGGGCTGGTAATTTTATCGGCAAGCTCGCGTCGCAGCTGGCTGCGTTTGTACAGATCAGCGTTGATGTCGATTTTCCGGATTGCACTCTTGGCTTCGGTCGAGACTTTCAACAGGTCACGAGCACCACCTTTGAGGCGACTTTTTGTCTTTGCACCAGCGGAGGCAAGCAGGTCATCGACCGACGGTCCTTCGCTCCGCTGTAATGCGGCTTGCTGCTCGGCGCGTAACGCTTCAAAACGTTCGATGAATGACAGCTTTTGGGTTTCATCTAAATACGGAAATGGGAAACTCGCCTTCATTGGCTTGCGGTCTGCTGCGTCCGACTCATCCTCGGGCGGCCACATGACCGACGAAATCGTGTCCTCCGTGGTGTAAACCGTCCGCGTCAAATTGTTTTCGCGACGCCGAGTCTTGCCAAAGAAAGCAGCCACACTGTAAAAGTCTTCGCGTGTCCACTTGTCAAACGGATGATCGTGACACTGGGCACAGCTGATGCGTATTCCCATGAATACCTGAGCCGTGGAACTTGCCAAAGCCATTGGGTCAGCATCGTCGCCAAGCACGAATCCGACCTCAGGGTTGCGACCCGCTTTGCCATTGGTCGCAATCAGCTTGCGACACATCTCGTCGTAAGGCATGTCTGAGGAAATCGCTTTGTGTACGTAAGCCAGAAGTGCGTTACCGCCTTCCTGATTGCTGCGAATGCGGAGCATGTCGGCAAAGAACGCGCTGAAGCGATCCGCGAATCCCTCATCTGTCATGTACTGCTCGATCAAACGCTGGCGGCGGTCCTGTGCCGGCCATGCAAGAAACGTTTTGATTTCTTTGCCAGTGGGGATCCTGCCCACCAGGTCCAGGCAGATTCGACGAGCGAATCCAAGATCGTCCACTGGAGCAGCCGGGGCCGTGTTGATTCCCTTTGCCTGATTCTCCGAGAGCAGCTTGTCTTCAACAGTGCCTGGGTCCGCCAAAGCCGTTGAGAGGCTGACGAAAAACAAGATTGCAACGCACGATGCAGTTCGAATCACGTATGTCTCCAAAGTCCTGTTGGAACCGTTCGTGTCAGTCGAAAGAATAACGACCATCAGTCGGGGGGGTCACAGTGTCGCATGGTTTGAACGTGACAGGATAGCCGGATGTACTCAGGCCTGCACTGGTTTCGACCAAGTCCTGACGTTTGATCCTCGAAATACCCCCCCCGGGGGTGGCGTGCTGCCGGTTTTTTGCTTTGGTCTTGTTGGCGTCTGCTGATCCTGACTCGCGGCTCCAACCTCGCGGCTTCATGACTTAACGCGGTGGTTCACGCATGGTGACCAAACCTCGCGAGTAAGAATTCGGGCTCGGCTGCCAGAACTTGCCTGTGCTTTCCTTGCCTGTGCTTTCGATCCAGAGTTCGCTGCCACTGCCAAAGCACACAAACTGGACTTGCGGGGAGCCCATTTCTCTCCGACATCACATTTCGTGCTGCGATGTCGAATTCTGTTACGCAGCCACGATGGCTGGTTCACATTGAGTTCCGAGCAGATTGGGAAGCGTTCAAGTCGAGTGATCACAGACTTGGGTTGATGGAGGTTGGCTTGGTTTAGCGTCAAGTGGTGCTTCACTTGCACGTGACATGCATGATCCCTGGCAAGGCTCAGGTGGAAAATCCCTGGCAAGGCTCAGGTGGAAATAGGTCTCGGAGGGGTACTGTGGCCGTCGGGATGAAATGCCAAACGCAAAGGAAAACAATCCGTTCTTGAATGGAGTTCAACCGATTGGCACGCGTTTTTAATTCGCAAATTAGGATCGCCGTTCACCTTTTGCGAATTCTGCGGCAAACAGGTTGTTGATTGGATGGCAATCAGAACAAAGCAATCCAGCGAAAATGCCTTGGTTTTTGAGCACTTCAGCGGACTCTTTGTAACTATTGGCACCGGGATTGCCTTTAAGCGTGGCTTCATAAATTTCATAAGCCATTGCAAAAAAGAGACCCGACCCATGCACGCGTGGACGAAAAAAAAACAAAAACACAAAAAACGGAAATCACGTAAGCGAACGAATCTCAGTTATCAAACATTGGAGCGGCGGCAGCTCCTGGCTGTCACAGCAAGTTTCACTCCCGGTGAATTGACACTCACAGGAGACTTATCCCCGTTAGGTGTGGATATAGAGCTGGCAGTTCATCCGACAACCAATGAACTTCTTTGGAGTCAAGACGGGGGATCCTTCACCAACAATCTCAATACGGCTGGTGTCCTCCAGACTTATGTGATGTCGCCACCGGGAACCGTTCCAGTGGATCCGATCAATGTGACCATCGATCTGGGCGATGGTAACGACAGTATTCAATTCGACTTGGAAGCTTGGACTGGGTTTCAGGATGTCACGGTTGTCGACGCTGGTGACTCTGACGTGGATCTTGTCAGAATAGTGAGCGGCCTTGATTTGCTACCTGCAGGGGGTGGGTTGAACATTGAGGCTGAGGAAACATTGGTTTCCCCGAACGTGATCGTTGCGGCGCCAGAGGGAATCAGCATTGCGGGCACGGGACACGATGCGCTGATTGAAATTGGCGAAAATGCAACTCTTTCCGCACGAACGATTCTGCCGGGTGGCAACCACCATTTCGATCCATCGCTTGCAGATTCCAGTTCCATCAATTTGACGTCCAAGACGATCACCGTCGCTGATCAGGCCAACCTGTTTGCGCACGTCGAGCCCAGTTCGGTATTTACTGGCGGTGACATAGAGATGAATGCGAGCGAGGATCTGCCCACCTCATTCGAGTTTTATGACCTTCTGAACGACATTGCGACAGGTTCCGTTGCCTGGTCGGAGGCAATCAATCTGTTCAACCAGAGTGCGACCGCCACCATCGATATCGGTTCGGCAGATCTGCTCGGTTCATCAATTCATTTGCACGCTCGTGCCGATACTGAAACCGAGATCCCAACGCTCTCGGATATTAACTCGGCCGTGACCAGCGGGGCAGGTCTGCCGGCGGCATTGCAGTTGACCTCGGATTACCTCAGCGGCCAACTGACAGACTTTCTTGGCGCCACTGGCGTGTTTGCCGCGTGGCGCGTCAAAGAAGTTACCACCGCGGTAGTTCACATCGGCGACGATGCCAATCTGGAAGCGGATACGGATGTGGTCATTTCCGCGACCACCCAATCCAAAGAAACCAACAAGGTCGATAATGAGATTCAGGCGATTGCGGTAACGGAGGTTGAATCCACAAGTGAAGTTACGATCGGTGAAGGAACGGCAATCGCCGCCGGCAACGATGTGATGATCACGACGGACGCTACGATTGAGGCGACGGCCGAGGCCAAGACCGCCAAAAATCTTGGGGCGACGACTCCCAGCGAAGCTACCGCGATTGCGGTTGCTATCGCCAAATCGAATTTAAACTCCAATATCCAACTAGCCGAAACCGCGCTGATCCGATCAGGAGCCGACTTGACCCTGCATGCCAAGGGTGAGCAGGCCGTTTCGACGGATGCTGGAGCTGGGATTCATGTTGAGGGTGGCGTTGGGGTAGCCGCTGCCTTTTCTTTCCCGAAATCCAATGTGACGGTCGACGTGCATGGTTCATTACGATCCGAGGCCGGCACTGGCGATAAGGGGATTGTCATCCTGGCTGAGTTGGAGACGGACGAACAGTCGGTTGCAATCACTGGGCTTGGCGGGGCCGTTGCTCCGGCCCCGGTCTCGACCCTGCCGCTCAGTGTTCAGGTATTTATCGATGCTCATATCACCCCAATCATGGATGCGCTGCTGCTGAACAATGTGGGCAGTCTGGTCGGTACTGATCTCGA
>PKCN01000143.1 GCA_002862205.1 Planctomycetaceae bacterium | reverse complement strand
GGGGGTGGCGGTGGTGGCAGCGGAGTGATGATTTCCGAGGATGGCTATGCGCTCACCAATTTCCACGTGACCAGCCCCGCTGGTTCATTCATGCGTTGCGGCATGAGCGATGGGAATGTTTACGACGCTGTGATTGTTGGCATTGACCCAGTCGGTGACTTGGCCATGATCCGTTTGTTGGGGCGGAGCGACTTTCCAGCCGCCGCATTGGGTGACAGCCGTGCGGCACAGGCAGGTGACTGGTGCATGGTGATCGGCAACCCATTCCTGCTGGCAACCAACTTGAAGCCCACCGTGACTTATGGAATTCTCAGCGGGGTGGGGCGTTACCAATACCCCTCCGGAACTTTGCTGGAATACGGTGACTGCCTGCAAACAGACGCTTCGGTGAACCCCGGCAATTCCGGTGGCCCGATCTACGATGCAGCAGGACGCCTGCTCGGGATCATCGGTCGCTGCTCATTTGAGAAACGTGGCCGCGTGAATGTCGGCGTCGGATATGCCATTTCAATCAATCAGGCGAAGAACTTTCTGGGTTATTTGCGGAGCGGCCGGATCGTTGATCACGCGACTCTGGGGGCGACAGTGTCGACTGATCCTGACAGCGGGGTGGTTGTATCGAACATCCTTGAATCGAGTGACGCCTACCGACGAGGTCTTCGCTATGGTTCGGAGATTCTGGAAATTGATGGTCGAGTCGTTCAAACTGCCAATGACCTTCAAAATGTGATGGCGACTTTGCCCAACGGGTGGCGAGTCAAAATGTCATACAGATCCGAGGGCAAAACCGTCGATACGCTCGTGCGTCTGATGGGCGTGCATGGTGAAGATGAACTTCTGAAAAAGATGGCAGGTGCACTCCCACCTCCACCTCCCCGTCCTCAGCAGCCCGAAAAAGAAGGCGAAGAAAAGCCGGAAGGCAAAGCACCAGAAGAAGACGGCCAGCAGCCGCCGCAAAGACGCCCCGGAGGCCAGCAGCCTCGAAAGCCTGCTGTGAAAATCCCAAAACAGGTGCAGGATCAACTTGTGGAGCGAAAAGGTTTTGCCAACTACCATTTCAATCTGCAAGAACAGGACTCGTTCATCACCGAGCTGCGAAATCAGTTCCCAGCTGTCAGTGAAACTATCCCGCCGCCGGAACCAGAAGATGGAAAAGTCGCAACTGAAAATGCGTGGCGGATCATAGGAGAAACGGACCAGACTCCCCCACAACCGGTGATCATTCAAGTCGCAACAAACAGGATGTCGCTTGCAATTGGTCAAAAGAGCGTTGAGATCGACAAGCGGAGCAAACTGTACGACGCCATCACCGATGGGAAAGCCGCAGGCTTGCTGCCGGCTCTGGATGCCTGGCGGAGGATGCTGAGGGAGGGGCCACGCAAATTCGGAGAGTCATATTACTTGGGCACCATGCCTTTGGGTGGTGAACGTCCACTGCGTGATGTGATGGTCGGCATCGCTGGTGAGCTGGAAGTGCGTTGGCTGAGCCATCCCGAATCGGGCGCCGTGGAAGCCATTGAAGTGTTCGCCGACCGCGATGAAGACCCTGCAGAACTATGGTTAATGCGAGAGGGAGATTCCAAGTCGATGCCGAATATTCTCGACCTGCGGTACGGTATTGGCAGCCTGTTGAAAATCAAGGTTAAGTCGTGGGAAGAAGTCCCCGCTTCGGAGCTCGAATGGGCTGCGGAAAACAAGAATGCGATGAATAGCGACAACTCGAACCTGCCCAAAGCAGCAGATGCATTGCCAGAGACAAACGCAACTGATGAGGTGAAAGCATGAATCGTCTCCTTGTTCTCGCCATTGCAATTCTGTTCCTCGCGGATGTGCCAGACGTTCGCGCCGAAGCCCCCTTGGGCAAGTGGGTTCGCGATGCGCAGAAACGCGTGGTCAAGGTCTATGGTGCCGGTGGGCTGAAAGGCCTGGAAGCTTACCAAAGCGGTTTCCTGGTTTCTCCCGAAGGGCACATTGCCACCGCTTGGAGTTACGTCCTGGACGTCGAGCCCATCGTGCTGCTTGATGACGGGCGTCGATTTGAGTCAAAAATTGTTGGCTTTGAACCCGCCCTAGAACTGGCGGTGCTGAAGATTGAAGCGACCGAGACGCCATTTTTTGAACTCAACAATGAGCGAACGGTGGATTGGGGTGATCCAGTGATCGCAGTGAGCAACCTTTTCAACATTGCGACCGGAAACGAACCGGCGAGCGTGATGCAGGGGACAGTTGCATCGGTGACAGATCTGAATGCAAGACGAGGAACATTCAAAACCCCGTACCGAGGTAAAGTCCTGATTCTGGACTTGATTGCCAACAACCCCGGCGCAGCCGGTGGTGCAGTGATTGACAGTAACGGTCAATTGGCTGGAATGCTCGGCAAAGAGCTTCGCGATTCAACCACCGGTGTATGGCTGAATTATGCCGTTCCCGCCAACGCGTTGCGTACGACCATCGGTGACATCATCGCTGGCAGAAAAACAACTGTGGTGAATTCCTCGACAGCCACATTGCCCCGCAAGGACTCACACAACCCGGGATTCCTGGGCTTAGTGATGGTTCCTGACGTGCTTGAGACGACTCCCGCGTATATCGACACGGTTGCGCCCAACAGCCCCGCGGCCCGCGTTTCTCTTCGACCCGATGACTTGATCCTGCTGGTCAACGGGCAACGAGTGGACAGCCAACGGACGCTGCGTTCCTTGCTCCGAACAATCGACCGCCGTGACGATGTTGAGCTGACAGTTCAACGTGATACACAAATCCTTCCCGTAACACTGCAACCATGATTCGCATGCCTCGCCTTTCTCAACCCCACAGCATTGCACTGTTTTCCCTGACCTTGTTCGCGTGCCTCTGTATCTCGAGTGCAAGACCGTCCCGCGCAGACAACCAATACCGCCAAGCGATGGCCAAAGCGGTACGCAATGCAGCCAACCGGGTTCTACCTTCGGTCGTGTCTGTCGAGATTGTGGGCACCGCACAGAGCCCATCAGGCGAGGTCGAGCAGGATGCGCCCACGTCGGGTGTTATCATCGACTCTGATGGGTTTGTGTTGGCATCGAGCATTGTGGTACGCCGCCCTGCTGCCAGTATCCTGATCGTGCTGCCCGATGGCTCCCGCCATGCAGCCAAAGTGGTCGCACGTGACTACCACCGGGATCTGGTACTCCTGAAAATCGAAACCACCAAGGAGTTGGCAGCCATCGAACTGCCGTCGAAACTGGATCTCAAGATTGGAAAGACCACTGTGGCCGTGGGGCGTTTTGGAAACGCCGCCTCTCCCATTATCAGTCGGGGTGTTTTGAGCGGCGCGGAGCGACTTGATGGCGTGGCTTTACAAACGGACGCTCGTGTGTCACCCGCATTTTACGGTGGTCCGCTGATCGACCTCTACGGGAACACGCTGGGAATCTTGATTCCTGCCGTGGCGGGTGGTGCAGGATCTGACCCCACCGGTTGGTACGATTCGGGAATCGCATTCGCGATCCCTAGCGACGTGATCCTCACCAAGCTGACGCGACTCAAATCGGGGACTGACATCAAACGGGGCCTGATTGGAATCGCATCAAAAACCAAAGACCCTTACGACGACGGCACGGAAATCTCGGCTGTCCGAAAAAGATCACCTGCGGAAGCCTCTGGGATCAAAGCGGGTGATGAAGTGATCGAGATCGACGGACGCCCCGTCAAACGTCATCAGGAAATCAAACAGTCGTTGGGCAGATTCGATGCTGGAGAAACCATCCGAATCAAGTTACGTCGTGACGGCAAAGAGATCGAGATCACTACCGAATTGGCGGAAACGATACCGCCGCTACAACCACAACGTCTTGGCGTCCTCGCTGACGAACAGGATGCGGAGGACGATGGCGATGCGACGGTGATCGTCAACTCAGTACTGCTGGGCACACCCGCCGATGGGAAACTGGAACGAGGCGATCAGCTCCTCAGGTTCGGCGATGCAGAGATCAGCAGCTTGACCGTTCTTCGCAGTTTATTGATGTCGGCTGACCCCGAGACCGAGATCGAATTGACGATCAAGCGTGCACAAAAAGAACAGACAATCAAGATCACACCCGGCACCGTATCAGGCACTGCCCTGAAGCAACCGCCCAAGATCTGGGCAGAAACAGAAACAGCTGAGTGGAAAACGGAGGAGCTTAAATTACCGGACGCTGGAAATGCAGCGGCATTTCTGGCACCCAAGGCATCTGAGGCACCGCAGGATCAGGGCCTGCTGGTGCTTCTTCTGAATCCCAGCGAGGGATCGCCAACAGAAGCGCTTGACAAATGGCGTGATGCGGCGATGTCAGCTGGAGTCACCATTTGTGCGGTTGCACCGGAAGATACCCGCCGATGGCAGCCAAAAGAAATCAATGCCATCGGTAACTTCGCTGCCGCGGTCATGAAAAAAACTACCATTGATCCGACAGCAGTTGCGGTCGCAGCACCAGGGGCGATTTCCGGAACTGGAGCTGAGGCAGCCGATTCGATGGCCCTTGCGGTGGCGGTCTCGCAAAGCTCCACTTTCTTCGGCGTCTCCGTCTCGCCGCTGACCCGCAGCCCTGCAATGAGAGTCAAAGAGAACAACCCCTCGGCGTCGCTGCAAATCCTGCTGCCAATCTCATCCGAGAAAGAACTCCCCGAGTGGAGCACTGCGATCAAAAAAGCTGGCTACCCTGTCGTTCTCGGTGGAGATACCGATGCGGTCACGCTGCTGAACTGGGTTCGCTTGCTGCAAGCGATTTAGAAGCAACCAGCTCCGTCCCGCGGATCACTCCATCACAGTAATTCGCTGAAGATCGCGAAATCCAGTTGGGCTTGAACCGCTGCACAGTGGCATCCCAAGTCGTGTTGCCAGAAGTGCTCAAGGCCAGACGACTGCTGGCAAGCCGATCAATTGATAACGAGTCCCCAGCCATTGCATGCTGAGCATTCCACTGGGTCGAGCCCATCGGTCGAGTGTGCTAACCTGTGGCACAGGACGACCGCGAGGCACGCCAAGTGGACCTGTGATACATAAAGCACCCAACGTGAGTGGACAGTACGCGGTTAGACAGTAACAGTGCCATCCAACAGGAGCATGAAGATGCAGGGGGCTGTTTCCACGGACCTTGCTATCTGGCGGGATTGAGATCACACGGCAAATTGCAACCTTCAGACACCTGCTCCTACTTCCGATCTTCATTTTAGGCTGAACAGCTTTGAACGATACGCTTTTGGTCACCGGACAACTCATCGTTGGCCTTATCATGCTGGTGGGCGGCGGTGAATTGCTGGTTCATGGTGCATCGGCGATGGCGGCAACGTTTCGTATCTCGCCACTCGTGATTGGCCTGACTGTTGTGGCGTTTGGCACGAGTGCCCCCGAACTTGGCGTGAGTCTGCAGGCCGCATTGACCAACAATGCTGACGTGGCTGTCGGCAACGTGATTGGTAGTAATATCATCAACATTCTGTTGATTCTGGGCACATCCGCATTGGTAACACCATTGGTGGTCAGCAGCCAGTTGATTCGAATTGACGTACCGTTGATGATTGCTGCTTCGCTGGCGATGTGGGCTGTTGCTGCCGACGGGCTGATTACCCGCTGGGAGGGCGTTCTGCTGTTCGCAGCCCTGCTGGTCTACATCGTATTCTGCATTCGCAAGAGCCGTAATGAAGAGAAGAAAGTCGTCGAAGAGTTCGCACAGGAGTACTCAAAAGCGGCCAAAAGCAGGGCCGCTGTTTTGAAGCAAATTGCTTTGATGGTTGCTGGCTTAGCCTTGCTTGGCTTTGGTTCCAACTTACTGGTCGATGGCGCGGTAACCGTTGCCACTGAACTTGGAGTCGGTGAACTGCTCATTGGTCTGACCATCGTTTCCATTGGAACTTCGCTTCCGGAGGTCGTGACTTCGGTGGTTGCGAGTTACCGGGGAGAACGCGACATCGCGGTGGGCAATGTCGTGGGAAGCAATCTGTTCAACATCCTGTGCGTACTGGGGCTTACAGGAGTGGTTTCCCCCGCGGGCATCAATGTCTCCAGTGAAGCCATCATTTTCGATATCCCGATCATGGTTGCTGTCGCTATTTTGTGCTTCCCGATTTTCCTTTCTGGTAACGTCATTCGCCGACACGAAGCTGCGCTGTTCCTAATCTATTACGGCATTTACACGGGATTTTTGATCGCGGCCGCCAACAACCCGGACTTGAAAGAGCGTTTTGGTAGTATCGTTCTGTACGGCGTGCTCCCGCTTACGGCATTTGCACTATGCATTTCACTGGGGAAACATCTGCGAGGCAAGAATCCCCCGGACCCGCTTTTGCAAGCAGAAAGTGGGGCGGACCTTGCCGCCAGTGACCAACACGCCGCGGACACTCGGCAGACGCCTTCGGAAAATGACGATTCAGAGTGAATCACAGACGGCATTTCCCCAGCACGTGCCGCGGCTCACTGCACGTGCCGCGGCTCACTGCACTTGCCGCGGCTCACGACTGCACGGGTAGACCTGTCTGAGAGACCGGAGGTCACAGGTTTCAGAACACAGGTTTCAGAACACAGGTTTCAGAACACAGGTTTCAGAACACAGGTTTCAGAACACAGGTTTCAGAACACAGGTTTCAGAACACAGGTTTCAGAACACAGCAGGTGAGCATTGCCTTCTGCAATCGATCGATTACCTGTTCCCCAAAGTCCACCGTTCGCAGTCCATTGAGCTGATGGAAACAGCCATCCCTGTCAGTTGACGTATTCTTCTTCCTCGTCGCCGGTTGGACGCGATATTTCACCGCTGTCCTCGAGCTGCCGGACCACATCAACAATTTTTTGCTGCACTGCCTCGACCTCACTGACCCGAACGCTACCAAGATACTCCATCTCTTCTTTCAGGTTCTCCGAGGCGCGGGTACTCATATTCCTCATGATTTTTTCCTGCAGAACATCACTTGCTCCCTTAAGCGACATGGCCCATTGTGCGGTTTCGACGTTTTTCAAAAGTGACTGAATATCTCGATCTGAAAGTTTGGAGATATCTTCAAACACGAACATCAGCCGGCGAATTTCTTCTGACAGTTCGGGATCTTCACGTCCAATCGAGTCCATGATTGTGCGTTCGATGGACCGCTCGCAAACATTCAGGATTTCCGCAACACTCTCGACACCGCCAGCGTTACTGTGCTTCTGATTCACCATGCTGCTCAATCGCATTTCGAGCCCGAACTCAAGCTCACTGACAGCCTCAGGGCTGGTGCGCCCAATCGCTGCCACTCTGCGGATCACTTCCAGTTGATTATCAGGATCAAGGCCCGCAATCACCTCAGCAGCGTAATTGCTGGGAAAGTGGCTGAGCATTAACGCGATGGTTTGCGGATGCTCGTCACCAATGAACTGCAACAGTGTCTGAGGCTCAACTTTTTTAATGAAGCTGAAGGGCATCGCTTCAATCGTCTGCTGCAAGTTGCCAATCAGCTCACCGGCATCACGCCCTAGCGCCTCTTTGATCAGTTCCTTGGCACGCTCCAAACCACCGGGACTCGCATACAACGAACTCGCTTTACTGGTCAGAAAATCAGCGATCACAATTTCCTGATCGTCTCCGCCCACCGAATCAATTTGCGCGATCATGATGCTGACCGCCTCGATGTACGAGGGAGGCAGTTGCCCCAATACCTGGGCGGCATTCTTGGTGGGCATACTCATCAGCAAGATGGCTGCTTTGCGTAGGCCTTGTTCGTCAAAAGTGGGCATGATGTGGTCGTAGTTCCGGTGTGGAATTGCGCAGTCTCAGCATCTTAATGGTGACCCACCGATGCTTTTAGTGATTTATCGGCGGCTAGACCTCGCAGGCAGCCAAGCACGATCGAGAATTCCTATTTTGACGATAAGAACGGTCGCAATCCCTTGATTCGACTGACACTTCGCCGGAGCACCGCAGCTTGATCCTTTGGCTGCCTGCAACTCCGCCCCCCAAGATTGGGAGCGGTCGGAGACGATTGTCCGGATCATGCTTGCCCGGATCACGATTGAGCTGCCACCTGGCGTTTGCCAGCCAACTTTCCCGACCACGACGGCCAGATCCCGAAATCAAGGACGCTCACTGGATGGATTCCGCCAAACGGGCTGCTGGAATCCTGATGGCGTAAAATCGGGAAACTGGAGCAATGCGTGGAAACTGACGATAGAAATGACTGAGCGAAGCAATGGGAGTGCAGCGGTCGAGTTGCAGAAGATGGGCAAAAACAGCGGCTCGGGGAGCCTTTTTGTTCATAAACACGCATTTTTGGCAGCTTGGTTTTCGCCACATTGGGGTGATTTCCAATGATTATCAGGTAAATTCGCAGCTGTGCAGCAAGCTACCAGTGTGAAAGCCTCCGAGTCGGAGAGCACAACTTTGACCAGATCTGTGAAGGAAATGGTATTAGGACTTCCCAAGTTTGGGCGGCTCCGTTATTCTTCCGCCTTCGTAAACACACCGTAGATATAGATTTAACGACATCCCATCCGGGCGAGAGTGATGACTAAGGCTAAAGCCAAAACCAAGATTAAAACGCACAAAGGCACCAAGAAGCGTTTTCGGCTTTCTGCCAAAGGCAAAGCGATGCATCGCAGCAGCGGAACGAGCCACTTGGCCCAGGCGGTATCGTCCAAGCGTCGGCGGAATCTGCGTGGAACCACGTCAGTGGATGGCTGCATGGAAGCCACGATCCACGCTGCGTTGAACGGAAATAGCTACTAACAGCGTCTCGACATTTCCGCCCTTGGGTGTGAAGATAGTTGGAACGAGCCTTCGATTCGATCGCTCGCGAACACCAGATCACGTTGTGCCTCCGAACTTTCGGTAATAGTGCCAACGTTGCAGATCAAATGATCCCCCCTTGAAGGAATGTTCCTTCAATTCAGCTGGGTAAAACTTCAGGATTTCCGATCATCGCGGAACTGCTCCTGGGACCTGAGTTGGAAATACAGTCAACCAAGCAGCATTCAATTAATTCAAGGCATTGAAAGCACCATGCGTACCACAATCGGTTCAGCAAGAAACAAGTCAAAAAAACGTCTGTTCAAACGAGCCAAGGGCTACCGTGGCGGTCGAGGAAAACTGACGCGAACGGTCAAAGAGACTCTGCTGCGAAGCGGTGCATACGCATTTCGCGATCGTCGCGTCCGCAAGCGTGACTTCAGAAAGCTCTGGATTACGCGTATCAATGCTGCGACACGTCAGCATGACTTGCGATACAGCGAGTTCATTTATGGCTTGAAGCTTGCCAACATCGAGTTGGATCGAAAAACCTTGTCCGAAATGGCGATCCACGATGCTGCGGCTTTCAAAGACATTTGTGACAAGGTGAAGGAATCGCTCGCGGAATCCGCGACGGCCTAGCTCATGTCGCTTCAGGACTTCTTATCGACCTTGGATGGTATGGAAGAGGAGGCTTCATCAGCCTTCGAGACGGCTTCCGATGCTGATTCACTTGAGGTGGCCCGCGTGCGCTACCTCGGGCAAAAGAGCGGTGCACTTCGCGATGTGCAGAAACGGATGGGGTCGATTGACAAAGCCGACCGCAAGACGGCCGGCATGAGGCTTAACCAGTTCAAATCAAACGTTCAAAGCACGTTTGAAAACGCAAAGGAACGACTGGGCAGCGTTGACTCCACGGGTGCGGACCCCACCTTCGACCCAAGCCTGCCGGGAACGCGGCCCACCATCGGGCACGTCCACCCCGTGACCCAGACGATCAATCACCTCATGGAAATCATGGGACGAATGGGATTTGAGGCAGCCGAAGGCCCAGAGGTTGAAGACCCGTGGCACAACTTTGTCGCTTTGAATATCCCCGAAGATCACCCTGCTCGAGATCCCCTGGACAATTTTTATCTGGCAACCGCGAAGAGCGGTACAGGAGATCGAACGCGGGAGGGAAGCCAACTGCTTCGCAGCCAAACCAGCACGGTTCAGATCCGGGTGATGGAAAACAAACAACCCCCTGTGCGTGTCATCTCACTGGGCAGGGTGTATCGGCCTGATGCACCGGATGCAACGCACTTCCCAATGTTTCATCAAATGGAAGGGTTGCTGGTCGATAAACACGTCACGATGGCGAACTTGAAAACCGTTTTGCGGGTGTTTGCGACGAATTACCTTGGGGACGACGTCGAAATCCGATTTCGCCCGTCTTTCTTCCCATTCACCGAGCCAAGCGTCGAAGTCGACTTTTATTGGAACGGTGCCTGGATTGAATTTGGAGGAGCTGGGATGGTTGACCCAGCTGTGTTTGAAGCCGTTGGATACGATCCCGAGGTGTACAGCGGGTTTGCGTTCGGGCTCGGTGTAGAACGCCTCTGCATGCGGCGGCACGGCATCACGGATATCCGCGATCTGTATAGTGGCGACCTGCGTTTCCTGCAGCAGTTCTAGCATCCCGGAAACACCGTTAGTCTCTCATGGGACAAATCAGGAATCTCGCAGACAACCGTGCTTTGCTTGAGCAGCGACTGTTTCGCGAACAGGGAAGACGCTTGCCGCAATCACGCTAGCGGAAGGTGCCGGTTCGCTTGGGCGTATCAATGCCGCAACCACACCGTGTTTGGATTCGCCGTGTTTGGATTCGCCGTGTTTGGATTCGCCGTATTTCGGTTGGCCCCTTCACGTGCTCGATTCGAGCGTACCGAACTCGAACATTCTCTCGAGCCTCGTCAGCTTGAACACGTCGCGAACGGCGGGGCAAACATCGAGCAACTGCACTGAAACGCCTGAGCCTCGGGCCTCACTATTGAGACCGATCAGCTCGTTGAGCCCTTCACTGGTGATCCGTTCGATATCCGACATATCGACGAACAAGGTAGGCGTGGGGCCACCAGAATCGGCCTCCTCTGCCAGCTCAGCAAGAACCCCCATGCAATCTTTCAGGGCCCCGGTTTGGTTGAGGGTTTTGTGTGACAACGAAAGCACACGGCACTGTGCCTCGAAACCGTTCTTGCTAATTTCTGCCTGACTCATGAATCCGCCCAGTGAGACTGTTTTAGGACAGTAGCATGACGAGCGATTTTCCGCTGAGTTTCCGTCCCAGCCCCCCGTCCCGCACTGTGCATAAGCTAGCAATTCACGTTCAAGACAACAACGTGGCACGGCGTCGCAGGGCGTTAGATTGGGCAATTCCCGACGAAGACGGCCGGCTACTTTGCGCAACCCTCAAAGCATCGCGTTTCGCTTGCAATTAGCGCTCCACCGCGGGCGCGAGCTGCTTTGCCTGAGCCCTCTGAGCAGTCAAAATGGTGAGTCGATTTTCCCCAAAATACTCAGTCACCTGGCCAGTCACTTGCCACGAGCTATCAAGTTCGTCTTCGGTGACTGCTTGAACAATTCTCTGAAGCATCAGATTTTCGGTAATAAGCACAATCTGCTCACGATTTTCTTGCTCTGCATCCGAGTCAACTGCCTGCCTCAAGGCAGAAGCAGCGGCACTCCCCCGCCCGGCTGGAACTTTCGTCGAAAGCGTCAGCGAATCGACACGGCGGGTTACCGTTCCATTCTGCTGGGTCACCGTAATCTCAACTGACTCGGATTGGGTGACGGGTTGCGGCATTTCGACCACAGGCCGGGCAGCTGGAATGAACGCCCACCTGCGCGGTCCCAATGCGACGACCGTGCCGAGGGTTGCCGGCACGCGGGTGCCTTCTCTGAGCCGCGTGTAGCCAAGAAATCGCCCATCACTTTGAGACATTGTTGGCGGTGGGTTTTGAGGCTCAGCGGCATCCAGAAACTCAACTGCCCCCGCAGCCCCCCAGACCAAGGCGATCAGGACAAACCAGCCCAAGACGCTCGGGACAACCTTGGGCAATGCAGGAAGTTTCAAACCGGAAACGCCAAGTGCTAATCGTTGAAGGACAGCCGATTTACATTGCCGATGCTTGCGAGTGGTAAAGATATCCATGACAGTCAATCAACCAGATGGGTGGAATGCGATAGTACCCTTGCGAAGCTCGCTGCTCCATTTTCGCCAGCATTCTGCTGACGCGGCCCCGACCCACTACGAATCCGAAAGTTTGCCTCTTGGACGTTGCGGGTAGGATCGGTCGCGTGCAGACGGGAGGGTAAATTCTGCACGCGACCGATCCGGGCGGCATCCGGTGGGAGGGTAGGTCCGGGTGCCGCAAAGAACCATTTTAATCAATAACCTGAGTGGAGAGAACACGAGGGCGACGCCCATTCGGCTCGCCAGACTGATTTACGAAACCAATGGGAAAGAGCGTGATCGTTCTCTGCATCGGAATCACTCAACCACGAACGCAGGAGATCGCGGCGGGGTACGTCAGCGGCACCCTCGTTGAGCAAATGCACCACCAGCTGACGATGTCAGGTCTTCGGAATGGCGATCGCGTGAAAACTGACAATCGCGCCAACCGTAATCATTGCCAATCCAAGCCAACGCGGTGGTTCTACCCGTTTTGTCGGATTTGGGTGAATGCCCAACATCATCGAACTCATGCTCGACGTGTCAGCCACCGCCCCACTCTTTGATACTCGGGCGAGAGCTCGGGTCGCGTGCTCGTTAAGCACGAACGAATCGACCATTCGGAATTGAATTCCCAGCAGGATCAAGAGAAGCCCTGCCAGAAAGTAACGGTTTCGATACATGGACATGGATACGGAGTTCCTAAGCTGCCACCAAGGATCCGACAAGTGCGGACATCAGCCATGGGCGGCATCCGAACATGAAGGCGACGGGAGGTAAAAGAGGTTGGTTTGGGATTCCCAACTTAAGAGGCGATCGGTTTTCAAACATGAACAACTAGACCGAATTACTCAGATGACACATCGCATGCGATGGCGCAATCCTGCAGGAAACAAGGGTCATGCATGGGAAAACAGTCACGCACGCAAAGCCAATCATGACCGCAATGCGATTCATGACGCGATTGACGGTTACGTTGTCATGCGGCAACCGGAGCGAAATGGGTTATCGTGACCTGACGCCGTGTAATGAACAACACGCCACTGTAACTTGAGTGTGGAAACAGGAAGCCACCCCAGCGTTATCCAACCACGACATAATATCGGCCTTGGAAATTCAAAATTGTGTTTGGAGTTGCGTTGGGGAGCGGGATGTGATCTCCCACAAATCACGTTGTGAACAACGACCCTTTTTTACAGAGACACCGCTCACAGAGACAGCAAGACACTGCACCCTGGTCTCTCCACCAACATGCGAGACGCTATCGGCTCAGCAAACCACTGACAACACCTTCAACTGTATCGCGAAATGCAAGTGGAGGCGTTTCTTTTGAGAGATGCTTTTGATTGCTCACCATGATCGCTTCGGCCAAAGGTCGGTGGGCTTTCCAATGATCGAGTCGGAAATCACGAATATCGACGTAGACGTCAGAAAGACTGCTCTTTGTCTTTGGAACCAGAAAGACGCCGCCGTCACCACGAACGAAGTGGAAGTGCATGGCTACGTAGAGCAGAGCAGCACCGGTCAACATACCGAAGAAAAAACGTGACATGACGGATCACAATGCCAGAGTACGGAACCAGAACGGGAATCCAACAAACTGTTGATACTGCATGGCAACCAGTGAAGGCAAGTCCGACGACGCAGCATTGGAGACCTGGGGGCAATGGGAGGGATATGCGGCCAGAAAACTTGAATTTGCAAGAACCAGAGGCTTTGCGGCTGGCATGAATCACCAGCTACCCAGTTCCTCAAAGGAGCGTTAAACCGGGAGTTATGCTGAGTGAACGAGATTTCCCCCCGAGCCAGAGTTGCCAGTTTCGAGCTGGCCTGTGTATCGGCCGAGCAATCAGGGAAAGTGGGGATACTTTTGGGGGCTACCCACGGATCACATCCGCAGTCCACATTTCATGGCGGGTTCGATGAAGGCCAAACGAGTGCCTCCATACTCACGAAAGTCCCACTCTGCAGGCGGCAGTTTGGTCGCATCAAACTTTTTTTCCGTCTCAGCGACCAAGACGCTCCCGGGCGGTGCATGGTCGAGAGTCAATTGAATCATCCGATTCAAACTTTCAAGCGATTCTTCCCACAGAATGTAGGGAGGGCATAGAAAAACGATCCACGGCGTGTCATCTTGTGGTGGCTTGAGCAAGTTTGCTGCCAGCCGAAAGGTGTCACCGGTCACGACGCGAAGCCGTGATTGAAGATCGAGTGTATCGGCGGTCTTGTTGATGAACTTGACGGCCTGACGATTTTGCTCAACCAAGACTGCAGAGACAGCACCACGACTGAGCGACTCAAATGCCATCGCACCTGTGCCAGAAAACAGATCGAAGCAGATCGCCCCTTTCACTGCTTTTCCAAGAATATTGAACAGGTTTTCTCGAATATTGTCCTTCATTGGCCGAGTGAATTCTTCCCCGTGATAATGAATGATCCGCCCACGCATGTCCCCTCCGATCACGCGAAGCTTGGTAGGCTTTGACGATTTGGAGCCGCCTGCGTGTTTGGACTTTGACGAGCCGGACGGCTTGATCGTTGCGCCGCTCTTGCTACGGCGTGTATTTTTTCTCGGAGAGTTCATGCCCAGAGTATAGCGACCGTGTTGGAAATTCAGCACCATCCCCCAATCACGGTTTTTCCCTCAAAATATTGGCTCGAATCAAACGAACGTAAATGCCATCCCAAGCGTATGGATTTCGGACTCCATTTTCTCACACCCCCGCAATTTACATGATTTGGCTTGCCCGCTGCTTTTTTTCCGTTGCGATGCTGGCTTGGGCGATGTCGACCAGTTGGGTGGCATCCCACTCCTCGGCGCAGGAACCTGACACCGAGCCGGATACTGCGGTCGCTGCTGACGTGGGGACCAACCCTCCTGTCGTCGTGGAAACCGGGAATGCGGGGCAGGTGTCTCCTGCGTCCCCTACCGCACCTGCCTCTAACGCTGAATTGGCTGCTCCGCCGCTCGCGTCCCCGGGGAAGATTGGCCCGGCAGAAGCGGGACAGCCAGAGGACATGAGCCCCGAAGAATATCGCAAAGTATTGATGCAGGACCCGGAGTATGTTGCTGAACTGGACAAGCGAGCTGCTGCCTACAAGAAAACCCGTGCCAATCTTGCCACCGCGATTGCCGACCAGCGGGAAACCTTTGTTCGCTATCTGAATCGCGACGTCCGTACCCCGGCTGCCAGGACACTGTTCTTCGAGCAACGCAATATTGTTCAACAGCGACTGGATGAAAACTACGAAGCTGCTTTGAATCTCAGCATGATCGGCGAATACAACGAAGATGCGATCACCTTTCTTGTCACCATGATCCAGCATCGTTTCGAAAACAGTATTTACGACAGTTCCACCCTGCGAGGTGCTACCTTTCTGATGGACAATAATTCGCAGCTTGAGTACATCTGGAAAGCTGCTGCGAGATCCGCGGTGACCACTGGACAATTTGAAACGGCCAGAAAGATCTATGACGTCCTTACCAAACCTGAGGTTTTGGGTGACAAAGAATTCAATGACACAGATGCTGCGCTGCGTTTTTTCCTGGACGAGCATGAAAAAAAGTTCAAGCAGGAAATGGAGATTCGAGAGAAGGAAGCCGCGGACGACAACCTGCCTCAAGTTCTCTTGAAGACAACCCAAGGTGATGTTGTTATCGAACTCTACATCAACCAGGCCCCATCGGCTGTCTCACACTTCATCAAACTTGTTGAAAATGGATTTTACGAGGAGCTTGATTTCCAGTTGGTGATTCAGGATATGCTTGCCTTGTCGGGCGACCCCGCTGGTGATGGCCTTGGCAACTCTGGTGAATTCATCAAGGACGAGCACCAACGCGCGGATGCTCGCCACGGGCTGCGAGGTTCTCTCATCATGGCAAAAATCCCACAGGACGACGCGGGCAATTTCTTCCCGGATTCCGGTAGCAGCCAGTTCACGATCCTGTTGCTACCTGTGGTTTCGGCTTCCGAAAAACAAACTGTATTCGGACGTGTCATCAAAGGAATGAACGCAATCTCACGTCTTCGCCGGGTCGACCCAAATAAAAAGAAGGAAAAAGGCGAGATCGTTCAACCGCCCGATTCGATCATCCAAGCCACTGTCCTGCGAAGGCCCGAGACGCTCCCCCAACCGGTCTATGCGGAACCTGCACGGACTCCCCAGCGATAAATAAGTGGCAGCAAGCTGATCGCACCCGTAGAATAGGATCGTTTCGTCAGCGGAAAACCGGCAGAGGTCGGGTGTGGCAGAAGATACGCTAACGTGGCAAACCGGTCACGAACAAGCAGCCAACTTCAGGACCGCGAATTTTGAACAGTCGCAGACCACGCCTTCTGGCTGAGCATGTCATTCCTCTGAAAACCTGATTCTGAGTCCCTGCATCTGAATTTTGACCTGTCGCACACCCCCTAAAAGCAAACGTGAAGTCAGAAAACACATCCCAAGACACGACAGCGACTCGTCGTAAGTTCATCAAGAATGGCAGCATGATGCTGGCGGGCGGTGCGATTGGTGGCAGCAACCTGAGCGTCGCCCAATCCGCGCATGCAATGGGCAGTGACACGATCAAACTGGGCCTGATTGGTTGTGGTGGCCGGGGAACCGGCGCGGCAATTCAAGCTCTCAATACGAGTGGTGGAGGTGTCAAACTTGTCGCGATGGCTGACGCGTTCAATAACAACCTGCAAAAATCCTATCGCACGATTAAGGGAATGCACTCAGATAAGGTTGAGTGTGATGGTCAACGTCATGACGGGCTTGAAGCCTACAAATCCGTCATGGAAAGTGATGCTGACGTCGTTTTCCTGACGACCCCACCAGGTTTCCGACCACAGCATTTCGAGGCAGCAGTTGCTGCAGGCAAACACATCTTCATGGAAAAACCGGTTGCCACAGACGCTCCAGGTATCCGCCGGATTCTCGCGGCAAACCAACTCGCAAAAGAGAAAGGTCTTGCGGTGCAGGTGGGACTGCAACGCAGGCACGAGGTTCAGTACCAGCAGTGCATTGAACAAATTCACCGCGGTGCCATCGGCGACCTGATTTTTGCCCGGGCTTATTGGAACGGTGGCGGAGTTTGGGTTCGCCCGAGACAGAAAAAACAGACGGAACTCAGTTACCAATTGCGAAACTGGTACTACTTCACGTGGTTGGGTGGCGACCACATCGACGAGCAGCACATCCACAATTTGGACATTATCAACTGGGTAGCTCAGAGCTATCCCATCGAAGCTCAGGGTGTGGGCGGCCGCGCGGTGCGGACGGGGCCGGAACACGGGCAGATTTTTGACCATCACATGATTGAATACACCTACAGCAACGGGCTCAAACTGCTGAGTCAGTGTCGGCATATTCAAGGATGCTGGAACAGCATCAGCGAGCATGTACACGGAACTACGGGCGTGGCGGACATTAGCCGCTCGGTGATCCGAGACCGCAGTGGAGTGAAGCAGTGGGAGGGCAACAGCCCCGAGACTCGCGGCCAGGGCTGCCAGCAGGAACAGCATGCCTTATTTTCGGCTCTACGTGCTGGTCGCTTCCCCAACGAGTGTGATTACGGGGCCTACAGCACGATGACGGCGATCATGGGCAGGATGGCAACTTACAGCGGCAAACGCGTGACATGGAATGATGCGATGAATAGCAAAACGCAGCTGGCGAACACCGATGCTTTGCATTCACTTGAGGATTCTGCCCCAGTTGAGCCGACAACGGACGGCCGATACACGATTCCCGTTCCCGGCAGCAAAGCAAGCATCACCTAGCCAGGCATCTGATCCAGCCGATTCCGATTGATCAAATAGAGTTGCCAGATCATTCGAGTTGCGACGCCACGGAAGGGTCGCCAACGTTCAGCGCGTGCCAGCAGCTCGTCAACTTGTTCGTAATTTCCTCCATCGAGCTCATGCATCCCTTTGACAAGGGCCAGATCCCCGAGGGGGATCACATCAGGGCGTGCCAGTGCCAGCAGCAAGAACACATCGGCAGACCAATTCCCAAACCCGATGCGCTGCATGATTTCGGCTCTTGCCTGCTCATCGGCCATGTGACGCAGTCTGCCAATTTTGAAGTGACCGGCCCGAACTTCCGCAGCAAGGGCAGCCGCATACCGCGACTTCTGTCGTGTGAGGCCCAATTTCCGCAGCGCACTCTCCCCCAGATCGCACACCCGGTTCGCCGTCACGCGCCCTTGGCAGGCAGCTTCCAGACGTTTGAAAGTCGCCATCGCAGAAACGAGAGAGACTTGCTGCTCCAACAGCACATGTACCATCGTCGCGAAGGTTGCCGGACGTTTCCAAAGGGGAGGCGGCCCATGACACTTCAGCACCTCGCCCAGAGCAGGGTCGATCCGTGCCAGACGCTGGGCTGCCCGTTTCAACTCACTCGAGTTCAGGATCGGTTGCATCACAGAAGACGATCAAGCTCTTCGGTCAAATCGGCAAACCTTTGCAAAGTGGTTGCCACAGGTCCCGGCCCGGTCATATCGACCCCCGCGCCCTTCAGCAGATCCAATGGATCCTGACGACAGCCACCACGAAGGAAATTCAGGTAATCATCGAGTTCCTGTTGACCACCAGCCAGCACGCGGCGTGACAGAGCAACGGCTGCACTGAGTCCCGTCGCGTATTTGTAAACGTAGAAAGCCCGATAGAAATGGGGAATGCGAAAACACTCCAATTCCAAGCATTTATCGATCACGAAGTTTGGCCCAAAATAAGCTTCCAGCAAGCCACGATAGACACTCCGGAAGGATTCTACCGTCAGCGGCTCGCCGGCTTCTGCCATCTCATGCGTGATTTTTTCAAACTCTGCAAACATCGTCTGCCGGACGACCGTCGCACGAAGACTGTCCAGTTCATTATTGATCAGATAGGCACGCTCTTTATCATCGCTTGCATTTTTCAACAGATGGTCAGTCAATAACTGCTCATTGAAAGTGCTCGCCACTTCGGCGACAAAGATGGTGTAATTGTAGTACTCAAATGGCTGGTTCGCCGCTGAATACCAACTGTGCATCGAATGCCCGGCTTCATGTGTCAGTGTGAACACATCATTCAGGACCTCAGGCTTGAAGTTCATGAGAATGAAGGGGTCACCCACAAATGACCCGCAACTGAACGCGCCACTCTGCTTGCCGCGATTCGGATAGCGGTCAGCCCAGCGGCCGCGCAACCCGTCCTCTAACGCCGCGGTGTACTCACTCCCCAACGGCGTCAGCGATTCCAGCACAACCTCAACGGCATCATCCCAGGTATGTCGTTTGTCAATATCGCTGAGAATCGGCACGTAGGTATCGTAGTGGTGCAGATCTTTCAACCCCATTTTCCGTTGCCGAACATCGAGATAGTGATGCACCTTGGGAAGTGCATCGCGTACGGCACTGATCAGGTTGTCGTAGACATCCACAGGAACATTGTCCGGAAATAACGCGGCATCCAAACTGCTGGAATAATTTCTCGCTTGAGCGTAGTAAACATCTCGTTGGATACTGCCACAAAGAGTTGCGGACAATGTGTTTTCATGGGCAGCAAATTGGCTGTAGTACTGATCAAACGCGTTGCGTCTGACCTTACGTGTAGGGCTAATCAGCAGTTGGCCAAAGGTAGCATGCGACAGTTCGATAGAGCGTCCGTTATGGTCTTCCACTTCGCCAAACCGCAAATCAGCATCATTGAGTTGACGGAATGCATTACCAGCGGCCGAAGCCATTTCGCCCTGCATTGCCAGCAAACGCTCTTCATTATCACTGAGGGTGTGAGAGCGATATCTCACTAAACGGTCCAACTGCAGGCGATAGAGTTCAAGTCGCTCATCGCTCATCAAGACCGCCATTGCATCAGCCTCGATCGCCAGGATCTCGGGACGCATGAAACTGGCAGCCTGGCTCGCTTTGACTGCAAGATTCTGATAGCGAGCTTTGAGAGCCTGGTACTTACTGTCAGCCTGGTCCTCGGTCGTCTTCAAGAAGGCATAGGTCCCCAGACGCTCGGCGACCTGCTCAAACTCACTGTCGAATACGAGTGCGGCGTGTAACACCTCGGCTGACTCTGCAAGTCGCCCACGGAAGGTTTCGTAAATCGGGATCTGCTCTTCAAGCTTTTTGAAATCAAGTTCCCATGCATCATCATCTGCACATAGGCTGGTAAGGTCCCAACAATCGTTGGGATTGACTTCATTGCGTGGCGGCAGCGTAGCAGTACTCATCCGAAACAAGCATCCTAGAATTGAGTTTTTGAAAGAGGCCAGCATTGTAGCGTGCAACCGCGTTAGCGATCATGCCCCTAGAAATCGCTGTTGCCACTGGCTGATGCAGGTCCCGGCAGTGGCGGTCCGTTCTGGCGTGATCATTGAGCGTCAAACGCAAACCAACACGCCACAGCTGGATCAGGCTGCCAGCAGGTCTAAAAAGGCACGCATCCACTTTGGATGAGCGGGCCAAGCCGGTGCAGTGACCAGATTTCCATCGACATGCGCAGAATCCATGGTGGCGTCGGGCTCCACATACGAACCACCACCAGCGGTCACCTCGGGCGCGACCGCAGGATAGCAACTGCAGGCTCGATCTTTCAAAAGACCGGCAGCGGCAAGAATCTGCGGGCCATGGCAGATGGCAGCAATCGGTTTCCCGGCATTCCCGAAGTGCTGCACCAAATCCAACACTTGGGGATCCAGTCGCAAGTACTCAGGAGCACGCCCGCCGGGGATCACCAGAGCATCGTATTGACTCGGGTCCAGCCCTTGAAAATTGTCGGTCACTGCAAAACGATGTCCTGGCTTCTCGCTGTAGGTCTGATCGCCCTCAAAGTCGTGGATTGCAGTGGCAACGGTGTCACCCGCGGATTTGCCGGGGCAGACGGTCGAGACGTGATGCCCGGCGCAAAGCAAGATTTGAAACGGAACCATCGCCTCATAATCCTCGACAAAGTCACCAACGAGCATCAAAACGTTTTTTTTAGGGGGTTTACTTTGGGTCATGGCGTATTCAACAGCGGGGATAGAAGCAGGAAATTCTCTGGAATTATCATGCAATCCCGCCTGAGTTAGCAACGTCCCCAATTTGAACCTGCTCGCTGGCTACCCAGATCCCCCCAAATCATGCCGGTTTTACGGCAAAAATACCGGATCAACCGGCATAGTTCCCAAAGCGGGAACGTCTCGAGGAGGTGTTTGAAAAGCGTTTCGGCAAAGATTCGCTGAAACGCAGATAGTCGACTAGAATAGAGGGTCGGGGTTCGCCCCCTTTTCCAGACGCCCATCGGGTACCGCACTCGTCCCCAGGAACCGCTTCGTTATGAACCGTTTGTTGGTAGTTTTCCTCACGACCGTTTTGACCAGCAGCTTCACTCTTGCCTCGGCAGGTGAACTGATGACACCCGATGCGATGTCCCGCCTGGGGCTTGCCCAAGCGTGGGCCCGCCCAGTTCACGTCCCCGCGGGTGCCCAGTCGATTCGCGATCAACAGCTTTTCGCCCATGAAGCCAAACCACACGAATACATCGTCATCGTTGCCCCCAAACCTGCAACTCCCGTGGGTGCGGCAGCAACGGACGCAGCAGGCAAAGATGCAGGACAAGACGCCAAACCAAAGGCGAATGCAGCAGAAGCCGAAACCATCGTCTTGGCCCGCATCCCTACCGACCGGATCGATATCAATGGGACCCCCATTGGCAGAAAAGAAGCAGAGCGTCTGGCGAGCAACCAAATCCGGCGATTGAAGCGAAGAGGAATTGATGCGGAGATGAAGTTGATCACATCACCACGCATCAATCTTTACACCATTGGCAGCGATGGATTGCTTGAGTGCCGAAATGCCGAAACCGGCGAACCCATATGGATTTCCCGGGTGGGACGTCCCTCCCTGCCTTTCTCCGAACTGGGAGTGGATGAGCAGTATGTCACCGTGATCAACGGCGGCAATCTGATTCAGGTCGACGCCAGCAATGGAGAGATCATTAACGAAGTACGCACAAAAGGCGCTCCAGCATTTGGGGCGTTGAACTCGGGTGATTTTGCGGTAATACCGCTGATTGGCGGAGGTGTAGAAGGATACCCACTTTATGATCCTGAACGCGTGCCCTTCCGCGAGCGTGTTACCGGAACAACGCTTTCGATGCCAACCAAGGCTCCCGATTCATCCAAGACTGCTTGGGGTACAAGTAAGGGTTACGTCTATGTCATGGAACTTCAGGGCAAACCGTCAGTTCAGTTCTTTCTGAAGACTGATGGAATTGTCAGCGGACGCATTGCTGCGGCCTCGGGTAACCGGTTCTTCTTTGGTTCCGAGACAGGCCAAGTGTATGGAATTCGGGCAACTCGAACCGGAGAGGTTCTCTGGATTCAGCCTTTCGCCGAACCGTTCTACAACCGCCCGCTGGTATTCGAAGAACAGGTCCTTATTCGATCTACCTACGGCAACCTGTTTTCTTTGAGCGTCACGGATGGACTGCAAACCTGGAAAACATCAGTACCGAACATTGGCGATTTGCTAGGTGTGTTGGAAGACCGCCTTTATGCAACCACCATGAGCGGAGGACTGGTTGTTCTGGATGTAAAAACGGGTCAAAAGATTGCCACATTCAACAACATTCGCCCCGAATATTTTATCGTCAATACCCTGACGGACCGTCTTTACTTGGTCAGCAATGGTGGTGACGTACAATGCATCAAGACCGAAACAGCCGACCTGCCAACTCTTGTCGCACAAATGGAGCCCAAAAAGAAAGCCAAACTCGATCCAACCGAAACTGTCCCCGAAAAACCTGCCACACAACAGGGTGGGACCGATCCATTTGGTGCCGCCAAGAAAGATCCCTTTGGCGGCGACGCTGATCCGTTCGGTGCTGGTGGTGGTGGCGGCAACGCTGATCCGTTCGGTGGCGGTGGTGGAGGCGGTGGCGCCGACCCCTTCGGTGGAGGCGGTGGCAAGGGAGACGCCGATCCATTCGGCGGCAATCCCTTCTAGTCAACGGGAACCGCCTTTCTCCCGACGGTGCCTCGTACTACGAGTACAGGCGGACAGGATTCTGCCCTAGCAACGCGAATTGTTACACTTCGTCGCCTCAGGCACCTGTCCCGCTGTTACAAAACATCTGGCTAACTGCAAAATGCAGCTAGCCTTTTTTCTTTCATCGGCGCACGCCAACGGCACCTGCAAAGCACCTCCGAAGAATTTCCATAGCGAACCAGATCCAACTCCTGAAAAACGGGGCACTGCATCGCAATAAGATGCTGCATCGAAGAAATCGATGCACAAATTTCATCGCCCCCACCACCTAAGCGTGAAGCCCCTCGAAGTGATGCCCCCTTGGATTGCAACATGCGAACACACCGCATGAAATTCGTGTAAAACATTCGACACAGTCCACCCACCAACAGCCTGTCTGTCTGTTCGCAAAACGTCTTTCCATTGCAAAACTCCGACACATTGACAACGGTGATATGAACCACAGTGATCCGCAAAAATTGCGTGAAAGCTTCCAGCGTGACGGTTACGTTCAGATGCCAGCTTTTCTGGATTCGTCGATCATCACCCAAGTCGATCAACAACTACAACGGTTCATCGATATCACCGTTCCAACGATGCCAACTGACCAGGTGTTTTATGAGATCAAGGGTGACCATCGCACACTCAAGCAGATACAGCATCTTGAAGATCACGACGCGTGGTTTTCTGCGTTGTTCGAGGACAGCCCTTTTCACCGGCTAGCTGAAAGTCTTTTGGGCTGCGATTGCATTCCTATCAACCTCCAGTACTTCAACAAACCTCCGAAGTCCAGCAAACCAACTCCTCCGCATCAGGACGGCCACTACTTCATGCTCACTCCCTGCGAAGCGGTCACAATGTGGTTATCGCTGGATAAAGTTGATGAAACCAATGGCTGTATCCGCTACCTGAGTGGTTCGCATCACAAGGGTCTATTTCCACATGTGCTAACCGGAACTCTCGGTTTCAGTCAGGGAATTGCTGATTACTCACAACGCTGTGACGTGAAGAGTGAAACACCAATCCACGCTTCCCCGGGCGACCTGCTTGCCCACCATGCATTGACGGTGCACCGCGCCGATGCCAACGAATCTGCAGCGAGTCAACGCCGGGCAATTGGATTCATTTATTATTCCACTGAGGCAAAACAGGACATCATCGCCCACAATGCCTATCAGGAACGATTGACGCAGAAGATGACTGATGCAGGTAGAATCTAGGAATCGTCATTCGCGTTGGCAACAACTCGATTTCCAAGAGCTTTCGCTTGCGATAAACTGATAGCTACTTCCCCGCTACTTCCTCCAACCAATGATCAAATCGATGTCCCATTTCTACGCACTTGCTGCCGCCCTGATGACGGTCACGCTGGCCTCAGCCAAGCAGCCCAACATCGAGGGTACTCTCGGACCGCACTTGGTTGAACCGACAATGGAAATGCAGCAGGTATTTTCCGGCCAGCGTTTTCCAAATGTGGTGGTCACACTCGATGGAACCGTGTTGACAACGTGGGGCAACAAGAACGTGCACGCACGGCGCAGCGAGGACGGTGGCAAGACCTGGCAGTCCCCCGTCACGATCGCGGATCCGGGTTTTCAGGGTGGCGGCACCACAGTCGATGAGGGCAGCGGGGATATCCTGACATTTGTCGAAGAAAACCATCCCCCTGCAAAGATTTTTCTTTTCCGAAGCACAGATGATGGCCAAACATGGCAGAAAGAGCAGGCGAAGATCGCACCTGACAAGTCAGGTAACCTTCCTTCGATGCACATGAATGAGCATGGAATCACCTTGCGACATGGCAAACACAAGGGGCGACTCATCCGCCCGGCACGCTGGTACGCGGGCAAGAACGACCGTTCACGCTGGCCTGATCACTACACCAACGCAATTTACAGCGACGATGGTGGCAAGAGCTGGCAAACAAGCGATCCGTTTCCGGAGAATGGAACCGGTGAAGCGACGCTCGCGGAACTCTCCGATGGTCGAATTTATTACAACTCGCGTGTGCATTGGCAGGAACGCCCCAACAATACGCGGCGCCGTGCGGCCTTCAGTGAAGACGGTGGACAAACATGGAAAAATTGGACACTCGTCGAAACCCTGCCGGACGGCCACCAACACCGATCCTATGGATGCATGGGGGGACTGGCACGCTTGCCGGTAGCCGACAGGGACATCCTGATCTTCAGTAACATTGATACGGACCAGCCCAAACGCGAACGCGCCACCGTTTGGGCCAGCTTCGATGGTGGAAAAACATGGCCTGTCAAACGATTAGTGTATGACGGTCCCAGCGGTTATTCTTCCCTGGCAGCAGGACGACCGGGAACCCCCAGCGAAGGCCTCATCTTCCTGCATTTTGAGGGCGGCCCCAAAGGTGGCTCGCAAGTTGCCAGATTCAATCTTGCCTGGTTGCTCCAGGGCGAGCCCACGGGCGACGGCACAATCCCCGGTGACCTGAAATGACCGTCACCGTCCCGACTCTGCGGCAGTACTTCAAATCCCAACTCCTCGCGACGTTGGCCATTGCGATCCTGGGGAATGTGATAGCCACGAAGGGTTGGTCCGCACCCGAGGATCAAACCAACGGCAATCCCAAACCGCAGCCAGCAACGGGACCGATGGCGAATGTGTTGTTCCTCGCGGTCGACGACATGAAGGATTGGGTCGGGTGCCTGGGAGGTTACGAAGGGCGGGTGCTGACGCCAAACATTGATCGCCTGGCAAAGCGGGGAACCTTGTTCCGTAATGCCCATTGTCCCTCACCGAAATGTGCTCCCTCCAGAGCAGCCATCCTGACCGGCCTGCGTCCTTCAACGACCGGCCTCTACGACAATGGACATTGGTTGCTTCCCAATTACCCTGACGTTGTCACTTTGCCTGCCTTTTTTCGAAGCGTTGGCTATGAGGTAGCCGGGGCTGGCAAGATATTTCACCACACCGCAGGAAATCATCCTCCCAATCAGTGGGACGATTTCCAGCCGATCCGCTTTCGCAATGACCCCTGGTTTCGCGGCTCGAAAAAGAACTACCCGTGGTCAAAATCCGGGTCGAATCCGGCTGGTTTTCCCTTTAGCGGCGTCTCCGGACTGGGGCATGAAAACGACTGGGGTTCTCTGGAAATCGAATCGTCTGCCTACGACGATGCCCGTTCCACTCAATACGCTACCGAGTTTCTTCAGGCCCAACACCGTCGCCCCTTCTTTCTGGCTTGCGGTCTCTTCCGGCCCCATCTGCCATGGTACGTTCCGTCAGAATATTTCGAACTTTATCCACTCGAAGAAATTCAGTTGCCCGCAGTACGCTCGGATGATCTTGACGACCTGCCCTCGGAGGGTAAACAACTCGCTAAAGATCGCCGTAGCGACTGGAATGCAATCAAGAATCAGCAAAAGTGGAAACATGCAGTCCGGGCCTATCTGGCAAGCATCAGCTACGCCGATGCACAATTGGGAAAAATCATTTCAACTCTTGATACGAGCCCGTACGCCAACAATACGATCGTGGTGCTATGGTCAGACCACGGTTGGCACCTCGGATCCAAAGGCCACTGGCACAAATCAACACTCTGGGAAGAGGCCACTCGCGTTCCTTTGATCATCGACGCACCAGGTTTCTCGCCAGCAGTGTGTGACGCACCCGTCAGTTTGTTAAGCCTCTTTCCCACCCTACTGGATCTTTGTGGGCAAACCATCCCTGCCCAGCTGGATGGACCGAGCCTTGTCCCGCTGCTTGCAACACCAGATACAAAATGGACAGAACCTGCAGTCATTGAGTTTCGCCGTGGCAACGCGGCTGTACGGGACACACGGTATCGCTTCATTCGATATGCCAACGGTGGTGAAGAACTTTACGACCATGCCAATGATCCTGAAGAATGGCACAATCTGGCAAACCGGCCCGAATCCAAAGCGATCAAGAACAGGTTATCAAAATGGCTTCCAACGAAATGGGCAACGCCGGCGGCAACAAAATCCAATTTTGATTTCGATCCCGAGACATTCCAGTGGACGAATCGAAGCACGGGAGCGGTAACTTCGGGAACCCAAGTTGCAAGCCCGATTCCTTGAATTGACTGCCCACACCAGCTCCCCGCACCAGCTCCCCACTCAACGCCATCTCTCCGCGAGAGTTTCCACATGAATGATCGTTTACCACGCACCATCACGCAGTCGATGCAGTTCAAAAATGGTTGCGCAACTGGCATGAGCCACCGCTGGAAAAACGGTCAATACTGCTCAATCATGACAGCGTCCGGAATTGTGGGCTGCGGCATCTACGACCTTTCGACAGCAGGCGAATTCGGGCAGGCGATCGCGATCGCCAAAGGCACGCCGCAACATCCACTCGTCGATCCCGATGATCTTTTGGACGCATCCATCGTCGCCGCTACCCCTCAAGCCTTGGCCCTGGGCATCGAGCCTGGCATGCCAGGCAGGGCCGCCGTTGAACTGATGCTGGCGGCAACGACGGAACCTGTGTGATTCATTCCCTGGTGAATCAATCTAACGCTGGGGATGCTCACAGGTCGTTACATTACCTCGTCTTTGCTGTGGGTCACGAGCATGTTTTACTGGAGCATGGTTAGCGATGTTTTCTTGAGTTTCCATCTGTGCCGGGGCATCAGGGTGTTGTTTCCAGAACGGGCAGGCGATAGCAGACGGCCTCGGAGGAATTTCTGATGTACAGCCGATCGCCGACCACCACAGGATGGTTCCACGTACGCCCGTCGAGGGCATCCATCTTGAATCGTTCTTTCCTCGCATCTGGCGTCGCTTCCAACAGCACCAACTGGCCTTTCTCTGCGGTAATCAGTAGCAAGCCGGAATCTTCCAGCAACAACACCTGCCCCTTTCCATATCGACCTCCCTTCCACTGCCGCTCCCCTGTCTCAATATCGATGCAGGTAAAGATCCCGCTGTCAAAACCATACAGATATCCTTGGTGAACAACAAAGTCGTTGTAATCCGGCTTCAGCGCCAACGTCGTCCACAACTCCTCGGCCGACCAAATTGGCTCATCTGCATTGATTTGGATCAAGCGTGTTCCAGTCCCCATTCCCGAAGGCAACAGAATCTTATTGCCATCGATCACCTGCGGTTGCAGCGAGCGATAACCTCCTGATTTCCATTGATAGTCGAGCAAGACTTCGCCAGTCGCCGGCTCATGAATGCTGATTCCTCTACCGGTCAACATCAACACGCGGACCTGTCCGGCAAGGGTTGCAATTTGGGCGGAGGCGTACGAGTTGCTTCCAGCATCCACGGCCCAAGCCAGTTCGCCATCCGTCACATTGAACGCCAGCAGACCTTTGCCATTCTTACCGCCCGCGTAGACAATCACACGTCCGTCGATGACAAGTGGCGAAGCACAAAAGCCCCACATTGGCGGCGAACAATCAGCGACCACACGCAAGTCTTTTTTCCAAATCAGTTCACCGCTGTACGGATCCACTCGCGACAACCAGCCTTGAGCTCCCAAAGTGAATACACCACCCTCTGCTAGCGTCGGTGTGGCTCGTGGCCCGGGACCACCCAGGGGGTCATCAAACCTTGACTCGATCGCCTGTGCCCATATTTTTTTTCCCGTGGCAGCGTCATAACAGGAAATCAGTTCGCGATCAGACACCTGCTCCTGTGTGTACAGCATATTTCCAGCCACAGCAAAGGATGACCATCCCGGCCCCACGGGAACACGCCACTCTTCCTGAAGAGGATTGGAATCCCAGTCGCTGGCAAACACCATTCCCTGTTGGCGTGAGTCTCGATTTGCACCTCGAAAGCCTGACCACTGAGGTTCCGCCATCCACTGCCTCACCTCGTCCTGGGAATACAGCTCCTCGGTAACATCACCGGATTCCCCCCGACTCGCCAGCAGACGCTCCTCGGCGTCTGGCGCCCACCGCCAATGCAAATCAAAGGCGAAGTCACCCCACATGCCCTCAGCTCGCAGCAGATCGGTGTATGCAAAACCGATCAATGCCAGCAGCAGAGCCAGGCCCGTTCTTGCTGGTGAATGAATTCTCGATAACACGATGCCCCCCATTGCGAACCCGCCAACCCCCAGTGGTATTGTCAGTACCAACACGGACGGTCCAAGCATCGTAGGATCAAGCAGCACCGACGTCACACCGAACGCTGCCGCAAGCCCGACCAACCCCAAAAGACGCTCCTGCCAACGAGCCCGACTGGCGAGTAGCCACCACAGCAACAACATCAGAGCCCCCAGAAGCGGGCCAAACGCAGCACTCATCCATATCTGCGATGGCCCATTCTCAATCATCGATGGCAGCAGTTTTGCCACGATCATCGCTGCCAAAAAGAGAACCGCGGGCCAAATCCTGAGATTGGAGTATTTGGAGCCTGCCGTGCCTTGGTTCATCGAGTCTGCCGCACCGGCACCCTCACCCGCAACCGACGACGACGACGAGGATGATGACGACGAGGATGAGGACGAGGACGAAGAGGATGACGACTGCGAATACGCATCAGTGGGGTCAGCCTGTTTTTCGGCTTTCACACTCGCCCCATCGGGTTGTTTTCCACTCATCACTCACCCCACTTTCAAGTCCAAGACACTGACGCGATTAACAGACGCGCACCCAACAATGCTGGTACCGCCAACTGCGAGACGATAGCCCGCCAACAACCCCACAGCAACGCCAAACCACTTAACCTTGCCGAAAGCAGCAGTGACCTCGAATCAGTGTCTGACTGATCCAGCGATCGTTCCAGCCAAACATCAACATCGCCAAAGGGTCGATCCCGCCGCTTAGCCATGGGATGTCGGGCTGCACAACCAGAAGATCAGCTGAGGCCCCCACACGCAAACGCCCCACCTCAGACCACCCCAATGCATCTGCATTACCTGCAGTGATCAGATGCCATGCCTCAGCAGCCGAAGGAAACGCGTCACCGGTTGCCGCAGCGGTCTCGATCATCGCCCGAGCCACCCGCACCATACTGATCTCATAGCCAGCACCAATATCACTTCCCAGTGCCAGCCTGACGCCGTGTCGCTGCAAGCCACTGCGATTCATGGCCCCCGAACCCAAAAATGAATTGGCAACGGGACAGTGCGCCACCACAGAGTTGGCTTCATGCAAAAGCATCAAGTCGTGAGTGTCCAGATGCACGCCATGCCCCAGCACCGATTTGCCACTCAAGAGATTCGCATTTCGGTAAACATTGACGTAGCTGACGCCACCAAACAGTTCGTCAACCTTCTGACATTCGGGGACCGTCTCGGCAAGGTGTGTCTGTATCAACGCGCCTTTTTCTGCTGCCAACGCGCCAGCACCAATCAATAAATCTTCCGTACAAGTGACGGCGAAACGCGGTGTCACCGCGAACTCAACTCTGCTCTCAGGAGGAAAAGCGTCCGCCAAACTGGCTGCCTCCTGCAACAACTGGGACGTCGACCGACACAGCTCCGGAATCGCATTGCGATTCATCAACACCTGCCCAACAGCAGCCTTCATCCCCAACGCCTCAACACACTGCATTGCGGCCTTGGTCGCCTCATGATGCACCGTCGCGTAACTTGCAAAGGAAACAGTCCCGGATGCCAACAGTCGCCTTGCAGCACATCGTGTCATGCCAGCTGCAAAGGCTGGATCATCCCACCGCTGCTCCGCAGGAAATGTCACCCCGGACAACCAATCCAACAAAGGAAGACCATGTGCCCCAACAATGTCAAATTGAGGCAAATGAAGATGGGCATCAATGAAGCCAGGACAGATCAACGCTTGCAGCCCCCCTGCATCTGCGGACGCTGGTATTTCCCCCTCAATGATATCCGTGATCCGTTCGTCCTGAATGACGACGGCTCCCGGCACGAGACCACAAACTCCGGTCGCTATCTCCTGAAGCAGCTGGCCAGCAATGATTCGCTTGTTCATGATCCGACTCCTGTGAACTGCCGACTCTGATGAGACAACCTTCGAAGATCCCATTGGATCATACGTCGTTTGTGAGCAGGAAAGAACATCGATCCCACGAGAACCACTCAAAGCCAGCCAACCACGCTTGCTGACTGACTGAACGAGACTTCCGTGACTCCCCCTTGTTGTGTTAGGATTCCGGGCTGGAAGCGGTGATGATCAGGCCGCAGCTTTGGGATCCCCATCCTTCAACTTGCCCCGCCCCCTTCGTCTAGTGGCCCAGGACACTGGATTCTCAGTCCAGAAACGGTAGTTCAAATCTGCCAGGGGGTACTTGTTTTTCTCCGACCATCGGGCACGTGGAATGACACACCCGCATTCTCGTGAACTTGATCGCGGTCAGGCGTGTTCCAGCACCTGAGCCAGCAAAGGAAGCCAGGCAAACCTGATTGCATGAAGCACCCCAGTGTCCTGCGACAAATGGGGGCACATCCGAATGCCTAAAAAGTGAACGACATGTTCCGGTTTCTGCTCTTGCCAAACCAGCGATTCGTGTGGTGCTGACGCATCGCGAACACTGCCCTGACCGGATCAGACAGCGGTCCTATCTGAAAAAGCGCAGATGCCCAAATTACGACGGCCACACGGTCATCTGCAGCGAATTCATGACACTTCATGACTCTAACAATTCGTCCAGCAAGAAGAACTCGCTTCCTGCCTGATTGACGATCGGCGGGACTCGTTTGAATCAATTCAGCTCAACTGCCGGGATACCCAACCCGTTCTTGCAACTCCAATGCCGCATCAAGCATTTCGGAACCGATACGACCCGTGGCTGATGTCAACAACCTGCCCCCCATCGCCAACGTTGCAACAGCGAGCCAATCGCCAGGCATACAGTCAGGCAAAATGCCGCTGGGAAACCAATGCGACCCACCCGTCTCAAGATACAAATACCGTCACGCAATACGCTTGTTGCCGTAAAATGGGTAATGGAATCACAATGCTCAGTTACATTTCCTGATTGTTTGTTGTCTCTCGTGTCGGAAATCGTTCGCATCCAACCATGAAACCGCCTAATCCAGCAACAAAATCCCGGGCTGAAACACGACTTTTCCCTCACTGATGATTGGCCGTTTCTTCAGGCCAACGCTATACTGAGGTCTTCCACTCGGGTCACGCGAAACTTGTGGCTGAGACCTATGCGATGAATTCAAACGAACACGATCTGACAGTGAAGAGGTGCGTATGATTTCCTGCTACATCAAATACGTTGGCAGCGCAATCGCGTTCGCATGCATCAGCCAGCTCTCGTTGGGTCATGCATTTGCCCAAGCAATCGCGACACAGAGCGAAGCAATCGCGACACAGAGCGAAGCAAGCGCGACACAGAGCGAAGCAGCTACCGGGCAACGGCGACCCACGGGAACAGACAAGCTGGCTGCCGATATCGAACAGGCATTTGAAAATCTTAACCACCAAAAATTTGGCGTCCGTCGCGCGGCGACACGCCAGCTCGCCATGGCGGGTCTCGCTGTCCTGCCCGAGGCCGAACGCCGAGCCCTTCTCCATAATCTCAATTACCAAAATCAATGTATCACGATCATCGCTCTGATTGGTCGCGACAGAGGTTTTCTGGATGAGTCAATCGAAACCTTGCGGCGTCTGAGTGAAAATCAGGAGTTCCAATCAGCGGGCAGGGCGTCACGGGAATTCCAGGCACTCAAAAACGTCCAGATGGCGCGTGCGGTTCGTACGCTCACGGACTCGGGAGCCCGAGTCACTCGGATCGGTGCGAATGGCCCCGTCTACAATGTCCGTTCCCTTACTGAAGACAAACAAATAGAGCAACTTCGGCATTTCCCAAAACTGAGCACTATCTCGCTTGAGGGCAGCGGCATTACTGATGCATGCGTCAAGCACCTCTGCGAGCTCACGAACCTCCAGTCGCTCTACCTTTCAGGCCCGGCGATCTCTGCAACGGGAATCGCTCAATTGCAGACGCTCGGTGAGTTGCGGCGAGTTTCAGTCATGAGAAGCATCCCCACAGAAAGCCTCAAAGCAATCACCAAGCTGAAGCGACTTACTCATCTGACTGTGGCATTTCCCGTAGGAGAAGATGAACTTCGTGCCATTGCATCAACCCCATTGAGCAGCCTGACGCTGACACAATTGCGTGTCGCCCCCCAAACAGCCGAACTGATGGGTCACATCAAAGCCCGCCAAATTCGCGTGAACGTGCAGTCTTTTCAGAACAGCGACCTGCTGTGGGTGAAAGATTGCAAGGCTGATTCGATTGGCCTGACTATCGCAAACTCAAAAGAACTTACAGACGAAGGCATTCGTTCACTTGAGAATGCAAACGTCACCCAACTGAATCTGTTTCAAACCGGCGTGACGGAAGAGGTAATGAAATCAATCGGAACCCTGACACGACTAACAACCCTATCGATCCGGGACAGCCCCATCGACGATGACAGCCTGCTGAATCTTTCAGAACTCAAGCAACTTCGCCACCTTACCTTGACCGGCAGCAAAGTAACCACGCAGGGCATGGCAGCGATCAAGTCAAAATTGCCCAATCTGAGCTACATGCGTCCTGCACCGCCCGCAACGGAACGCGTTCCAAAGGCCCCCATGAATCTTCGGTTCCCTATCAAGCCAGCCGCTCCCAAGCCAGCCGCTCCCAAGCCAGCCGCGAATCCCTAGAACTCTCCCTCTGGCAACACCATCGCCCCTGCTGCTCTGCGCAACCAAATCGCGATGCAACGTTGTTCTCAATTTAGAATTCAAACCCGCATTGCTGCGAGAACTTCCCTGCCAACCGTTGCCACCGTTTCCAACCTGAAACGCGCACAAAAAAACCGGCCCACGAGGGGCCGGTTGGTCAAGACCAGATTTCCCGGGACAACGCGAAACCACTTCATTTTGGCTTCGTCACTACCCGCGACGTGAAATCCCCGTTCAGTGAACCCTTAGTGTTTGTGATCGAACGCTGGCTCTTTACCTTCATAGGCCCGGTACAAATCAAGAATCTTCTTCTTGAGAGTTTCGGCAGTCGCTGGATCAGCCGATTGTTTGCACTTCATTGCCGCGACCATGACAGCATGTGCTGCAGTTAATTGCTTGACGTAATCCTTATTATCCGCCTTGATTCTCTGAGCCATGAAGTAGGCCGCGATCGTATTTTGAATTTTAGTCGCGTGGTCTTCTTTGGCCACAACCCAGCGGCCCATCTGATTGACACTCTGAGCCGTGATTTCAGCCTGAGTCATTTCGTTGATTTGGTCTTGCGCCTTGGCGATCGTACGCCCGTCTTCCAACATCTGCTCAAAACGCAGTTGGTCACCATAGATACCACAGGGCACCTGACAATGAGCCATCGCAAGGGAAGTGAAAGCACAAACAAACGCAACAGAAAGAGCAGAACGCATCATACGTGAATCTCCAAAACTTAAAACAGGTAGTAAGCCTGTGCCAAAAGCCAATTCACTGTTCCACAACGGAACAGGTGAACCGCCTGAATCACAGGCAGGATTAACATGAAAATTGGATAGACAGTCTCTATCTCAATGACTCTCCAGCAACATCGACCAACAACGAGTTCGAAACATTGTTTCCAAAATCGGCGTGGCGATCGAATTGCCAGACCACTTTTTTTGTTTTTGGATCAACCTCAACAAGCAGAGGCTGACCTGGTCCGGCGTGACAGTTTCCGATGACATAGTTTCCGTTGGGTAGGACTTCGAGAGTTGTCACCCACGCCAACCGGATTCCAGGAAGATCTTCCTGGTTGATCTGCCAGACGATTTTCTTTTCAGGAGTTACCTCCAAGACACTGTGTCCATTTCCTGTGGCAACCAGGGTATTCCCGTTTTTGAGTCTCAAGGCAGCAAACAGACGATTGCCAAACGCATCAGGTCCATGCCCATTTTTAGCAGACTTGCCGAACATGGGCACTTCATATTCCCATGTGACTTTGCCCGACTTGCGATCGTACTCTCGAACCTTGCCATCCGCCTCATGCGCGACCAGATAACTCCCGGAGCCACTTGATCGCACTAACCGCGTATCGCTGTGAGCATTGGGGTTATCGAGTACCAACGGAATTTCACGAATCAATTTGCCATCACGATTGATCTCTATAATTCGCCCAATCCCGGATTCGGCGATCATCGTTGCCCCATCTGCAAGCCTTTCGAAAGCGTGAATTTCCATCCGCTTTCCTGCATTACCGTTTGCTTGAGCAGCATCATATTTCCAAACCACTTGACGTGTCTCAGGATCAATTTCCACCACTGCTGTTCTGCCCTGGCGGGTCAAAATGTGCCCGTTCTTCAAGAGATGAATGTCATGAATGCCGCCCCACGGCATTTCCCAACTCACCTTGCCATCGGGATCAACGATTGCCAGACGTGGCCCGCCCTGTAGCAGCACTGTGTGTTCAGCCAAAGCGACAGAAGGGAACAAAACAATCGCCAGCAGGTAGCAGGCAACTTTGCCGGAATTCATAACATTCAGAAAGAGTTTCATGGCGTATCGTGCGTAGGAACGGAACGGCAGGATTGACGGTGGGGGATCGACAGGACCCCGTTCAGCCGAGCAAAACGATTGAGTCAGGGGACCTCAAAACGATAATCCATTGTGACCAGAAATGCTATTCGCCGCTGGCATTGCGACACCCAAACGGCAAGAAGTTGCGTACAAATTCCGATTTGCACCTCAAAAACCGCAGTTCAAGGTCACCGGTGGATTATCTCAGGATACTCAACAGCAACGAGTCGGGTAGTTCGGACGATCGACTTGACGATGCTGCCCCCACTGAATCCCATCTCAAAGCAGGACTCCTTCGGGACGCTGCCTGTTTTCACCAAACGTTCAATCGTCGCTGGCAGCGGCCTTACTCACCAAGCATTTGCCAATTTGCCGAACCGCCTGCCGCAGGCGTTGCTCATTCTCAACCAACGACATCCTCAAGAAACCCTCGCCAGCCGTACCAAACCCGCTACCCGGGCTGACCGCAACATTTCCCTGCTCAAGTAACTTCATGGCAAAATCCATGGTGCTCATGGAACCGCGCCACGGCTCTGGCACCTCCGCCCAGACAAACATTCCAGCCTTGGGGGACTCTACCTTCCACCCCAAACGTCGCAATCCATTGACCAGCACGTCGCGCCGCCCCTGATAAATGACTGACTGGTGCTCCACATTTGCCTCCGTCTCGCGAAGGGCAACAATGGCCGCAATTTGTATTGCCTGAAACATCCCGTAATCGTAATACCCTTTGATGGTTCCAAGCCCACGGATCATATCAGCATTCCCTGCACAGAAGCCGACACGCCAACCGGCCATGTTGTAGCCCTTGCTCATCGTGGTGAATTCGACACCCACATCCTTTGCCCCAGGTGCTGCAAGAAAACTCGGCGGCTGATACCCATCGAATGCCACGTCTGCGTAGGCAAAGTCATGGATCACGAGAAAGCCATACTTTTTTGCCAACCGGACCACGTCGACAAAAAAGTCCGCTTCGATCACTGCTGAAGATGGATTATGGGGATAATTGACAATCAGCACTTTAGGTCGTGGAGCCATTTGCTCGCACGTGTAAGCCACGTTTCGCAAAAAACGATCCGGATCTGCAACATCAAGAGAAACGACATTGCCGGAAGCCAGAATGACACCATACATGTGAACGGGAAAATACGGCGATGGAATCATGGCGGTATCGCCGGGTCCCATCAGCGCCAGACACATGTGTGAAAAACCCTCCTTGCTTCCCAGACATGCGATGATTTCTGAATCCGGATCCAAACGTACTCCGTATTTTCGATAGTACTTACTGGCCACCTCCCGACGCAGATTGACAATCCCATTGGACTTGCTGTAGCCATGATTGCCCTCGTCGGCAGCTGCTGCTGCCAATTTTTCAATGACAACCGGGTCGGGTGGATCAGATGGATTCCCCATTCCCAAATCAATCACATCGTCACCCGCCCGCCGCTTCTGGTACAGCGAGTTGTTGATCCTTCCAAACATGTAGGGAGGCAAACGGTCGACCCGTGATGCAAAGTTTACCTCGAACGGTTTCGGAACCGGATCGGTCGTAGGCATATCGATTGCGGGCGCATCGATATTGGGTGCATCGATATTGAACGATTCACTCATGATCAAATAATTCGTGTTAGAAAATGTATCGGGAATACTGCTTGGATCGGCAGACCGCTCACGGCGTTTGACTTGGTGCCTGCCAGCGACACCCATTCCACCGACATGCATTGTCGATCAGACATCGCATTTCGCCCAGTGGTAACCTCAAATGTGGCGAAAGTTTCCACTTCATTGACAAAAAAAGCCCGACCTGAATGGCCGGGCTTCGTGTTTTCGGTGCATTTCGTCACCCAATGCCTCACCTATGGACGGCTTGCAACCTTGGGAGTCTTGGCCGCCTCAAGAAAATTATCAACTTCGGATTCGTCGATAATCTTTTCGAAACGATCTGCCATCGCCTTATTTCGCCTCGTTTCAGTGAGATCACGTACCAGTTCCTCACGGACGACCGCAGGGTCAGTGACAACCGATTCGGTGAAACCTTGGCAACGTAGGATCAAGTACTTGCCGCCAGTGGCAATGATTCCACTTAGCTCGCCGGCCTTCAAACCGAATGCTTCCTTCTCGATGGCAGGCTGCCCACCATACTTTCTGATCGGTGGAACCTTACCCAAATTACTCGAAGAAACAGGCTCAACACTGTATTGCTCAGCAAGCCTTCCAAAAAACTCATCCGTTGGATTGTCACGGGCCATTTCCCACAACTTTTGTGCACTGCGTTGGTCCGACAGAACAATTGCCAACACCTCGACACGTGGACCATAAGCAGACTGAAAACCCTGCTCCAAATCCGTCTCGGTCAACGCCACCTCGTCTTCAACCAGTTTCCTCAACGCAACACTGGGCCACACCGCATCGGCGATATACACCTGTTCCGAGGTTTCACCTGATGCCGTGACTGACTCCAGCCAGGTTGTCATATCCGCTTTACCATCCGCGGTCACATACCCGTAACGAGTCGCAGCGTTGGCAACCTCGGCCTGAAGATCCTGCTGCGTGACTTGTTTCTTCGCGGCACGAAGAGCCTGACGTAATAATGTTCGGTTAATTTCGCCTTTCAACACCTCTGGACCATGACGCTTGATGCACTCAGCTGCCACCAGTGAAACCATCAGTTTCTCGCCGTTGATCACCGCTGCAATACCTGGATACTGCTGACTCAACTCGGGATTGCCCAGCACTTTGATCACTTTTGCTTCTGTTTGAAGTCCTGTGAATAACTCAGCTGATGCACCCCGCATTTTTTCATCACGAATCCGGTCACTGATCTGCTCGCGAATCGCAGGTAAGGCTTGGGGACTGGGCCTCGAAGCCGGAATCCGACGCACTGCCTGAAGAAAGATCCATTGATCACCAAGCTGCAGGACATCGGAAACATCACCCGTCTGCAAAGCAAACGCGGCATCCTCAAGCCGTGTGTCACCGCTGTATCTTCGGATCGGTGGAATCAATCCACCAACACTTGCACTGGATTCGTCTTCACTGAACTTTTTGGCGAAAATGGCGAATTGTTCAGGAGCCGCTTTGGCCTGCTCATGCAACTCCAAGGCCCGGGCTCGTTGAGCAACCATGATCAAGCGACACTTGACCGCCTCACCAAACTGGGCGACATATGCCCGATTGAATTCCTCTTCACTGACCTTCACCTTGTCAGAAACCAACCGACGCAAGGCAAGCATTGGCCAAACGATTTCACGGCTGTACTGGCCTGGCGTGATGTCGCGTTCTTCCTGCAATAACTGCAAGTAACTTTCCAACGATAAACCAAATTTCGCCGCCAAACGACGGATCTCATCACTCACCTCCTGATTGGTGACCTCAACGCCACGATTCACACACTCCTGCATGATCAATTGACGGTTCACCATATTGTCCAACACTCCCTGACCGTAACGCTTGACTGACTCATCGGCCAAAGTCTTGCGAGTGATCGGCTCAGCGTTAGCAACAGCGACAACGTTATTGGTTTCCTGACCCTCAGCTCGCTCTGACATCACAGCAGCAAACAGGGTCATCGAGAAAACAAGCAACCAAAATCGCACGGATTTCAGGCGGGCTTGGTTTCGGGCAAATTGCAATGGCATCACGGTCACTCCTTTGAACCGGTTTCGGGTCTGCACTGACTCGTTCCACACCGCCAGCCGGCAATCTCCATGCCCCGGACGGACTCTGTTCGTGCAACGGTCACACGAAGACTAAAGAATCACCCGGATTTCCTCAAGACGAATGGCTTCATTGCCGACAGCCGCATGACTGGCAATGCGGCGTTGCTGGCAATGCGGCGTTGCTATCATTTCAGCGACCGACATTTGTACAAACGATTGTAAGACGTACCGAATCCGCTGCATGGTACCCCCGCGTTGTCGCTCATTTCCGCCAATCGCAAATCACTGTTTCGATGTAATCCGTTGCAAATCGTTTGTTTTGAGAGAAAACATCGAATTAAAAATTCCAATTGGCACGAACCATGCATGAAGCAGAAGTCGTAAAGAGCGAGGGTCGACTGACCCTCACACACCTCCCCACTAATGCAGGCAAAGGAACAGCCATGTTGGTACTTACAAGGAAAGCAGACGAACAGATCTTGATTGGAAATGAAATCAAAATCACTTTAGTGAGAGTTCGTGGCAACAGCGTGCGGATCGGGATTGATGCCCCGAAACACATTCATGTGGTTCGCGGAGAATTGGCCGCCAAAGACACCGCGGATACCCCAGACCTGACGGTGGAACGCGAAGAGGTATTCGCTCGCCCAGAGGCACAGGAAAAACATACGCCAAGTACCAATCGTCTTGCTGCAGCAAGCAGCAGCACAAGTGCCCCCAATCTGCCCAGCCGCACAAGCCAGGGAAGCAGGAATCAGGGAAGCAGGAATCGGGTACGTGACACGAGTCCTGAAAAATCGCCAGCGTCATTTGTAAAGCCGGCAGACCCATCCATTGCGATGGAAGATGCGAAGCGAGCCCCGCTTTCTGCTTTTGTTTCAGCAACGTGATTATTATCGTGTGATCACGACGGGTACACGAGAGTTTACATCTTTTTGCTTGTTGTTGAGTTGCATCACTGCTGGTCTCAGCAGATGCTGACCGCGCCGCGCCACGCGATCGCCGGAATCAACATCATGCAGGTGTTCCAGTAGAATACGGCGAACTTCAAAAATCGTCTTGCTGATCATGTGAATGGTGGTATGGGGAGCATCAACAATCAGCTCGCTCTCCACATCCTCCATCGTGGCGCTTTGGAAATCGACAACACCGTCACCATTGCCGGAGGTAAAGGAACTTTCGGTGATCCCGACAATATTGTGATACTTGACGTTTGGCGATGATTTGGCCCGCAACATGACGGGAAAAATCGGAGAATCAGGCGCCAGTGAATCGATGGCGTTTGAAACCGTGAGCAAATCGGTATCTCGGAACAAGCTTCGATTTTCTGACACCAATCGATTCCCGGACATCACTGCCATGGCGGGCAGTTTGATGAATTTGCGAGCCAGCCAGCGGGTGTAGTCGTTGGCAAAGTCACTACCGCGGTGCGGCGTACCGATGGTAACTACCCGACGGATGGAATCATTTGGTTTGAAGAACAGGGTGCTGACAAGTTTATGACGCTCGGTATTGGGCCCCTTGATTTTCTTCAACGCCTCCGCAGCAGTCCCTGCTTCTTCATAACTGATGCTCCGCCAGAAATCGTCGCCGCTTTCGATCGTCTGAAGCCGACTGACGAGGCCCCCCATGCTATGCCCAACAAGCACCATTTGATCCATCATCTGATCTTGCTGGGTGGGATCAAATGCGGTCCGCAAATCCTGCAAATCGCGGCGCAACTCGGTGGCGCTATTCCAGAAAGGCTGGCCTGAGGGGTACAAATAGAACCAGAACTGATAACGCTCCCGAATCTCCGGGAAACTCCTCAAATCATTGAACATGTCCATCCAAGTCATGGGGCTGGACCAAAGCCCATGCACCATCAAGACCGGAATCCGATCTGGATCATAGGGTTCCAGCATGTAGAGCCCGCGTTTTTTCTGCAAATCGTTGGGATTCAACAAGCCCTCCGTGGCCTTGTTGCGTTGCCGAAATTCGGGGCTATCAAGAAAGAAGGCCAAGGGAGCTGTCAGATCGGTCTCCAACGGCACCCATTTATCACCCAGATGAATCTGATTTGCCGTCAGTGGATCAAAGAATTCCAGCACGCAGTGGCTGGCTTCCCCGGTCCGCGAACCATCTGTTGGCTCCACGCATCGCATCAGCGCCGTCACAGCATAGCTGAGGCCTTCGGCATAATATTTCTCCCGATCATCGGCGTTTGTTGGTGGCTTTCGGACTGCGATCAAAGGTACACCTAAACCAAACGTGGTGTGACGATTCCGCAAGGTTTCTATCTCGTAATCGCTCACAAACTCATAATGGTCAAATTCATCTGCCGCCCACTGACCACGTACCTCCGCACGAACAATGAACTCACGATCCGGCGTTTCAATTCGATAGGTCTTGCCCGGCTCAATTTTGTTGTCCGTGCACAGTAGACGCAGAGTATCCTCAAGCGACTCGTTGTAAAGATCACACACGGCTCGAAATTGGGGATCATATGCATTACGGGTATCTTCCAAATCATCACTGAAAAGATAGTCGTAACTATTGGTGAGTGAAATTCCGAAATGATTCAATGCATCACCCAGTCGCCCCTCCTGCTCGGCCCTCTTGCCCTCGACGTACGAAAGCTCACTGAGTGCATAAATCAAGTCTGAATCAGGATGCTCATTGACTCTTTGACGAATGTGGGCAAAACATTGACTCGGATCAGCCTCGTAACGATCCTCCAACGCAAATCGGCGTAGCGTGTGCAAGGTGCGTGCACTGATCCCTGGCCCCTCTTTGCCACCCAACCCCAGACTGCTCGCCAAGGCGTTCTCACGAACACTTCGCATTGAGAGATAACGAGTTGTGGTGCAACCAGTGCTCAATCCAATCACGATCAACAACAAAACCTGCACCAGCAAAGCAAATCGATGTCGGAGAGTTGGTTGTTGTGGATCCTTCCATCGTAAAGCGGTATTTTTCAGACCTGTATTTTTCAGACCTGTATTTTGCAGAACTGCATATCCCAGCGGGTTGCATCGCTGCCAGATTTTGGAGCTTCGGTACGGCAGGGAAACAAAACAAGATGGAACCGCTGAGGCTTGACGGGCCAGCAACTTACCGTGGGCTTCGAACTCGCCCCGATGCGCATTGCAAAGGCTCCCCAAACGGGAATTCGCTTTCATCCTCAAAGTTGGACCTTTCGGTTCCCTGTTCATACAGCGATCAGTTGATATTTTCTTCGGTGGTCTGCAGGTTTTTGAATTCCCCCCACAGCAACGCCGGTTCGCGTCCTGGCTGACGGTAGAAAGGAACTTGGATCGCTGTCAACTCATGTTCCTCAAAACGTAATTTCTGCCGTTCAACTCGTTGTCTACGAAGTGGACAATGCCTATTATTTTCGAGAAGCCGCGACATTGAATTTGTCGCTTCAAGCGCCGGGAAGCGCATCGGCCCGTTGTGAAACGAGACGTGAAACCCACCGTCTTGTTTCCCTGAGTTGCGACCATTTTTTTGGGACGCATCACCGGAAAAACCGTCCTCACTGTTTGGCCCAGGTTCGGTCTATGCAGATCACGGTATCTATCCGGATTGGCCGTCAGATTGGTTTTTGACCAGGCACTTTTTGTGACCTATATTCCCATGGCCGAGTGTTGTGAGCATCGCTGCAAGGCCGTGAAACGGACATCCCAATCAACACGTCCGTGGACCTCCCCTCCCCCAAGATGCTCGTCGGATACGTACGCATGGGTCTACTCCCAAGAGTCAAACCTCGCCCCTTCCTGGCACGACTGACCGCCGGGCTGGTCTGTTTCTATCTTGCTACCTCTGGCTATGCCCAAGTGGTATCGCAAGCGGCTCCGGTTGAGATGAGAGAGCCACAGGCTGATCAACAGGCCGATCAGCAGGCCAAGGCGCTGAGCCAGGGTCTCGAAATGGAAAAGGAACAGCTTTGGAGCGAAGCGGTCCGCCATTACGAATCCGCCTCTCGGGACTTTCCCAAAAACGCAACGCTCTACCAACGACTGATCATCAGCCGACTTCATTACGATGTGAATCGCCGCTACCAGGACGAAAGCTTCCTCGCCTCGGTTCGTGAACTTAGTACCAGCCAGGCACTTGATTTGTATTCGGAAGTGTTGGCAAACCTGAATACGCACTATGTCGACACTGTCGACTGGCAACGGATCATGATCCATGGCACCGCCGCTCTGGAAGTCGCGCTGACCGAGGAAAAATTTGTCGGGCGGATGCTGGCAAATGCTCCAGCGGAACGGATTGAAGCATTCCGTCAGTCGATCCACCGCAAAACAAGAAATCGCAGCACAGCGACCCGATTTGATCTTCGTGGCACGGTTGCCTTTGTCGCTCAAATCGCTCAACGGGAACTTGGCCTTTCGGGAACAGCAACCGTACTGGAGTTTCTGGGAGGGACAGTCTCCACACTTGATCCCTACACTCGCCTGTTGTCTCCCAACCAACTCGACGAGATGTTTTCCAACATTGAGGGAAATTTTGTAGGACTCGGAATTGAACTGAAGACGACTGGTGATTCTCTCCAAATCCTATCCGTGATCCCCAAGGGCCCCGCTCAAGAAGCCGGGATTCTCCCCGGAGAACGAATCGTGCGTGTGGAGAATGCTCGCACCGACAACGTGTCTCCCGAGGTCGTGGCTGACCTGCTTCGTGGCTTGGAGCATACCTACGTATCATTAACCGTGATTGGGAAAGACGATCAGCCCCGCGACATGTCAGTACAGCGACGACGTGTTGAAGTTCCCTGTGTGGAGAATGTGCGATTCGTCAACGTCGATAAGCGGGTCGGTTACTTGCGGCTGACCAACTTTCAGAAAACGACGACTCGCGACGTCGAACGTGCACTTCGAGACCTCCACAAACAGGGCATGAAGTCGCTCATCATTGACCTTCGCGGCAACCCCGGCGGCCTGCTCTCGGCGGCTGTTGAAGTCGCTGATCGCTTTCTGCAATCAGGGAAAATCGTCACGACTCGGGGACGCAATGCTCGAGAAAACTTTGAGTACAGGGCCCACGCTACCAACACATGGAGTGTGCCTTTGGTTGTTCTGATCGACAACGACAGCGCCAGCGCTAGCGAGATTTTCGCAGGGGCAATCGCCGATAGTAAGCGAGGAGCGATCATTGGTGAGACCAGTTATGGCAAAGGCAGTGTGCAAGGCATTTTCAGAATGGACGCCGCCAAGTTTGGGCTCTGCATTACGACTGCCAAGTTCTACTCACCCAGCGGACGGGCAATCAGCCGCAACGGTGTCATCCCTACCATTGAAGTGCAGCCAAGCTACATCGCAGCACGCCCCAACGAAGCCGGCGAATTGACGTCGGACCATGAAGACACCGTTTTGCAACGGGCCATGGAACACTTCCATGCCACCACACCAACGGGAAGCAGCATCGCAAACCGAAATCGGCAACCCGGGGTTGTTGCGGGTAGCCCATAATCACGCCGGGCAGCAGAACGTTGTTGCGGACACTGCATTATCACTATCACT
>PKCN01000144.1 GCA_002862205.1 Planctomycetaceae bacterium | reverse complement strand
ACGATCGTCCGCAGTCCATGTTGCTTAGCGAGGCTTGGTAGCTGGGATGCCGGGTCACACAGGTCATACAGTTTCAAGCGAAAGACCGAGCCCATGCTGACTCGAATGGTGCGACGGGCAAACGGATCAGCAGTGTTGGGGCCAAGAAGAATGCGCTGAACGCCCAAGGCGGCAGATGTTCGCATGATGCTGCCTGCATTCTCGCGTTCGCTTATGCCAATCATGGCAATGGTGATAGAAGGATTGCTTTGCTCGTGAACAAAGGATGTTATCGAATTCAGGGCCGGACGCTTTGCACAGGCCATGATACCCCTATGGAAGTCAAATCCGACCAGCTTGCGGATTTCTGACAGTGGTAGTGAATATACCGGCACCGTTTTGTTAACGTGCTCAAGAAACTCACTCCGTTTGCCCTCCGTTACCAAAATGGAATGCACCCCGTAGTCGCTTTGCAAAAGACGCTCGACGCAGTAGCGGCCCTCCACAATGAAGTCCCGGGTTTTTGCATCAGCTTTGCGATTCCACCGCAGGTCTCGGTAGTCACTCAGTCGTGGATCGTCTGCCTCATTGAGTTGTTCGATCTCGTACAAGGCGTGCATCTCGAAATTGGAAAGCCGGGAAAGCCGACCTTTGAGGTAAAAAAATTGCACTCAAATGCGAAATTTGAGCAGCACGGCTGAAAACAGGTGCTAGGTTTGAACATACAAGTTGCGGTTATGTCCAGCTTGGTCAGTTTCCTTGTGGGGCAATGAGATTGACTGTGGATGCATTTGCTTCTTGTCTCCGTGACCCGTCGTGCACGAAACTGGTGTTCTCTTCGCCACCGTGGAATGCACTCAACGAGGCCGGACAGATATTTTAACCTGGAGCGTGAGTGAGGCGGGGCAGTCAAAGCCTCGCTCACGCCTCGGGTTGATTTTCTCGAGCGGACTCTGCTCTTGCGATCGCTTCCATTTTGATACAGTCAATCGCTGATCACAGTGCAGGTGCAAGTGGCTGTCGCCACCCGCTTGCCTCGTGCGTTCCTGATCGTGCATTGGACAAAGCCGATGCGCAGACCGCGTTCCAGCACTTTGGCCTCCGCAACGATCAAACCCTCTTTGACAGGTCGGAGGAAATTGGTCTTCATTTCGATCGTTGAGAAGTCTTCTTCGTCCAGCAGAGTGCGGCCAAAGGCAATTCCCATCGCGGCGTCAGCCAAGGCCGCGATCACCCCACCGTGTACCCGCTCCATTGGATTATGGTGCTGCGGTCCGCACTGGAGCTCAACCTTGGCCTCGCCCACTCCCCCAGGCCGAACCTCAAAGCCCACGAGACGTGAAATCGGGGCGTCACAAAAGCGGTCGGGTGAATCAGTCAACGAAATTTCTCTGATCAGCTGAGTAGGAACTGTTTTAGTATCCGTACTGTAAGCCGAAGTGAATCCCCTGCAGATAGAAAGTGCCGAATCGCATTTCTGGACTTGGACGCAAAGGATCTGTTGGCGGAGTGGTGTCGGTGTTGACCGCGAGGTCAGGATCGATGGTGCCAGAAACTTGAACAGCATCCGTCATCGCGATCAGGTGGTAGCCAAAAGTTGCATCCAAGTTTGATGAGATGCGATAACCCAAAGACAGGTCCAACTCGGGGATCCAGCCGAAAGTGCGATCCGAGTACCTGCCAGAATTGTTGTTGTTCACAAGCAGGCCTTCATTGATGGTGGTCGTGTCGATGCCGACTGTGGTTGATGTCGTGCCCCTGCGTTTTGCGATTCGATTCAACGAACCAAAGCCGAATTTCAATAGCGAGTTGAAAGACCAGCATCCCTCGCGGTATCGCGATGCAAATCCAATCTGAGCTCCGTGGAACTCGTTGATCGCTTCGAATGAATCGGTCACATCGACGATCGCTCCTACCGGTGTGGTTGAGCCTGAGAGCAAGTTGGTAAATCCGCTTGAAATCGAAAGATCTTCATCCAGTTGCATGAACTGATAACCGTATACCAGATCGATCGTGCCACCATACTTACCATAAAGAAATTGGTGAATGGAGAGATCTGCGCCCATCACGTCACTGCTGCCGCTGACACTGATTCTCCCATTTTCGCGAGCACCCGGGAATGCGATCACGAAGTTGTCCTGTGTTGCGGATGGAGGAGTGAGATTCAGAAATGGCCGAGCAATCACAGGTGTTTCGTTTTGGTTCGTTGCGTAGTGGGTCGATTCTCGGCCCGCGAACCAGTATCTGCCGACAAGACCCTGGCACTCGCGATTGTCCAACCATGCACCAAGAGTGAAACGACCACCAGCGCGAAGATCATTGAGAGTGCGCTGTTCGCCAAACAGAATTTCGGTGCCTGTTGTATCCAATCTGCCAGCGGTGGAGATGTCGGTGTCGGGTCCGGTTGTCACCAGGGCAGGTAGACGATCACCCTTACGCCACATCAGCATCAGTTCCGCACTGGCAAACCATCGATCTGTTTTGAAATGGTCGGCAACCAAAGCATGCCATGCCCTGCCGCTACGGCAGTCAATGCCATCGCAACCCATCGAATCACAACTCCACAAATCGTTGGAACCGCAGCTGTCGCAACCGTCGTATCTTGCATCGTGCAAGGGGCTGAGGGATTCCATCACAACTGGTTCACTGATGTCGTGATTGTGATCAGAGGATTCAGGCGAAGTAAGCTGGATTGGCTTTGGTGGAATCAACTTGATTTCGGTGTTGCCCACCTGTTGGATTCCTGAGTCACGTTGTTTCTGCCTGCCCAAGGGAAAAGCTGATTCGATATCATCGAGTGGGAGAGGACGCAGCTGGGAAAGTGGAGGAATCCCAGCTCGAAGTGCTTGGTCCTCAAGCTCGGTGTCGACCAACTGAATTGGGTTCTTGGATGAGCCAGCGTCATCCCTTGAGACTGTCTTCACTCTGCTGAACTCGGAAAATGCGAATTCGTCCTGCCCCGAATCCTGCAACTCGGCAATCTGGACCGGGGTAATCACTCGCGGCTGATAAACAGCTCTGTCGGGTTTTTTACTGCGGACCTGACCCTGAGCAAGTGCAGGGCTCAGCAGCAGGCAAAAAGGCAAGTACAGCCGCATGCGGAAAAGCGGCATCGGAAGGAAGCCGAAGAACGACGTTTTCGTGTCCATCTTGATTCATTGGTCGAGCGAAAGATTCGGCAGGGGGTGCGGGCGCACCTGATCCCTTGGTGTCTTTCTCTCTCTTCGACCATGATGGTCAGTCTGGTTGAATCGATTTGGCAAAGTTTATCGATCGCGTTGAGTCTGTGTTTCACGTTGGATCTGCCTTCGTTCACTCACTGCCATTTAAGAGCGTCTACTGCCTGGAAACCGCGGCCAGATCACGCACGCATTTCACCCTCTTTCGATGCCTGCCAGATTTGCCCACCGCGCAGATCGAGGGCGGTAAGCCAGCCGCCGCCGTAGCAGAAGGTGTCGATGCAAATCAGGTGTCCCAAATCAAGGATTTCTCCGTCCTCGCTGGCTGTGTGCCCAACCACTGCAACCTTGCCATTCAAATGGGGTGATGGCACGATGTCGTGAAGCGAGTGCCAACGAAGCATGTCTGCAGCTTGCTCCTCCAGCGGGATCTTTGGTGCATAAGCAGCATGAGTGAAGAAATGACCTCTCTCTTCATGAAATTGGCGAAGCGATTCAAAGAATTCCAAATGGGAGTCCGGCAGAAAATCCAAGCTGCCACGAAATTCATAACTGTCCAAAGTATCAACGCCGCCATGGCGTACCCATGAATCGTGGGGCAACTGGTGCTGCACCACGCCGAGCATCATTTCTTCATGATTTCCCATCAAAGCAATGTGCTGTGTTTCCCCGCCGAGTTGGATCAGGCGATCGATCACCCCACGTGAATCCGGTCCACGGTCCACGTAATCGCCTAATGTCACCACGGTGTCCTGCGGAGTTGGCTGAATCGAATCAAGCAGGCGATCCAAGGCGAGTTTGCAGCCGTGAATGTCACCAATAGCGATCAAACGTTCACTCATTCGTTACTGAGTAGCTCCGCAGGGGGGTGTGGCGTGGTTTGGATGCTTCATTTTTGGTCCTGCATTCTAATCTTGAGATGGTGCATGATGCCTGTTTTCATGTAATTATCGGAAGATCACAAAAGCAAAACCATCTTGGGGTACATGAATGACCCTTGGGCGTTACAACCGTGAGGCAATTTTCGTCGGAACACGAAACTTATCCAGCTTCCAAGTTGAAAGTTTGCGTGGGGTGGGTGAAAATGTCTAATTAATGGACGGTGAACACCGATTCCATTGAAAGCACCAAATTGGGTGAATTCCTCGTCAAAGGCAGTTTGCGATGTCAAGTGTGACCCCTCCTTCTTCAGGCCCAGAGTCGAATCAACCGTCAGACGCGATCCCACAGCCTGGCGCTGGGAACGTGGACGCTTGGGGTGAGGCTGAGCTGGAAGATGAGTCTTTATTGGAAAACGAGGAAGCGACGGCGCTGATCGGCAGCATGCTGGTTCACCTGATTATCATCCTGACTCTGGCTCTGGTACCACTTCGCGCCGAGGTCGATGACGAAGCCGTTGTTCTGGTTTCACCTCCGGAGTACGAGCAAGAAAAAATCGAGACAATTGACGAGATCACCTACAGTGAGGTGCAGCAGACTGAGGTAGGTGCGAACAGCGACGCTCAGGTGGAAATGGCTGAGGCTTCCGCTGAAATTTTTTCAGAGCAGGCTGAAATCCCAAATCCCGTCGAACTTGATCCAACTGAGCTGGGTCAAATTGAAGTCAACAACATGTTCGAGCATTCCGTTGCTCCATTGGACAAGTTGGAAGACTTGAAAGGGAAAGTGGGGCAAGGCACTCAAGGAGCAAAAGGCGCAGTAGACCGTTTGACTTTCGAAATCCTGCAGTCGCTTGAAGAGCGACCTACCTTGGTGGTCTGGTTGTTTGATCAGAGTGGTTCATTGCATCGTCAACGACGAGAGATTCGTGATCGTTTCGAACGCATTTACAGTGAACTTGGGATCGCCAAGGAAAGCGAGGTTGAAGCTTTCTCGAAAGACAAAAGTGATCAGCCTTTGTTGACATCCGTCATCGGGTTTGGGAGTGAGGTGACGCTGTACACCGAGGATCCGACCGATGACCTCGAAGAGATCAAGTCGATCGTCGATAGCATTGAAGTGGATTCGACGGGCGAAGAAAAAGTTTTCAGCGCAATCTCGTCAGCAGCTGAACAATACAAGGGTTTGCGTCGGATGCGATCAGGACGCGAACCGCAACGCAATGTGTTGTTTGTTGTCGTCACCGACGAAAAAGGCGATGACCACAACATGCTGGAAGCCTCAATCACTTCTTGCCGTAAGCTTGCAATTCCAGTTTACGTGATCGGGGTTCCTGCTCCGTTCGGCAGAGAGCATAGTTTGGTGAAGTACGTTGATCCTGATCCCAAGTATGACCAGTCACCCCAGTGGGCGCAGGTTGATCAGGGCCCTGAGACTTTCCTGCCTGAACGAGTGCAGGTTGGCTTCACTGCAAATTTCGAAGCAGAGCCAGTGATCGATAGCGGTTTCGGACCATATGCTCTGACAAGGCTTTGCTATGAGACGGGTGGTATCTACTTCACTGTGCATCCAAATCGAAATGTCAGTCGTAAAGTCAAACGCGGTGAGATCGATGCTTATGCGTCTGATCTCGAGTATTTCTTCGACCCTGTCGCAATGTCGCGTTATCGTCCCGACTATCTTTCTCAGAAAGACTACGTGAACATGGTCAAATCGAGTCCCCTGCGACATGCGTTGGTCAATGCCGCTCAGATGAAACCAGCAAGCGGTCTGGCGAGACCGAAGACTCGATTCGTGCGAATGAGTGAGCCTCAATTGGTGGGAGACCTCACCTCTGCCCAGCAGGATGCAGCGAAACTGGAGCCAACGCTGGTAAGAATGGCCCAGACTTTGAATCCTGGCATGAAAGTGCGCGATGAAGAGCAGAGCTTGAGATGGAAGGCCGGTTTCGACTTGGCGATGGGACGCGTGCTGGCTCAGAAAGTTCGAACCGAAACCTACAACGCGATGTTGGCGAAAGCCAAACGCGGTATGTCCTTCGAGGACCAGAAGAACAACACTTGGTTACTGGCACCAAGCGAGGAAATCTCGGTGGGTAGCAAATGGAAAAATGAAGCTGAAACCGCGACCGAGCTTTTGCAAGCTGTTGCCAATGAGCATAAGGGCACCCCATGGGCATTGTTGGCGAAGCAGGAACTTTCTGTTCCGATTGGTTGGAAGTGGGAAGAATCCTTCACTGATCTCGCGCCGCCTGCTGCACGCAATCCAGGGAACAATAACAACAATAACAACGTTCCTCGCCCAGCGCAGGATGACAAGGCTCGCATGCTGAAAAAGGTGCCTAAGCGACCTGTGCCAAAGTTGTAGTGTTGTGCCCTGCCCTGCTTTGGCTGGGCAGTCGTGTTTGCAGCATAGCTGCCGTCAACAAGGCTGCCGTCAACAAGGCTGCCGTTAACAAAGCTGCCGTGCGAGCGAAAATCCATGCCGAGCACCGGACGGAACAAACTCCGATGCAGGGTGAATTGATTCAACGGAACATCTGGCAACCGTTGCATGTTGTCAAATCATGGCCTTTCGTCAGAGCTGCGTGAGGAAGGTGAGGCCGTGATGAGAATGGGTTGATTTGCGTTTTATCGCGATTTGATCGTACTCGATCCCATCCTCGTGTGATGCTCCGCTGATGCTTCCGACCAATTTCTGCCGACGCTTGATGTGCCGATTCACCACAAGGTTGAACGGTGCACTTACTTCAGCCTTCTTGCTGCGTGGGCAACTCAGTCCATGTCAATCTCAGGATGGAAACAGCTACCAGTGTGGCTGAGGTCGCCAGCAGAACAGAGACATGAAACCATGCTGCTTCCTGTCCTCCAATGTTCTCTGTGACCGTTCTTGCTGCGGTCCAGTTCATCCACTCCGCAAGTAGTCCACGTAGTCGGTAATTGATGGTTAATCGGTTGGCCATTGCTGGTACGAAGGCAATGCCGTATTCAACGAGCAGCGTGTAGACGACAGCTGTCACCATTGTGCGTCGAAAAAAGATCGTTCCAATCAAGATGTAGAGAGCAGCATGTGCCAGGCAAGACAGGAGTGAAAGGACACAGATGACGACCCACAGTTGCAGCCCACCAGCACTTCCCATGATGATGACACAGACCGTCGTTGCGACACAAGCAGCTGAGCACGACCAGAGTACTGCGGTGAGGTATTTTCCAATGAGTACGAGGTTTCTTCCCGATCTCCGCATCGCGAGATAAATCCAGGTTTGACCTTCGACTTCGGTGCTGACTGCGGGCGTGGCCCAAAGTAGCAAGCCGAGCAGGCAAACAACCTCAGGGATCAGGAAATACAGTGCCATTCCCCATGCTTCCGCGTTTTCTGCAGATCGATTGCTTAGCAGTCGGAGGGCGGCTACGAGCACGATCGGGAAGAGAACAAGAATGCTCCAGATTGCAAGGCGGCCTGGCGATAGTGAGCGTCGAACCTCAAAGCGAACAACATCGAGTACAAGCAGTGGATTCACTTTGATTCTCCACGATGGTGTCGCAGCAAGGACTCGAAGACCGCCGTGAGGTTGCTGTTGGCGGTTTGGAACTGATCGATTCGCAGTTGGTCTTTACTGATCCAATCGGCGACTGAGTGGTAGAGGTTTGAGGGGTCGCGAAGGCCAACTCTGAGTTCTGTTCGTTCTGCAAGAAGTTGGATCGTATCGACCCAATGTTGATCTGCCAGATGAGGGATTAACTTGGGAACGTCGGGCCCGATGAGTACAACCTCTTGAGGTGTGTCCGCGATGATTTGTTCGACTTCACTTGCTGTACCCGACGCGAGTAATCGGCCCCCATGAATCAACAGAAACGACGAAGTGATTTCTTCGATTTCATGCAGCACGTGACTTGCAAACAGCAGGCTGGTTCCCTGTTTTGAAAGTTCAATAAGAAGCTGGGTCATCTGGTGGCGACCCACTGGATCAAGTCCATTATAGGGTTCATCGAGAATCAGCAACTCGGGTCGGTGTGCCAATGCCTGGGCAATCTTGGTTCGTTGTCTCATTCCCAGTGAGTACTCGCCCATCGGCCGGTGCATGTTTTCCGTCATCTGGACCTGTGCAAGACTTTCAGTAGCCAAACGCTTGCTGTCGGCATGAGCCAGGCCATGAAGACGGACCTGATACGTAACCCATTCGTAGGCTGACACGTTGGGGTAGAGGACGTCTGTTGCAGGGCACAGCCCAATTCGTCGCAGCAGCTTTCGGTTACGCCATGGATCCTGAGCGAAGACAGAAACTTTGCCGAGAGTCGGTCTCAGTTGACCGGTCAAAAGATTGATCAACGTTGTTTTGCCAGAACCGTTGGGGCCTACAATGCCATACGCACCCGGGCCCAGTTCGACCGTCAGATCATTTGATCCAATGACGTTGCCATACAGTTTGGAAACCTTTTCAAGTTGAATCATCAAACACTTAGCCTTGCGATAAGACGATTTCGAACGAACAGCGTGCCGATCACGGTGATTGCAAGCAGGATCACGATCGCTGGCCAAACGGATGATTCGCCGGTATTGAGGCCAAAGATCCACGTTTCTACTTTGCCGAGTGTGTGGTAGGGCGATACCAATAGCCAACGTTCTGTATCGAAATCCATATCGATGCGATTTCTGCGACCTCGTCCCATCCGAGGTGCGTTGGTGAGGATTTGATAAGCCACTGAGCCCATGATCCACGTTGCAAACCATGCAAAGGATGCATAGCGATTCTCGACAGTGCATGCTGAGTAGCTAATGGCCAACGCAGTGGTGGGAATGATCAATGCCACAGAGGCAAGGAGAATGCGCAGAGGAATGTCCCATGTCATGCCCACTACCGATATGTCGGACGAAAGTAAGACTCCCAGCAGGTAGAGTGTCAGGCCTGGCAACGTCGTAATCATGCCCAGAAAGAACCAGATGACAGCCGATTTGCCAACGATATATTCATTCGGTGAGAGTGGACGGGAGAAGTACTGCAGGTAGGCTTTGCTGCGTAAGTCATATGAAATTAGCAGCGGCGCGATCAGCCCGACCAGAAGCACCATCGAATACAGTTGTGGTACACGGAAAAATCCCAGAATCAGCGTCGACCAGACCTCATGCCGAATGCTGATTGGATCTTGCAGCATCTGTAGAGCAAGATCTGGGCGTTCCATTGGACCTCGCAACGCTTGGACGATAGTTCTGCGGTATGTCTCATTGGTAAGTCCCTGCTCAAAGCCAAAAATACCAATGGCTGGGATGGCAATGGGGAGCCAAGCAATTATCAATAGAAATTTGAGCATTCGTCGCCGCCAAATCAGCGTGATTCCGCTTCGGGCAACAAAGAGAGCGCGAATGAGTTGGTGATTGCGTTTCCCAACCCACTTTCTATATCCAAGATCATGCACTGGCATATTAGGGATGCTCCGATCTGGATACCGCTTGAAAGAAAATTTCTTCCAGAGAGTTCTGTGCTGGGGCGAGTCGGCGAATGGAAGTTTCAGTCGATGCTGCAATGGCCCACACACCGCCAACTTGGTCGACGCCCGTGCCAGTGATCTTGAGCGCACCATCGGCCTGAGCTGTCACGTTGTATCCGGCTTTGTTGAGGCCAATCAGGAAAGCATCCTTTTGCCCGTAGATCATGACATTCAGGGTTGGTTCCGCTGGTTTACTGAGATTTTCCATCGTGTCATGCACTCTCACCTTGCCACGAGCGAGAATGACGACTTGATCACACACTGACTTTACATCTGGCAAGATGTGAGTCGATAGCAGAATGGACTTGCCATGGTCCTGCGCTAGAGTGCGAATGCGACGCAGCATGGCATCCCGTTGATCAGGATCAAGGCCAGTGGTCGGTTCATCGAGAATCAGGATGGGTGGATCATGGACGAGCGCTTGGGCAAATTTCAACTTCTGACGCATGCCTGTCGAATAAGTTTCGACAGACCGGTACTTCTCTTCACCGATGTCACAAAAATCGGTCATCTCGTGCGCTCTTCGCAAACCCTCCGTTTTCGGTAGACCCGACAAATTTGCCATGAAGGCGACGGACTCAATCCCGGTGAGCCCCGCAATGTAGCAGTCATCTTCTGGAAGGTAGCCTACGCGATCACGGATGTCGCGAACCTCGCCGGGCCACTGCAAACCCAGCACGGTGCCGGTGCCCTGATGATTGCGGACCAATCCAAGCAAAGATTTGATGAGCGTGCTTTTCCCCGAGCCATTGGGTCCAAGCAAGCCTGTGATTCCTGGTTCGATCTCCAGAGAAACATCGTCCAATGCCCGGAAGCCGCTGTAGAGCTTGGTGACTCCGGAAAGTGAAATGATTGGGCTCAGCGGCATGGTTTCAGGTCAGTGAGGTAGCAAAGTTAGCTGTCGTTGAATCCGCTTCGATTCCCAGCCTAAACACAGTTTCCGTTTGTTCCAGTCGGCCTGATTGCTTGCCTGTTCCATCATGTGACAGAAAATTAACAGCGCATCTGTTAATGTGAGCCGACCAAGCCCGAGTCCAACGTGAGCTGATTATACTCAGGGCATTCAATTCTGTTACCGGTAATCATGTCTTTGGCTGCTTGTATGTATGTTTCAATTCGATGCGCGATTGCTTTTTTGAGTTTGCTGGGTTCAGGTTGGGGCGCAGAGACTCGCCCCAACATTGTTGTCGTGCTTTGTGACGACCTTGGATATGGCGATTTGGAATGTTACGGACACCCGGCCATCAAAACCCCTCATTTGAATGAACTGGCGAAAACCGGTGTGCAGTTTACCGATTTTTATTCAACCGCGCCGGTCTGTTCTCCTTCGCGAGTTGGGTTGCTGACTGGGCGTAGTCCCAACCGAGCGGGAGTCTATGATTGGATACCTGAAGCCAGGAAAACATCTCCCAATCGGCGTGATTTGGTGCACATGAGAGCCTCCGAAATCACGATTGCCAAGCTTTTGCAGGATGCTGGCTATCAGACGTGTATGGCTGGCAAATGGCACTGCAACAGTGAATTCAATAACGACCGACAGCCACAACCGGGTGACTTTGGATTTGATCATTGGTTGGCAACTCAAAACAATGCCTCACCATCGCACCGATATCCGCGTAATTACGTTCGCAATGGAAAGACAGTTGGCCTGATTGAGGATTTCAGTTGTCAGATTGTTGTCGACGAGGCCATCAATTGGCTTGGAACATGTGATCCTGATCGTCCTTTTTTTATCTATGCCGCATTTCATGAACCCCATGAGCCAATTGAATCACCAGCTTCTCTGGTCGAAACCTATGTTGCCTCATCCAGAGATCGCAATGAAGCACAGTATTTTGCGAATGTTGCCAATGTTGATACGGCTGTTGGCAAATTGGTATCGGGGCTCGAGAAATTGAAGCGACGTGATAACACGCTGATTATCTTTACTTCGGATAATGGGCCAGAAACGTTGAGACGTTATCGTGGGGCCGCGCGTTCCTATGGGCGTCCCGGACCGCTTCGGGGCATGAAATTGCATACGACCGATGCAGGATTCCGCGTTGCAGGAATCATGAACTGGAAGGGCCGAATTCAATCGCCGGGAGAGCCTGTTTCAACACCTGTTTCAGCACTGGATTTTTTGCCCACCTTCTGTGATTTGGCGAAAGCCAAGGTGCCTGCTGATCTTGTTCTCGATGGAACGAATTTCCTGCCAGCTTTGAAAGGTAAGCAAATTGCTCGCAAAAAACCCCTGGTGTGGGCTTACTACAATGCAATCAATGAGGCGCGTGTTGCCATGCGTCACGGCAAATGGAAGGTTTTGGCTAAGCTGAATGGAGGCAAACTTTCCAAAATGCCAAATGTGACCCGTGAGAATCTGCATGCCATTCAAGCTGCCACCCTGACTGATATTGAGCTCTACGATCTCACCAAGGACATTGCGGAGTCAGTGAACGTTGCTGACGAAGATCCCGCACGGACAGCCAAGCTGAAAGCGACGCTTGAGCATGAGTACCGTGAACTGGTGAAAGGCTCTCATGTCTGGTGAGGCGGAGACGCTTGCTGAGGCTTGGCGTCGGTTTTTAATTTCTGCTGGGCATCCATGAGGAATTGCATTGCGTCGAGCGGGGTCATTGCATTGACATCCAACTTCTCAACTTCCTCCAAAAGTGGGTGTTCTGCAAATCCAAACAGGGTCAATTGGTATTGGCCATTGCTTGTATCCGGGCCAGGTGTTTGGATTGTCGGTCGATCAAATGCATCACGATGATCAGCTTCCAGCTGCGAAAGAACGTCCTTGGCTCGCTCATTGACTTCTGCAGGTATTCCGGCAAGTCTGGCGACATGGATTCCGTAACTCTTGTCGGCGCCGCCTTTGACGATACGGTGCAAGAATACCACTTCGTCATCCCATTCCTTGACAGCTACATTCAGATTGGATACTCGCGGCAATGATTCTGAGAGTTGTGTCAGTTCATGGTAGTGTGTGGCAAAAAGAGTGCGGCACCCGATTTGTTCATGCAGGTGTTCAGTGATTGCCCAAGCCAGCGAAAGTCCATCGTAGGTGCTGGTCCCGCGTCCAATTTCATCGAGGATTACAAGGCTGCGAGAGGTGGCCGTGTTGAGAATTCTGGCGGTCTCGACCATTTCCACCATGAATGTACTTTGACCGCGACTGAGTTCATCACTGGCTCCAACCCGCGCAAAGACACGATCCGCAATCCCGATGTCTGCAGATTCTGCAGGCACAAATGAGCCTGCCTGAGCCAGCAGGGTGATCAGAGCTATCTGCCGGATGTAGGTACTTTTTCCTGCCATGTTTGGACCAGTGATCAGCAGGATCATGCCCGTTTCGGGAGACTGTACGCAATCGTTGGGAACGAATTCGCCTTGCGGTAAAGTTGCATCCAGTACGGGGTGTCGGCCAGCATTGATTCGCAAAACAGATTCATCATTCAAACTGGGGCGCACCCATCCCCTGCGGCTCGAAATTTCCCCCAACGCGGACAACGTGTCCAGTTCGGCGATCGCCGTGGCAACTTCCTGCAATGTCGAAAGTTGGCGGTGGGTTTCATCGCGAAGTTGTTGAAAAAGTAGTTGTTCTCGTGTTGATGCTTTCTCGTCCGCGGCCAATACCTTCTCTTCGTATTCCTTGAGTTCGGGGGTGATGTAACGCTCGCAATTTTTTAGCGTTTGTTTGCGGATGTAGAAGTCCGGGACTTTATCGCGATGGGCATTCGTGGCCTCCAGATAGTAGCCGAACACTTTGTTGTAACCCACTTTGAGGTTGTTAATCCCCGTTTGCTCCATCTGGTCACGTTGGTAGGCAGCAATCCATTCTTTGCCTCCCTTGGCCAAGGTTCTCAGGTCGTCAAGTTCGGCATCAAAGCCAGTGCGTATGAAATTTCCGTCAGCGGCAGAAATGGGGCATTCATCAGCGAGCCCGAGTTCAAGTTTTGCACGCAGGTCAGGGCAAAGATGTAAATGAGCGTCAATGAAACAAAGACGCTCTGGTTGCCGGTTTGCAAGTTGTGCCTTCAGTACTGGCAGACTGGCAAGGGTGCGTGCAACCTGTTGAAGATCACGTGGTCCTGTTCTGCCTGTCGCGATGCGACCTAGCAAGCGAGTCAGGTCGAACGTCTGATTTAGTGTTTTGCGTGTGTCCGTTCTAAATCCGCTTTCAGTCGACAGCATCTCTACCGCATCAAGACGTTGATTGATGCCGGTGGCATCAATCAAAGGCGCTGAAACCCAGTCAGCAAGCAGGCGTGAGCCCATCGGTGTGCAGGTAAGGTCAATCACGCCCAGTAAGGAACCCTCTCGGGATCCACTTCGGAGGGTGCGCGTGATCTCAAGACTGCGTCGGGTCGCTGCATCAATTTGCAGAAAGCCACTGCGTCTGTGAGAGGTAAGGGATCGAAAATGGTCCAGCCCACTTCGTTGCGTTTCCTGAAGATAGGTCAGCACTGCTCCCGCAGCACGGACTGCCGGAACATCAGTGGGTTCGAATCCAAAACCCTCAAGATTGTGTACTGAAAGCTGTTTGCAAAGAGCTTCGGTTGCCGAATCCTCTGCGAAGCTCCACGCTGGACGCGGGGTCCACGACCATGGAGCAGTTGTGTCAGGACTAAAGTGCACGTCATCTTCACGGTAGATCACTTCAGCGGGGCCAATTCTTGCCAGCTCATCTTCAATCCGCGATTTCGCAAAGGTGCCAGCTTCGAATCGGCCACTGGACAGTTCGGCCCAAGCAATGCCGACTTGGGGCTCTTCAGTTCCTTTGCCTCCGTGTTTGTCGTGCTGCAAGCAGACTGCGGCGACGAAGTTTGCCTCGTTTGGGTTCAGCAGTCCGTCATCGGTCAATGTACCAGCGCTGACAACGCGGGTTACTTCCCGCTTGACCAGGCCCTTGGCTGTTTTGGGATCTTCTACCTGTTCGCAAACGGCAGCTCGAAAGCCAGCCTTGATCAGCTTTTGCAGGTACGAGTCAAGTTGGTGGTGGGGGAACCCAGCCATCGCCGTGGGGTTATCACTGTCCTTGTCTCGGCTGGTGAGGTTCAGACCGAGTATTTTCGCAGCGACTTTTGCGTCGTCGAGAAAGAGCTCATAGAAGTCGCCCATGCGAAAAAACAGCAATGCGTCTCCGCATGCTGCCTTCGCTTCGTGGTACTGCCGCATCATTGGTGTCATGAACCAAATCGTACCGGTAAATCGTCCCAATTCCCAGCCTCGGCAGTCAAGGAAATGCAGATCGTTCTCACCTCATGCTATCAGATTTAACGACTGGGCAATGCGTGTTGTCCTGATCCGCCAGACACCCCAATGCCGATAGAATTCATGCCTGTTGATCAAATCTGTGAATAATCAGTCGGCGTCAGGACGTACTTGTCTATTTTGCTGACCGTACCTGCGTATTTGGATTTTTTTTTCAGGACTTGCCAGTCGGGGTGGGCTCGGAAATCCACCCAAGCCTTGTTCCGTGCCTGTTCGCTGGGGTAGACCGTCAAGTAGCTCAGGTTGGGTGTGGACGGGCCGATCATGGCTTGCCCAATGAAAATGGGTTGGATGCCACAATCAAGGAAAATAGGGACCTCACCGTTGTTAAACATGTGGACTTTCAGGTCGCCGAGCCGTTCGTTGGCACTCTCGTAGACTCGGAGTTCAAAAACGCGGTTCGCATTCTTTAATTGTTGCTCAGGGACTTTCAGAAGTGGCATGCAGTCCATCGCTACCAATAACTCGCTTTCAATTCGCTGATAGGGTGAGTTGTCTGTCCCACGGTCCAGATAATTTCTGGCAGCCTTTTTGTATTCACTGTCCTTTGCCAGTCGGCTTTTACAGGCTGAAATCCCATTCGCACTTTTGTAAGGAATGACGACCACAATCCGCTGGCTGTCTGACTGATCTTTTGTGGAGTTGTGAAAGACCCCAATCGGTCCCACTTGTTGCCGCTTCATTGCTGGCAGGAAAGCATCTCGCAGGTACTGGTGAATCGCTTCGGTATCGCCCTGGTCGCCCAGGAGGTAACTGCGGATTTCGTAGCACTCGGGTGACGCAGCGGACACGCTGGAAAGGGCTGGCGGGATAGCGATACTCAAGAGCAGAAAAGGGATGATGGTTTTCATCTGTCTTATGACCTGAATCCGGGTTGGTATGGTAGTCGTATGTAATTCCTAGCATCATACTCTGCCAAGCATCTTTGAATCCATGGCGTGATTTTTTAACGCGGTGGGAAACTCAGTGTCGCAACCGGATCAGGAGAGAACGCCATGTTGGAATTATTCGATTTGCCAGGGATTCTTGAGGGAGCAAGCTTGCTGGCTGAAGTCGCCTCGGAAGGTGTGGAGGCTGAATCAGAAACAACAGCCCAAACGCAAACGTTCTGGTCTGTATCCGGGATTTTTACCTTGGGGATGCTGGTGCTGCTGCAAGCTGTGCTTGGCTTCGATAATCTGCTTTATATTTCGATCGAGAGCAAGCGTGTGCCGAAGGATCGGCAGTCAATGGTGCGGCGTTGGGGGATCGGCTTGGCGATCGCCTTCCGCATCTGCTTGCTGTTCGTGGTTGTCAATCTGATCAAACGATTGCAGACGCCATTTTTTGAAACTGGCGAGAATGATTTGATTTCGATGTCGATGACCGGCCACAGTCTGATTGTGCTGTGCGGTGGTGCCTTCATCTTGTGGACAGCGGTAAAAGAAATTTATCACATGTTGGCAATTGATGACCTTTCGGGTTCACCCGGGAAAGAAGCAGGCACGTCGGTCAAGAAAGCCGTGACGCTGATCGTGATCATGAATCTGGTCTTTTCTTTCGATTCCATTCTCAGTGCGATGGCTTTGACTGGCAACTTTGCAATCATGGCGGTGGCAATCGTGATCAGTGGTTTGCTGATGATGTGGGCTGCCGATTTTGTCGCTGAATTTCTCAGAAAAAATCGCATGTATGAAGTGTTGGGGCTGTTTGTTCTCTTCATTGTTGGCGTGATGCTAGTCAGCGAGGGTGGCCATCTTGCTGAACTAAAACTCGGAGGGCATCACATCACGGCGATGGCAAAGAGCACATTCTACTTTGTGCTGGCAGTGCTCATTCTGGTGGATGTGGTTCAGTCGCGATACCAAAAGAAGTTGTTGGCTCAGCGAGAGCGGCTTGGGGCTGATAGCGAAGCGGTTGGAGAGGAAGTAGCCTGACTTCTCTAAGGATTTGAAGTCCCAGGTTGCAGGTGCCATGTTGCAGGTGCCAGGTTGCAGGTGCCAGGTTGCAGATGCCATGTGCCATGTGCCATGTGCCAGGTTGCAGGTCCCAGGTCCCATGTTGCAGGTCCCATGTTGCAGGTCCCATGTTGCAGGTCCCATGTTGCAGGTGCCCGGTTGCAGGTCCTAGGTCCCATGTGGCAGGTGCTCTTGGTTTCGGTAATCGCGTGAGTTATGAAACGCAAACCGCGTCACCGTAGCGACACACCCGGATGCCGAGCGGTTGGATCGATTGTTCGTCCTAACACGCCCCTGCGAGAAGTTGTCTTGAAGTCTAGAGTCCCTCATCTGTCAGCAGTCGAAGCGTCTGGTCGACTCGCTCGACATGCGTCGGGGACCCGGGGCCATTCGATGCGTTGTCACTACTGGGCAACTTCAAGCCGTTGTGCCCGCTGGGACTGAGGCCAGTGCCTGGCCCAAGAGGCGAGAGTTTTGACTTGGAGGTTAATCCTTCCTCATCGAGCTTATCAGCGGGTTCCGATGGCACAACTTGCTCGCCCTCTGGTGAACCTTCGCCGTTACCCACTGTACCGCTCGTTGCCCTGCGGTTGAGTTCATTGATCAGTAGCAGCAAGTCCAGGGATGTGACAAGCTTGTCCCCATTCACATCGTAGTAAAGTTCGGCGATGTTCGGTGTAATGCTGCCCGGACCATGGATGTTGATGTAGTTCAGAATGAGGTTTGCGTCGTTGACTGTTCCAATGCCGTTGTTATCAACATCAAAGGGATCATTTGGGTTGTGGTTGGGAGCGGCATTCCCAAGGACCTGAATGATGAAGTCTTTGCTGACACGTTGGAATTCGGACAGCGTGTCACTGACGCTCACCGTAAGAAAAATCTGATCCTGATTGTTCCGGTCCAGCCTCTCGCTGTCCCGAAGTTTGAGTTGTGAGGCAGTAATTTCAAATCTTGGATCGCTCACAGCAAGCGTGAATCGATCACTTGCCGTTTTTCCGTCTACACTGACTGAGCCAACCGGGGCGCCCCTGACCCACTCCATGACGCTTTGGCTGGATATTTCAATTGTGGTTGGCTGTTCTTCCAGATCAATGACCGTCACTTGAATGGGTGCCGTCAATGTTTCGCCTCCAGAGTCCACTGCTGTGATATTGACAGTGATCACGGAATTCTGCTCGTAATCCAGCGAGATGCCTTCCGCTAGATAAAGATTCCCATCTGAAACGCGGAATCTTCCATCGTCAACGGACAGCGAGTGCGAGTCATTGGCATCAGGGTCAGAAATCTGAATGGCACAAATGAGTGCACCCTCGCTATTTTCGTCGACCTGTGCAGTGGTCGGAGAAATGCCATCGATGGGATCATTGGCATCGAGGATCGTCACGGAAACGGAGCGTTCGATCGTCGTATTGGTTTCGACGTCCGTCGCGCTGACATTCAAGGAAATTGTCGGCTCGGTTTCGAAGTCCAGGTCGCCGCCAACGAAGATGAGATGCCCGTCGTTGACCATGAAACGGGGGTCATTGACTTCGATAATGTGGGGCATCCCGCCGATTCCATCGGCATCGATGACTTCGATGATTCCGACGATTTCATCGGCATCCATGTTCTCGGCAACATCGTCAATGTCACTTGTGATGTCGGTCGGTGAATCAGGAACCGATTCGACGATGATGGTGACTGGTTCGATCGCTGAAATGTCACGCCCATCATGCAGGGAAACATCGACCGTATCGACACCATTGAAGTCAGGATTGGGAGTGTAGCTGAACATGCCATCGACGCTGATGACGGCAATGCCGTTTCCTGCAGGGCCACGTTGCAGGACAACGTATTCATCGCCTTGAGCATCACTTGATTGTGCCAGAGCAGCTGGAGCAAGTCGGAGGAAACCGCGATCTTCCTGAGTTGTGAAAATGGGAGCCTCAGGATCGTAAACGGGCGGCGTGTTGGATCCCTCGACGCCAATCCCGAAGAGCACTCCATCCACGTCCGTATTGTTCGTCACGGTAACTTTGTGAGCGTCGGCGCGGCGAAGCGCTATCTCGGTGATCCCCGCTGCTCCCAGCACAGTGATGGAATCATTCCTGTCGCCTATCGCCAGGCTACTGACTTGGCCGATAGTGGAAAGATCAATTGCCATGTCAGCGATCAGAGAGCCATCATGCAAACTCAGCAACTGCAGCTTTGAATCATTCGATGAAATCGAAAATAACAGGTCTCTGGATGCATCAATCGCGACTGGACCGCTGGCTTGCGGGAGCGTGTGTAGTGGCGCGAAGTTGGCATTGGCGTCATAGACACCCACGCCACCAGCGGCAGTTCGCACAGCAACGATTCCGGCAGCGTCGTCAAAGGCCAGCAGTTCACTTGTCAATGAGCCAATGACATCAGAACTGGAAATGAAGGAAGCCGTCGAGTTGCTCCACAGCGACAGTTGTGTACCCTCCGTACCCGACCATGCAAACACTGACCTGTTGCCGTCCGCTGCGATCACATCCGTGTTCGAAGGAACGGTATGCAACACCTCGGAGATTGAGATCACATCGGAGTCACTGGCGTCAAGCTCACGGATCGCGAGTAAGCTTTCGCCTGTTTCAACGGAAGTTGTGGGCTCGAGCAGGACACCTTTTCCGGTGGCATCGATGGCCAGATCTGCCCACAAGGTTGGAGTGTCGCTCTGGCCAAGGTTGATTGGCGTGCTTGTGCCCGTTGCTGCGTCGATTTGCCAAGCGGTTTCATCATCTGCCCCGTCACCAATAACCAGCAGATCCCCATTTGGCAGCGTTTGTAACTTGGTGAGCTGGCCACCCACAGCAATCTCAGATGTGACGCCCGTGTCGAGGTCACCGAGCACCACTGCCTGACTGGTCAATGCAATTGGTGTGCGGCCATTTGCTACCAGTTGGCTGCCTCCAGTGACTTCTGAAACGGGGCTATCGAGGGTGGCTAAAACTGGAAAGGTCTGAAATTGTGTGTCAGTTCCGTTGTACAACCGCAGATCGTAAGTTCCATCGGCGACATCATCGAATGTGTAATTTCCAGTGGCATCGGCCAGAGCGTAGGGCTCCCCGGCATCAATTCTTGTGTTCTGGTTCGAGTCGATGTAGACCAACCGGTGCGATGCGTCTGAGTCTCCAGCATCGAGTTGGAAAGAATGATTCAAGTCCTCGAAAACTGCGCCCGTGATGGCTGCCAGCACCCGACGATCACCTAGGTGCTCGAGCAACAGTCGGCGGCGGTGCCCTCTCCGTTTCTGCGATCTGGCGGCGGGTTTTGCCATCGTTTTCTGGGGGTATTGAGGCGGAAAGCTGTGGCGGAATCTACGCAGACTTAAGTGCTTCGACGCTCCATGCCGCGATTAGTTCCCTTCCGCTGGGGAAAAACTCAGGAAATTAGCTGTAGCCCCACGACGCGAATGGTAAGAAAAGCAGCCCTTTTCACCTGAGAACAGTCTATCATAGGCAGTCAGCGTGCTTGTGGGTACGAGCTTCTGTTGCGAAGAATGGGATTTCTTGCCCAAAATACCATCGCCTTCACGGGTGAGCTCGTCTGCGGCTCGTCTGTGAGCTCGTCTGCGGCTCGCTTTCGCTGATTACAACACTACTCCTCTCTGAGACTCGAATCGCATGTCTGTTTTTCGAACCATCACCCCGAATGCTGACGCCATCTGCGTTCCAAAAACCTTGAAATCGCCGCTTTTAAGGCCATGTTGCTTGTTTTTGTTAGGTCTTGCCATGTCGACCCCCATGAGCGGATCTGGCATGGCGCAAGCGCCGTCGGGGCCGCGAAGCCCGCAAGCCGGTGGGGCCGGCTACCCCGGGGGATCGGGCTATGGCGAGGAGATGATGGAAGAAGAGGAAGACATGGGCGATGAAGATATGGGCGAAGAAGATTACGGCGCGGGGCGAGGGTACGGCAGCGGAGAAGATATGGATGAGATGATGGATGACTCCGGTGATGGTGGGGCCGGGTATGGAGATGACGGCGGCTACGGCGGTGGCGGCGGCTACGGCAGTGGCCGCGGCAATGGAGCGCGAGCGATGCTATCTTCGCCGCGAGCCGATGCCATGGATGTTTACGGTGCTACCTTTGCTTCGTTACGTGACCAGCTCAGCTTCTCGCCGCTATTTGCGCCAACGCAAGCCGAGGCGGTCGAATCTGGCCCATTTCTCAGGCGGGATGCCGAGGATGCGTTCAAGGCCGGTAACCACCCACTAGCGCTTGCCTTGATGTTTGGTCATATGGCAGTTGAACAACGGGACGCCTTGGTCGCTCTGCAAACGGTGAAATACAACGCGTTGTTGCGACGACCGGTTTGGAATATTCGTTGGGGAGTTTCCTTGTCGATTCGCGGCGATATCACCGGCGATCCCCAGCCAATCGAAGAGGGGGCGACGCCAAGTGGAGGTCGTTCTCGCGGAGGTGGTTTTGGGCAGCCCGGCGCAGGTGGTGGTGGTCGTGGCGGTGGCGGTGGCGGTGGTCGTGGTGGGGATCTCGCTGCGAGCGGGTTTGGTTCCGGAGGGCCAGGCGGTGGCTTTCCAGGCGGTGGTCAGCTTGGTGGACTGATTGAAGACGAGGGCATGTATGAGGGCATGAACGAGGGCATGAACGAGGGCGATGAGATGGGTGATGAGATGGGCGATGAGATGGAACAAGGTTATGGACGAGGCGCAGGTCGGCAACAAGGTGGAGCTGCTGCGTCAGCACCCTCGGTCCCAGCCAGAAAAATGCTAAGTGATCAGGCGCGTATCGTTTTCGATAAGAATCTGGGACTGGTGGCAACCGTTGTCGGAGATGAGTTGAGAAAACGTTTTGAAAGTGGATCTTTTGGGCCTCTTTTTGCCACCGTAACTGCACCACCGGTAGCGGTTGGCAATGCAGGCGGTGGGAATGCAGGCGGTGGGAATGGAGCGGCTACGGCAGCTTCCGGTTCTTCGCATGTGGTCGGTGGCGCCGTCAATGACTTGCTGATGGATGCTGGCGAGTCGATGGCGATGTGGCAACCGGGAGTCATCTTTCTCGGCGAAGGCCCCCTGCAGGATATCATGCCGGCAGCGCGAGCTGCGCGAGTCGATTTGTTACTTCATTTTGAGGTGGTTCTGAAAGCGGGCCGCAATGACAACGTTCAAAATACGGCACGATGCCGTCTGATGAATATTGCGACTGGAAAACAGGCAGTTGTTTCCAAGGGCATGTCAAATGCCGAAGCTTCCCAAATGACAAGGGCAGGACGGCAAACGGAGCGGGATTATGTGATGACACAAATGAGTTCCCTTTTGGCTTTCATCGATCGAGAAGCGACCGTTTCGGAAATGCCTCGATTGACTCAGGAAATCGCAAGACGTCGTGTGGAAATGCTGGTGGGTAGTCCCCAGTCTCGATCGTTGCGAACCTTGGCAGAGGTGCGGATGTATCAAGCCAAGAATCTTCTCACGGAGGAGGAAGTCGAGGCTGTCTTTGACATTGTCGGTGGAGCGGAAGGGCTTTTGATGCTCCATGGACCACCAAGTGAGAGGGTTGAAATGGCGCGGCAATGGGCACTCAAGAGCTTGCCTACCTTTGAGTCCCGATAGCGTCTGCCGGTACTGCACTGCGACCGCCGAGCCAGTGATTCTGTTGTTGGACTTCGAGGCCCAGGTAACCCGTCAACTACTTCGACTCAGTCTCGCGGTACTTCGATACCGCGGATCAGCGTGCCCAACTCCTCATCGCAGGTGCGGCCTTCAATTTCAGCTTCTGCTGTCAGCTGAATGCGGTGACGTAAGGTCGGGAGCGTGATATCCACGACATCGTCTGGAGTGGCGAAATCGCGGCCACTGAATGCAGCGAGGACACGGGCTGATTGCATCAATGCCAGCCCGGCTCGTGGGGAGGCACCAATATGAAATGCGGGCCAAGTCCGTGTTGCCCGTACGATTCGGTTGATGTAGTCAATCAGGCTATCTTCGATTCTCACTTGGGAGCATAGACTGATCATTTCAATTAATTGGGTGGGCGAGGTGACCGTGGTCACCTCATCATTCAAACGTTGGTTCAGATCCAGCTGCTGACTGTGCAATTTAAGGATTTCTATTTCCTCACTTGCGGTCGGGTATTCCACCTTGAGAAGAAACATGAAACGGTCGAGTTGTGCTTCCGGGAGATTGTAAGTGCCTTCACTCTCGAGCGGGTTTTGCGTCGCCATTACCAGAAAGGGTCGCGGTACTTCATGGCTGGTTCCATCAATCGTGACTCGGAATTCCTGCATGATTTCCAGTAGGGCAGCATGTGTCTTGGCAGGTGATCGGTTGATTTCATCAGCGAGCAGAAATTGTGTGAACACAGGCCCCGCGCGGAATCGAAACTCTGATTTCTGCATGTCGTAAACGGGAGCACCCGTGATATCAGAGGGCATGAGGTCTGCGGTGAATTGAATTCGCCCGCACTCACAACCCAGAACTCGGCCCATCGTGCGAACAAAGAGCGTCTTGCCCAGGCCTGGGACGGATTCGATCAACACATGACCACCGGCAAAAAGAGCAGTGAGGCTTCCGAGAATGAGTTCTTCCTGGCCAACAAATAATTTACCGATCTCCTCTGAAATCTCTTTGTAAAGCTTTTGTACAGGAGCAAACTTTTCAGATACCACTATCTTGCGGCCAGTATTGGTTGCGGTGTCTGCGTGGGTTTCTGGGGGAATGTTACTCAATGTTTTTTCCGTCAGGTTGGGGTTTCACTGCGGCATTCGTACCTTCGGAAGGCATTTGTGGCAGCGAAGGTTCAGTTGCATTGGATTGAGACTTGGTTGGCTTTACTGGCTCGGTAGTTACTGGTGATACCGCGTCCTCCGAGAGTCGACTGGGCCGAAGCGAGGGTCTTGGACCGGAGTTTTCCGGAGCCAGTTCCTTGAGGATCCATGGGCCAGCGGTTTCCCCGCGTATCCGTTTCATGTAGTCACTGATCTTCACGCGGGCGTACTTTTTACCACCCGCGCGTTCCATGAGGGTAGCGACAGCATCCAAGTGATCACCAAAATTTCCTGTTTGGTTGCGCACGATTCTCTTGGGGCGTCCAAAAATTGGAAATAGCATGAGGCAAATGACAAAGCCAAGAAAAATACCATGCATCGTGAGTAGGCTGACGGGCCAAACTGTCAAGAACTCCATGCCCACAGCAATTTGTGGTGATTTATTGCCAGTGCTGACTGCCAGTGGTGAACCGTCATTGTTCAGAAAGCCCACACGGAGGCCTGAATTCTTTACAGAGACTGCTTCTTGAATGATCCTGTCAGCCAGAAGTTGGTTGGGACGCTGGGTCAGACCGAAATTTGATAATAGCGAACCGGAAGACACCACAATGATTCGCGAATTATTCCACTGGGGTGATGTGATCTCAGCAACGTAAGTTGTTCCGTTTTCTGTTTCCAGCAGCGAGCGATTGACGTACGGCGTGAGAGTATTTTGAGCTGCAACCGAACCTGTTGCTGTTTTTTTCGTTGTCTTGATTGCGTGCTCAAGTGGCGTCAGCGGGGAATTGGTCACGCCTTTGCCACCGGATTTCCACGGACCTTGGGAACCTTTGATTGTCTCTGGATTTGGCAGACGAGTGAGTGTGAACCATTTGTAAGCAGGAGTTGGCGTTGGGTTGAACTGAAGTTGAATTCGTTCAGTTTGACTTTTCGCCTTCCGACGCCTGTATTCAAGGCGTTTCTCGGCTGGTGCCAATGGCATCGTGGACGTCCAGTATTCAACTTCACTGCCGGTGTCAGGAGCGATGTACACAAGCGTGTGATTCCCTGCTTGAATCCAGGAGTCTAGCCATGTGACTGCCGGTGGATTGAGCGGCTTATCATTCTGAGGAGCCCAAACCACGAGGTCGGTGTTGTTTTTCAGGCGATCAGTGAGTCGCACGATTTGTCGGTCTGAGAACCCCGAGTTTGTCAGTGCCAAACGAAAGGTGCCATAGCCATTGATGCTCGAGTTTGCCGATTTTCCACTTGTCTTTCCGTATTCCGTGGGCAAATCTGTACATCCCACATTCATGATCATGCAAGAACCAAAAGCGGTGATCAGAAGCTGCTTTAAAGTCGGTCTCATGCCGCTTCTCCCTGGCTTTGCTCAAGTCCTGCTTCCAACTGTTCATTTGATCGCCACATATCTGCAAATTCGGTTCGCGTGATCTTGTGGCGGCCAAAATAGGATCGTTCAAACGATTCCACTACAGCTTCGAGGCAGCTTGCTGCATGCTCGTTTGTTGCACGGGTTTCGCGAATGTACCTGCGGTTCGTTTTTCCCCGGCTCAATCGTAACGCCCCGATACGATCAAGCAACAACAGCTGATGAGCAAACAACAGGATGATCGCTTGGTCGTATTCACCCGCTTGCATCAAACGCAGCGATTCGGATCGCAGGTTGACATCAGTGCGCCGCAGTTCCTCGGGCAAGTGTTTCATTCGTTCCAGTGTCTGTTCGTCAGGGGTTTTTCCTGAAATCACGCGGCCTCTGCGTTTCGTCAACTCGTTGGATCGTAGGTCAGCTTGCGAGAGTACATAAAAAATTGCCCCTACACCTGCCAGCACAACCAATCCAAGTGTGATCCAGCCGAGTAGATTCATTATGGTCAGTCCGCTGTTGAACAGTCCATTTCCAGTCGTGGGGCGAGTGCCAGTGGTTGTCTGATTATTCGTTGTGTTGTTTTTCTTGGGTGCCGCTTTGTTGGAGCTTTTGACGGGTTTCGGTTTTGGCAGCCAACGACTATTCCGATTCAGTGTGTCGTCTGTTTGAGGTTTAATGTCGATGGGTTTGAGACTGTTGTTTTCCGCGTCAAACCACGGGGTTGTGCGTCGTGCATTGGCGGTTGGCGAAGTTTGATTATCAGCGGTTTCTGCTTGTTGTCCTGCACTGATTGAGCAGAGAACAAAGATCCCCACCAATGCCAGGGGAATCCGTCCGGACCAAAATGGTCTCGCGCAATGGGTTGGCATTTGATTCATCGGTTTGCCCCCGTAGTTCGAGGTTTTTTAGCGGTAGGCTTATTCGAATCGAACGTTGGCGAAGACTTCGATCCGGGGGAGGTGGGTGCAGGGTTTTCCTTGCCAAATTGACGTAGTGATTCTGCACGCACAGCAAGCTCGACCTCCCATCCCTCAAGTCTGATTCGGGTGTCGAGATAATTCAACAATCTGACGATCACGCTCACGCCAGCAACAAGCCACAGGGCAAGTGGGAAAAACACGAGGAGTACTGTCAGATTCATGAAGTTCCAATACCCCAAAGTGATACCACGGAACCAAATCATCGTATACAAACACGTGAAAAGGAGGCCACCTAGAATCAGGGCAACCGAGGCGAAACGGCCGGCGAGTTCGCTGCTCATCGGTGAGTGAAGTGATTTTGAGCGTTTGGGCATTGTGATCACGGAGTCCGACGAGCTTCGCAATGGACATTGCTCCAGCAGCATGATTTCGGGGGCGAACGGCCGATTCGCACGCACGAGGGTAATCCATAGCAGGATCAGCAGAGGCACAACGATATCCCAAAAACCTGAGACAGGTTGGTCCCAGCGAAATGCCAGCAGGATCATTGTCGGTACTGCCAGACGACATACTCCCAGTACCCAGAACCAACGGATGAATTGACGTCTCACCTCATTGGTTACATAACTCCACGTGGGCCGTTTTTCGAAGACGGCCTGGCCTAGATAAAGCGTTGTAACAACACCCGCCGCAGGCGTTTGCAGGATGACCAAAAGCGTCATCCATAGGAGGTAGCGTAGGACTTCACTGAGTGCTGCATCGTCGTCTAGCCCGTAAATAGATTCCTCCCAGGGAATCCAGCCGAGCAAGAGTATGTTGAGACTTGCCCAGCCGATTGCGCCCATCACGAAACCAATCAGTAATGCTTCCGGGTACCGTCGGACCATGATCAGCGACAAATCACCAATTTCGGCGAATTTGCGAAGTCGGATCACGACATGGGTTCGGTCAAGTTCCATCAGGTTGATCTCCTGCTAACGCTGCTGGACTCGATGCGAGTACCTCTCGTGGGAAACCAAGCACGACGAAATAAAAACTGATCAGCCCCGAGGACAGAACTGACCAGATGGCTTTTACCAGGTATGGCAGCGGACTAGGGGAAATGAACCCCTCGGTGATGGCAGCCAAAGTGAACAGTAAAGCTGATGAAGCCATCACGGGAACCGCTTTGAGGGCGTTGACGCGGATCGATTCCGTGCGTGCCAAGCCGTCTGTATGAAATAATCCGACGCCAATTCTCAGCCCCGCAGCAGCCGCTAACGCGATGGCAGTGAGTTCAAAAGGCCCGTGCGCGGTTACGAATTCAAAAAAATTGTCTCCCCCAACAGCGTCAGGACGTGCCATGTATCCGAACATGGTTCCCAGTGCAATGGCGTTGAAAGCGAGCGTGACAAGACAGGGGATCAGCAGAATTCCGTAAGCAAAGCAACGTAGGCCGATTCCGGTGTTGTGCTGGATGTAATGACCCGACATCGACACGTAGTGGTCAAGTGATCCCTCGATTGGTTTGGCAAACCCCTCTTCCATTTGAGAGAGCGTCTCTGTACCGACTATGCGATCCGCAAACCCCGGGAAGACGCCGTCATTAAGGCCGAGAAACATCGACAATGCAAACAGACCAAAAAAAACAATGGTGGCAACCCGCACGCATGGGTCAGAAAAAATCTGCTGTGGGGCTGTTTCGAATAGAACGGTAGACCAGAGTTGGGACTCAAATTTATCTGCTCTGTAAAGCTGGTTGTGCGCCCTTGCTACGAGGCGATGAAGGTAGGTAACAGTACCCGGGGGTAACTGATAAGCGTCTGCAAGTGCAAGGTCTGCGCAGGCTGCCCGGTAAAGTGTCGAGAATCGGGCAATGCCCTCTGCTCCCTGGTGATGCTTGAAGCCTGTTTTTTCCGTACGCCCACGGATTTCCATGGCGTCACAAAGCCGTTCAAGTTCAGACCATTGCACACGTCGTTTTTCAAGCAGCTTGGATACGTTCATTCCTATTCCTCTTGCCGAGTCGTTCGCGGTTGAACGGTACCAATGTTCTTGTCGCTTGTCTGACTGGTAGCCTCCGAACGCTGTTGCGCAACCACCGTTTTTCCCATAGCAGCGGTGGCGGGCATATTGCCTCCCGCCCTTGGTGTGGAGTTGGGTTTCGAGCCATGCGCAGCAGTTGAAATTGGATTGGTTGAGTCGCCCATCAAGCCCCGTGGCTTGTTCTGATCACGCCGCAGAGGGCTGAACCCGGCCAGAGGTCCTAAATCGGCAACTTCACCTGAGGAATCGGATAGGAAAACCTGATAGTAAAGTGCGTACATCAGGAGGTCTGGATCGACATCAGGTCTGAAGTCAAACCGATCGATTAGCGGTATCGCAAGGTGGCGGGCGATCTCACGGCGACGCGCGGGGGTGAGGTAGTGTCTTCGCTCGGCGTAAATTGCCAATGTTTTCGCCATGCTGCGGCTGACTCGGTAATCACCGGGAAAAAATGATGCCAATGCGGGAACACGTGGATCGTCAACTTTTGCAACCGGCAATCGCCAACCACGCTCGTCGACAATCACCATGGTGCCAGCGGCAAGGTCACCAAGACGCTGCATGCGGCTTGTGGACATCATGGTCAACAGCCCGATCATTCCTGTCGGAATGAAAAGAATGTTAGGAGCTTCGACAAAAAATGTACTGAGCGTGACCAAGGGGAACATGTCTGCGATCCGCAGTAAGTTTCTCAGCAAGGCCCGCTTTCCGCTGATGGGACGCCCTTCCGTATCAATCGCTCGGATTCCACAGGCCCATTTGCCAACGGTTCGTCCGTTGAAATAGGTTTCCAGCACCGTGCCGTAGAACCAACTGATCAGGAAGTAGAGGATGAATCCGGCGGCAAGATAGAATGAACTGTAGCCCCCAGCGCTGCTCAATATACCGGCGAACGTGAGGGCGATCATCACCAGAATAATCACACCCCATCGTACCCCGCAGTCGATCAGGTAAGCCGGTAAACGTCGGCAGGGACCCGCCAATTGGTAGTCGAAGGCGATGTTTTCTGGTGTTACAACCGCGATGGTAGTATCAAGTGCGGCACGTGAATCCATACGGCAGAGACAATCACAAGGGCTGCTAAAAAGAGTGTTGGTTAATCCGTATTATCATCTGCAACTGCACCAATTTGCAACGGATACCAATGGGGATGAGCTGGATACTTGCAAAAGAAAAAAGGAAATAGCCCGAAACCGTGTTCCAACTTGAATGCCAGATTGCCTCTGCTGTCCAAGTGATCTGCTGTTTTCGATAGCGTGTGATTGATGGCCAATGATATTTGTGCTGCAGGTCACTGGGGCATTGGTCACTGGTGCATTGATGAATTGGTGTAGTGTTCCAATCTGATGGGAACCCCAGCGGCGGCAGGAATGCCCTAAACTTGTCGCTGTGTTTCATGTCCCTCGAAACGATAGTGCAGGACCGTGCCCGACTCTTCGCCATATCAAACTCCGGAAACCGATGTCGCAATCCTAACCAGCGATCACGATGAAATAGGTGCACCCGGTGAGCATTCGCCTCGAGATCCCTACAGTCGAAATGAGTCTGGGATACGCGAGCCACCCACCAATTTTTGGGGTAGTCTGCGGTATCTTGGTCCCGGCTTCATCTTATCCGCCTCGATTGTCGGCTCGGGTGAACTGATCGCAACCACGATTGTCGGAGCCGAGGCTGGATTCATGCTGATGTGGTTCATTATTTTCAGTTGCCTGGTCAAAGTCACCGTGCAAATCGAATTTGGTAAGCACGCGATCTGTTCAGGTGAATCAACGATGGCTTCGCTGAATAGTTTACCGGGGCCTCGCTTGGGCAACGCCAATTGGTCGATATGGCTGTGGCTGCTATTGATGGTTGGCAAAATGTTTCAGGTGGGAGGAATCGTCGGTGGGGTCGTATTGGCTCTCGCCGAGTTTTTCCCTGAACTGAACCCCCAGGAAAATTTTCTGATTTTCAGCCTGGTAACGTATCTTGTCGCAGCATCAGTGTCCCTCTTGGTCTTTCGAGGTTACTACCAACTGATTGAGAAAGCTTCCTTGATCATGATTGGTTTATTCACGTTGTTCACGATCGCTTCTTTGTGCGCGTTGCAGACAACAGAATTTGCAATCTCAATCAATGAGTTCGCTTCAGGTTTGATTCCAAGTTTTCCGCCAGAAGCTGTGGTTTTGATTGCCATCGGTGCATTTGGAATTACCGGCGTCGGCGGAGATGAAATCATGGCGTACAACTATTGGTTGCTCGAAAAAGGCTACGCCTGTTATGCAGGGCCGTGCAATGATTCGCAGGAGTGGGAACAGAGAGCGAAGGGTTGGATACGCATCATGTATCTTGATGCAATGCTGGCAATGGTTGCTTACACGCTCATGACGGTGATGTTTTACTTGTTGGGAGCAGCCATTCTGAATCGACAGGGTGTGGTGCCCGAAAGTACAGCGTTGATTAGCACGCTAGGGACGATGTACACCCAGTCCCTTGGACCTTGGGCGAGGTCATTGTTTGTGGTTGGCGCCTTTGTCGTACTTTATTCGACTCTGTTTGCGGCTCTCGCTGCTTGGACGCGAATGTTTGCTGACGCATTTGCACGAATTGGTTTGTTCGATTTTGGGAATGAGACGAGTCGACGCTTCTACATTGCTCTTTGCGCATGGGTCATTCCTGCTGTCTGGGCAACCCTCTTTTTGTTCCTTGAAAAACCTGCTTTGATGGTTGTACTGGGAGGACTGCCAACAGTTGTCATTCTCGTCATTGTGGTGTTCGCTGCACTGTTTTTCCGATACCGCCGTGTCTCATCTCGGATGTTGCCGACAAAACGTTATGATGTTGCATTATGGACGAGTTCAGTCGCAATTGCGTTGGTCGCTGGTTATCTCGGATACGAGTTGGTGCAGGACTTCGCGGGATGGGTGTCCCTGGTTCCCGTTGAAACACCGTTGTAGGTTAGCGTGGACACGTATTGCCTCTAGATCATGGCGTCTTTCCACCCGGTAACGGTTCACTGTTTCGAGCATTTCCTGCGTCATGTCCAATCAACCATTGAAAACTCGCTTCGGTGTGATCGGCACCGGGCGAATCACGCGTCGCCTGGTTGCCGACTTGCAGTCGACGGAAAGCGTTGAAGTGACTGCGATTGCCAGTCGAACGCAGGAACGGGCGCGGTGGTATGCAGACCAATACGGGATTGCCTCTGCGGTCCAAGGCTACGAGGCCTTGTTGCAAAGGGAGGATGTGGATGCAGTTTACATTTCACTACCTCCTTCCATGCATGCGGAATGGGCAATCGCTGCTGCTGAGCATGGTCTTGATGTGCTGTGCGAGAAACCATTGGCTCTTTCGGCCAATCAAGCTGCATCGATCGATGAGTCATGTCGCAATCACGGTGTGCGGTGGTTGGATGCGACTGGTTGGCTGCACCATCCCAGAACGAGCTCATTTCGCGATTGGATTGTTGATGGCAGGCTGGGCAAGATTGGGCATGTCAGCGCGGCTGTTTCGTTTTACCAGCCCTTTCAGTCCGGCGACCATCGGCTGGATGCATCGTTGGGTGGAGGCTGCGTGTTAGATCTTGGTTGGTACGCTTGCGGTTTGGTGCGTTTCGCCTGTCAGGGCTTGCCGCTTGAAGTGTCTGCAGATGTTTTGGTACGCGAGGGCGTGCCTCAACGTTTGACCGCCATGTTCTGGCTGGCTGGTGGAGTGACAGCGACGGTTTCCTGCGGCTACGACACTGCGACACGTAAGTGGTTTGAAGTGGCTGGAAGTAGCGCTTCGCTCATTTGTGATGATTTCACCCGTCCGTGGGCCGAACGGCCCACCCGATGCTGGATTCATGATGCATCGGGTCAAGTGGAAGAGCATGCCTTTGAGGGAAGTCAGGAACGTCTGATGATCTCCCGGTTGGTTGGTGATCAGGCATTACGACCATGGCAGCAGATTGCCTTGGATACGCATTTGATCCTTGATGCGATCAACGAGTCGGTTGCTTCAGGCGGTGGGCGAGTCCCCGTCAGGCAGCGCGTGCCCTAGCAGGCTTCTGGCCTGACGGCTGAGGGAATCACGCCCAACTTGAGGTTTTTACATGTCTGTTCTGTGGATGTGACAAACGGATGACCGAAAAAAAGTTCATTAATGCGGCTTTCGTTCGGTATTGGAGTGTTTTTCTGGTTTCGTAGACGGATAATGAATGGTTCGTTGTCGTCGGCGACTCCACAGTCGTATGCGGCTGTACCCAAGTTTGGAAATCTTATTCATGAGCAAGCTTCGCAAAGTCGCAACTGCCAGTTTCCGCTGGGGCTGGTTCGTTTTGTTAGTACTGCTTGCTTTTGGTTATATGGTGGCGGGGCTCTCTGGCAATCAACTGCTCAGGATCGATTTCAGGCTTGATTCGCAAACCGTCGTGGCAAGGCAAGTCGACTCCAGTGCGATGCCTGCAGTCAAGAACATTGAGCAAACGATTCTACCCACGGTTGAGAAGATCAATGCTGACAGGAATCAGAGGCTCAATCGTCTCGGTTTGGAATGCTCACAACCGTCTGACTGGTTGACTGTGTGCCGTCGGTTGTCGCTGGCGTTGGTTGGTAATGGTTTGTCGCTCGAGGAAATTCGAACTCTTGAGCAGATTGATGAGTCGAAACGCGAACGCATGCATCTTGAGAACCTGTTGCAAGATCAGCGTTTCCATCATTATTGGGCGGAGCGTTGGAGTCGATTTCTTGTGGGAACTGATGGTGGCCAGTTCATCGTGTACCGGAGACGCAGGTTCAGGATTTGGTTAGCTGAAGTGTTTGCAGCGAATCAACGTTATGATCAAACGGTTCGTGAACTCTTAACAGCTGAGGGACTTTGGACAGACAAACCGCAAGTCAACTTCTTGACAGCTACCTTTGACAGCAACGATGGTAGCGCAGATCCAATTCGACTGGCTGCAAGGACTTCGAGAGTGTTTTTGGGTTTGAGGATTGATTGTCTGCAGTGCCACAATGATTTTTTGGGTAACGTGAATCTGGGTGATGCCCCAGACCTGCGAGAAGGAATGCAGCAGGATTTTCACCAGTTGGCAGCTTTCTTTTCCAGTGCAAAGACGAATGGATTGCAGGGCGTGCGGGACGGTGAAGTCGACTATTCGTACAAGTATCTCAATGACGAAAAGGAAACTGATGTAGAGGTAGGGGTTCCTTTCTTGCCGGGGCTTTTGCCAGTAGAAGGAAAGCCGCGTGCTCGTCTGGCTGCATGGGTCACGCACCCCGAAAACCTTCAGGCTGCACGTGCTGCCGTCAGCCATGTCTGGGCTCTGATGTTTGGTCGAGCCATCGGAGAAACTGTCGATAACCTACCTCTCGATGAGCCCACTCACCCCATGATGGACTCATTGGCCCGTGATTTTGTCGCACATGGATTTGATTTGAGAAGGTTGATTCGTGTGATCGCTGCATCCGAGGCGTTTCGTGCTGATAGTCGAGCTGAATTTGAGATCACGCCCGAGCATGAGCAGAGTTTTGCGGTTTTCCCGTTGGTCCGACTCCGGCCCGAGCAGGTGGCAGGGGCCATCATTCAGGCAGCAAGGATCAAAACGACCGACCGAGAATCTTCATTCGTGCTGCAGTTGCTGACCATGACCGGAACCAATGATTTTGTGACACAGTATGGTGATATTGGTGAAGATGAATTCAATAGCGATAGCATTACCATCACACAGCGCCTGCTGATGATGAATGGGAAGCTGTTGCGAGAGTTGGTCGAATCCAACCCGATCTTGAATGCATCGAAACACGTTGGGATGTTTGCTCATGACACTCCACAAACAGTTGAATTGTTATATCTATCTGCGCTCAATCGATTCCCCACGTCGTCCGAGAAGAAACATTTCGTTTCGAGGATTGATTGTTCGGAAAATACAGACGAGGCGATTGAGGATCTTTTTTGGGTCCTGCTGAACAGCAGCGAACTTGCGTGGAATCATTGATGCTCAGCAAGGCACAAATTTTCAGCAAGGCTCAGATTTCCAGGAAGACTCAAATTTTCAGAAAGGCTCAGGCGATCCCAATGTCCTTTACGGAAAACCCCCGTTACGATCATCTCTGCGATCATCAGGTGCACTTTTCGCGGCGAACACTGCTCGGCGCTGGGGGGGCAGGTGTGATGATGTCCGCCATCGCTCGACGATTGGCGTGGGCCGATGAGCAGGGAGTGACTGATTCAGCGAGGCCAAAAAGTGTCATCCTGTTGTGGCTGCAAGGCGGTCCCAGTCAACTTGAAACGTTCGATCCGCATCCCGGTGGGATTTATGGTGGAGATGCTTCAGCGATAAAAACTTCCGTCAAAGGAATGCAGATTTCTGAGTTGCTGCCGCAGACTGCTGAGCAGATGCATCTGGCTTCGCTGATTCGAAGTGTCACCAGCAAAGAGGGCGACCACGAACGTGCGGTTTACAATATCAAGACTGGCTATCGGCCTGATCCTACGTTGAAACATCCGTCTGTTGGCGCCGTGCTGTGTCATGCCGATCAGGGCGGAGCCGATATTCCCCGACACATTTCAATTGTTCCAAATGGCTTTCCGGGACGTGGCGGTTATCTGGGGGCGGGGTACGATGCGTTCAAAATATACGATCCTGCTCAACCCGTTCCTGATATACGTCGATCCGTTCCCGAGTCTCGTTTCGAACAACGGGTAGCCGATCTATACGATGTTGTAGAGAGTGAATTTCAAAGAGGACGACTGCGGCAGTTGGAAACAACAAGAACACTTCATCGCACCGTTACAGAAGGTGCGTTGCGAATGATGTCCAGTCAGCAGTTGGACGCGTTTGAGGTGTCATCTGAGCCGAAAGAGGTACTGGAAGCTTTTGGTGACAGTGCGTTCGGTCGTGGCGTGTTGGCTGCCTCACGCCTGATTGAAGTCGGGGCACGCTGCGTGGAGGTGTCGCTTGGTGGTTGGGACTCCCACATCACGAATCACTCGTTGCAGGCAGCTGCCTGCGAAAACCTTGACCCTGCTTTGGCTGCACTCTTGAAGCGTCTTGAGGAGCGTGACCTTCTCGATTCAACACTCGTTGTGTGCGGTGGAGAATTCGGGCGTACACCCGCGATCAATCCCGCTGAGGGACGTGATCATTGGCCGCATGGGTTTTCTGTTCTCTTGGCTGGCTGTGGCATCCGTAGGGCCGCGGTCTATGGTGAGACCGCTGAAAATCCAAAACTTGATTCGGATAAGCCAATCGCTGATGTTGTCGATCCAGTAACGGTGGGTGATCTGCATGCAACCATTTTGACTGCGTTGGGTGTCGATTATGAAGAGGAACTGGAGACACCCATTGGACGTCCCATGAAACGTAGTGAAGGAAAGCCAATCGAGGCGATTCTCGACGTCTAGTCATTCCGCTTTTGGATGAAATTGGTTGTTGGGCTGTCTCGGATTTGGCGGAACTCACGCATCGCATCCGTTGTTGCCGTGCTGACTGCTGACTGCTGACTGCTGACTGCTGACTGTAGCGTTTCCTACGCTGCCTTCCTCCTCTTCTGCTTTCATTGCTTCCAGGGCTCGTCACTGGTAGTCGAGTAGTTGAAATCTCATTGCTTGAGCACGCTGTCAGAAAGGGCTTTGGGTTCGAGGCTGAATCCAGCGAGGTGCATACTGACCTGATAAGGTAGCGTTGCCGCGGCACTGATCGTTGAGTGTTCTCTGGTTCAGAATGTGAATGAATTACGGTTTCTGAGGATGGATGTTTTGATGAAGATGAAACTGATTTTGTTTGGTTTACTGTTTTTGCCCACTGTGGCCAGGTCGCAGGATCTGAGTTGGCCTGATCCGGTCGCCAATCACGTCGTTCCCCGCCAGAGCACTGCGGTGACTCACGGCCCGGTCCTTGGCGATATCACGAAGAAATCGGTGCGAATCTGGCTGCGTGCGGACTCAGAAGTTGATTTTGATGTTTTGATTCGCCCCAATCGGCCACCCTTCGCTGATGCGGATGTGCATCGGGGGCGAACAGTGCCGTCAGAGGATTTTACTGGGTTCGTCGAAGTCCGCGATCTGCTCCCCAATACGGAATACGCTTATGCCATTCGAGTCGCAGGCGAGATCATTGACCTGCGAGCGGAATTCAAAGATCCGTGGCCTACCTTCCGTACTTTACCGGCCAAGGGCAGTTACCAGCATCAATTCAATCCCGAAGGAAAGTTCAATTTCAGTTTCTCGATTGGTGCTTGCCAGCGACAGCGCTCACCCGGGAAAACTTATGGGATTTATCCCAACCCACCTGCCTTCAACACGATTTGGGAAAAGCATCGAAATCGTATTTCGTTTCACATCGTTAACGGTGACTACAGTTATGAGGAAACCCTTGATGGGTCAGCCGCTGGAATAGAAAATAATTACAAACTCTATCTGGACCGTGGTCGCTCACTGAATCGTTTATTGCGTTATGTGCCAATGCTGACGATGTACAACGATCACGAAGTCACCGACAACATTGACGGCAGTGGTGAGGTGGGGCTTGGGGATGGCAACTACCTTGTGCGAGATCCGGCCGTACGCGTCTGGCAGTATTACGCTGATTGGGCCAATGGTGATCGCGAGCAGCGAGCTGCGGTGCAGTTCGGCAAAGCAAATCTGGTGAAGGACACAGATGTTCTGCATGACCCCGAGGCTGATTTTACAACCTTGGATCTGCGGCAGGTAAGTACGCTGCACGTGGGCCCTTTTTACAAGGGTGCTGCCAAACCCTCTCGCTCAACTCGCGGTGGTAACAATGTTGGGGTTTATCGGGTGAAGCGGGTGATTGATGCGACGCACCTGCAAATCGAACCGCCTGCAAAAGCTTCAGGACCGGCTCCTTACAGTATCGGAACTCACCATTACTTCGACAAAGTTGTCGGGAATTGCCACTTTCTGTTTCTCGATACAAGAGGTCAAAGAAGCAAGTTCAAAGGCGTTGCTCATGCCAATGATAAGGATCGACATGTCCTGGGTGAAACGCAGAAAAAATGGTTCATCGAAACGGTGACCAGAAGTCCTGCCGAATTTTTGTTCGTGGTCTCGCCTGACCCATGGTTCATCTATCACAGTGCCTACCACATGCGAGGCGAGAGTACGGAATCAAAAGGGGATGGTTATTGTGGTTATGTGCATGAGCGTGAAGAGTTGACAGAGATGCTGGACAAACTTGATAAGCCTGTGTTGTTGCTCACCGGTGATGTGCATCATCCTGTGGCTGCGCAGATTACCGACAATGTTTGGGAGTTTCTGGTGTCACCGGTGAACTCTGCCAATCACCCCATCGGCACGGCGGGCTTGCCTCCGTTGGGAGGCTGGTTTGATAGCGAAGGACGAACCATCAAAATCAAATGGCTGGGTGGGTATCCTGATAATGTGCATTATTTGCGACAGAGACATACGGTGTATTCGGTCATCTCCGTCAATAACATCGTAAAAGCGGGACGTCCGGCGGGAGCCGGTTATCAATTCGTAGCCTATGATGAGCCCCAAGTCGTCGTCACCTTTCATGATGGCTACAGCGGTGAAATGCTGTACAGCGAGGGGATTTCGACGCTTGATGCCAAAAAACCGGGCCCACCTGCGGAGAAGAAAAATCGCTTCGGGCATTGGAATCAGTGATTTTCAAGTGGATCAGCTTGACCTCAGCCAACAGTGCTGACTGTCAGCAGGAATGGATTCGCAGCGATTCAAAAGCAAGAGACAAACCATGAAATATGTAGCATCCTCCCCACTTCCGGTCTCGGTGGAAGATGCCTTTGCGTACCACGAACGTCCCGGAGCGTTGCAAAGACTGGTGCCTCCATGGGAGTCTGTCGAGATTGAGAGCACTGATCACAGTCTCGCGGTTGGCAGTAGGGTGGTCCTGAAAACCTCCCTGTTTGGGGTGCCAATTCGCTGGGTCGCAAAGCACACTGTTTATGAGCCTCCGCATTTGTTCGCTGACACACAACTCTCTGGGCCGTTCGCGGCTTGGAACCATCGTCATCACTTCAAAGCACTTGATGAGCATTCTACGCTGACGGATGAAATTGACTTCACTGTGCCGTTGGGAGCGTTGGGAAATCTGCTGGGTAGTGGAGCTGCTTTGAAAAAAATCGAGGCGATGTTCGCATACAGGCACCGTGTGACTCGTGATGATCTGAGGTTGCAGACTGATCACCCCATGTCGAAGAAGCGAATCGCGATTTCAGGTAGCACGGGGTTGGTCGGGAGGCAGCTCAGTTCAATGCTGACTCTGCTGGGACACGAAGCGGTTCCTATTGTTCGAAAAACAAACAGCGCGCCGGACTCCAAATCCAATGCGATCGCAGCCTGGTCAGGCGAAGCTGGAAAATTGTCAGATGTTGATGTGGTTGTTCATCTTGCCGGTAAGCCCATTGCAGGTGGGCGTTGGAGTGCAGAGAACAAACGCGAGATCAGGGACAGTCGTGTCGATAAGACTCGTTCGCTTTGTGAATCGTTGGCAAAGTTGGACCGCAAGCCCAAGGTGCTGGTCAGCGCCTCGGCAATCGGTTTTTATGGGAGTCGAGGGGATGAGATTTTTGACGAGTCCTCGCCAGCGGGCGATGACTTTCTTGCGGATGTTTCTCGTGAGTGGGAAGCAGCTTGCCAACCCGCAATCGACGCCGGAATTCGTGTTGTTAATGCGAGATTCGGATTAGTGTTGTCACCCCAAGGCGGAGCGTTGCAGAAAATGCTGCTGCCGGCCAAGTTTGCTGGTGGCGCACTTGGAAATGGAAAGCAGTGGTGGAGTTGGATTGCGTTGGACGATGTTCTGGGAGCGATCTACCACACGATTGCGGAGCCTTCGCTATCCGGACCAGTGAATTTTGTGTCCAGCGAGCCGATTACCAATGCGGGCTTTGTAAAAACCTTGGGCCGCGTGATCGGTCGGCCGGCGATATTTCCCGCCCCCGCTTTCGTGTTGCGGGCTGCCATGGGTGAGATGGCTGATGCTTTGTTGCTCTCCAGTACGAGGGTGAAGCCTGGCAAACTGCTCGAATCCGGCTACAGGTTCCGTTTCAATGAGCTGGCCAATTTCTTGCAGTACAGTCTTGGCTTTGAGCGACTTGAGTCGATGGAATGAATGGATCAACTTTCTTCATTGTTAACCTGATCGCTACTTGGTACATGGTCGGGCTGATTTGGATGGTCCAGATCGTGCATTACAATATGTTCGATCGAGTGGGCGTTGAGCAGTTTCAGCAGTACGAGGCAGACCACAATCGGCTGATCACACCCATTGTTGGGGTGCCAATGCTGTTTGAGTTGGCGACCGCTGTTCTGTTGCTTGTCTCTGCCCCAGACAGCTTTCCACGTTGGGCTGCGATTGTCGGACTTGTTCTGATCGCACTCATCTGGCTGTCCACTGTGTTGCTGCAGATCCCCTGCCACAATCAGTTGCTCAATGGGTTCGATGAGTCGACTTATCGTCGACTGGTCTCCAGCAATTGGATCAGGACAGTGTTATGGACTTCACGTGGTGTTCTGATGGCCTTCTACGCGTGCATCGCCATGCGATGATGCAGAGGTCCCAGAGAGCGGCAGCGACCAGGGAAATCCAGCGACCAGAGCGACGCCGAGACTTGGTTGTCCGTCGAGTGGTTTTCGCCGGCTTGGCAACTTTTCGGGAGTTCGTCGTGTGTGCGTGATCGAGCGAAGTTGACGAGGAGCAGCGCATCGCCTTTGCAAGTCATTGAGCGCGTTTGCAATCACGTGATTCCTGAAGGAATCGGACCACCGAAGCCATCGTATTACGTGAGTTCGGCTTTGGCGGGCATCACTGCTTGCCCATGGCTTTAACAACGGCGTCGCCCATGTCTGCGGGCGTTGGCGCCACGACAATGCCGGCGTCTTCCAGTGCAGCGACTTTCTCTTCGGCTGTGCCTTTGCCACCACTGATAATGGCACCAGCATGCCCCATGCGTTTACCGGGAGGAGCAGTTCGACCTGCGATGAAAGCAGCAACGGGTTTGGTCACATTTGCTTTTGCAAATGCTGCGGCTTCCTCTTCGGCTGACCCACCGATTTCACCAATCATGAGAATGGCTTCGGTTTGTGGGTCTTCCTGATAGCGGGCAAGCAGGTCGATAAAACTGGTACCGACGATTGGGTCACCACCAAGTCCTACGCAGGTGCTTTGGCCAAGCCCAAGGTTGCTCGTTTGCCAGACCGCCTCGTAAGTCAGAGTGCCACTTCGGCTCATGACACCGACCTTGCCGGGATTGTGGATGTAACCGGGCATGATCCCGATTTTGCAGCCGCCCGGTGTAATCAGACCGGGGCAGTTTGGACCGATCAGTACCGAACCACTGGCTCGCACTTTCTCGTAGACACGTACCATATCCAGTACCGGAACCCCCTCAGTGATCGCAGCAATGACTTTGATTCCAGCGTCAACCGCTTCAAGGATTGCATCTGCGGTGAACGGAGGAGGGACAAAGATCATGGTGGCATCGGCGCCCGTCTGGTCGACCGCTTCTTCCACAGTATCGAACACCGGGATGCCTTCAACGTCTTGACCACCTTTACCGGGTGTCACGCCGCCGACCATTTGGGTTCCATACTCTTTGCATCCGAGGGAATGAAAGGTCCCTGCGTTGCCGGTAATGCCTTGACAAATGACTTTCGTGTTGCCGTCAACCAGAATGCTCATGTTCGAATCGTATTGTAAAAATGGGAGTTGATTCGGGGTGTTTTGTGATTGTCTGTGATCAGAATGATCGCTGGTCAGAATCAGCCAACCGCTGCGACGATCTTCTTGGCTGCATCGTTGATGTCTGTGGCGCTAATGATGTCGACATCGCTGTCAGCAAGCATTTTTCGGCCTTCTTCGACTTCAGTGCCTTCGAGGCGTACAACCAGTGGGACGGTGAAACCGACGGTCTGGCTTGCCTCGATGAGTGCGGCTGCGATGGTTGTACAGCGGGCGATTCCTCCAAAGATATTGACCAGCACACCTTTGCAGTTGGGGTCCGAGAGCAGAATGCGAAACGCTTCTGTGACTTGAGCGGCGTTTGCCCCTCCCCCCACATCAAGAAAGTTGGCGGGTTGGCCACCGTGGTACTTGATGATGTCCATGGTCGACATGGCCAGCCCGGCACCATTGACCAGACAGCCAATGTTGCCTTCCAGCTTGACATAACTGAGGCCGGATTCACTGGCACGAACCTCGCTGGGTTCTTCTTCAGAAAGGTCCCGCAGTTCCAACAAACTCTTGTGTCGGAACAGTGCATTGCCATCGAAGGTGACTTTCGCATCCAGTGCGATCATCTGTTCGTCGCCTGTAATCACCAGCGGATTGATCTCTGTGAGCGAGCAGTCGTAATCGACAAAGAACCGGCAAATGGCTGGCATGAAGCGGGCGGCTGCCTTTGCCGCTGCTCCCGAAATCCCCAGCTTTTTGCAGAGCTTTCGGACCTGAAAGCCTTCCAGCCCAATCGCTGGATCAAAATGTTCCTTGAAAATCAATTCGGGTGTTTCCTCCGCGACTTTCTCAATCTCGACGCCACCCTCCGTGCTGGCCATCAGGACCGGTCTTGAGGAGGCACGATCCAGAACAATGCCCAAATAGAGCTCGCGTGCGATATCGCAGCCTGCTTCGACAAACACCTGATTGACGGTTTTGCCTTCGGGCCCGGTCTGGATCGTCACCAGCGTTTTGCCCAGCAATCCAGCAGCCGCGTCCTGTACCTCGCTGGCACTCTTGCAAACCACCACGCCTCGCTGGTCTGGATTGTCCAGCACCGTGCCTTTTCCACGCCCACCAGCGTGAATTTGTGATTTGACCACCGCAATGGCGCCTCCGAGTTTCTCGTAGGCAGCGACGGCTTCCTCGGGTGTAGTGGCTACAATTCCCTCCAGGACTGGCACACCAGCTTGGCGGAATAACTCTTTGCCCTGATATTCGTGGATCTTCATCGAATGATTCTTCGCTGTTGGGTCGCGTCGTACAAATTTGCGATGTTCGGAATATAAGCACCAGCATTGAGGTCAGGAACCATGGGCAAGACGTCCTTGCTCGAAGTTTTTACGATCATTGCCAGAAATAAACCCGTTTGAAGTCAGTTTCGACCGTTTTTCGGCTCCAAAATATGACGCACAGTGAAACAAATATGAACAACGTCACAGCAAACTCAGGACTGGTAAGACTTGACCCCGAGGATAATGTCGCAGTCGCTACCAAACCTCTGAAACGCGGTGAATCAGTTGAAATTGGGGGGCAGACGGTGGTGGCCAACACCGAGATTCCTGCAGGACACAAAATGGCTGTCTCCGGGGTTCAAGCCGGTGACTCCATCGTGAAATATGGTCAACCGATCGGTCTGGTTACAGCAGCGATCCGTCCAGGAGATCATGTTCATACCCATAATTTAGCTGATCATCATCTCGTTTCTGACGATTTGAGTAAGGTCAATCCGCCGCAGGCACCTGAGCGTTTGTCGCGGACATTTGAGGGCTTTTGTCGGCCAGATGGACGCGTTGGAACACGTAATTATGTTGCGGTCGTTTCCACGGTGAACTGCAGTGCGACGGTTTGCCATCGAGTTGTTGCACGATTCACAGAGGAGAGAATGGAACGTTGGCCCAATGTAGATGGTGTCTTCGCTGTGACCCATACCACGGGTTGCGCCCTGGAATACAACGGTCTCAAGCATCAGATGCTGGGTCGGGTTCTGGCGGGTTATGCCCAGCATCCCAACGTAGGAGGGTGCTTGGTGGTCGGGCTCGGCTGTGAGCAGACAACCGGGGGATATCTTCAGCAGCATCACGGTATCGTTTCTCTGCACGCTCCCGATGGAACGCAACTGACGCGGGACGGTGGGATACCCATGTTGACCATGCAAACCGAAGGTGGCACACGGCAAACCATCGCAAAGGCGGATGCCTTGCTTGAACATGTACTCGACCGGGCCAATCAATGTGAACGGGAAACTGCTGATGCATCGCACCTGAGTTTAGCGGTGGAGTGTGGAGGAAGTGATGGCTACTCGGGTTTGACCGCCAACCCTGCTGTCGGTGTTGTTTCCGACCGGATTGTCGCCTGCGGTGGGCTCTCGGTAATTTCTGAGACAACAGAACTTTACGGTGCTGAGCACCTGCTGGTTGGACGCAGTCGATCTCCCGAGGTGGCAAGGAAACTGTTGGATCGAATCCAATGGTGGAAAGAATACGTAGGACGATACGGTGGGCAAATCGACAATAATCCATCGGTTGGAAATAAGGCTGGGGGACTAACGACCATCACGGAAAAATCGCTTGGTGCTGTCTCCAAGAGCGGTGGCACGGCGTTGGAAGCGGTCTTTGATTACGGTGAGAAAATGGAAACTCGTGGTCTCGTCGTGATGGACTCACCCGGATTTGATCCGGCCAGTGTGACAGGGAAAGTCGCTGGCGGGGCAAATCTTGTCATGTTCACCACCGGACGTGGTAGCTGCTATGGATGCAAACCAACGCCAGTGATCAAGATTGCAACCAACACGAATCTTTACGATCGCATGCGCGAAGACATGGATTTGAACGCAGGATGCATCCTTGACGGTCGGGATTTGCAGTCAGTTGGAGACGAGTTTTTTGAATTTGCTTTGCGCGTCGCAAATGGACAGAAAACATGTAGTGAAATGCAAGGGTTTGGCGACCATGAGTTCGTGCCTTGGACCGTTGGGCCGACTGTGTGATTGAGGCAACTTGGACAACAATAACAGCTCGAAGGAGATGACTCGGAATGACAAGCGAAAAACACCGTGTTGTGATCACTGATTTTATCAGCGACTCATTGGAAATAGAGCGGGAGGTGCTGAAGGGAGTTGCTACTGTTGAGGCATGCGATGCGTATCATGAACGCGAACTGATTGGCAAAATCGATTCCGCCGATGCAGTCATGCTCTATCACAACTTGGCTCTGTCTGCTGAAACGATACAGCGGTTGCAGTGTTGTAAGTTGATCGTCCGATGTGGAGTTGGATTTGATAATGTTGACCATGCTCTGGCAGGACGGCGTGGAATTCCTGTCGCAAACGTACCTGATTACGGTACTGAAGAAGTTGCAGACTCCGCAATTGGCATGGCATTGGCCATGACACGAGGGATCAATTTCTACAATCTCAGGATGCGTTCACAGCCGGACCCCTGGATGTACCATGTGGCCCCACCCCTTTACCGGCAACGAGGACGCGTTTTTGGCATTGTGGGACTGGGGCGTATTGGCACTGCGACGGCCCGCCGCGCATTGGCAATGGGAATGGATGTTCGATTTTATGATCCGTTCAAACCTGATGGATATGACAAGGCTGTGGGGATCACGCGTGTTGAATCTTTGCAGGAACTGATGAGTGAATCATTTGTACTGAGTCTGCATTGCCCGCTGAACGAGCATTCTCATCACATGATTAATGCTGAAACACTCAACTGGTTGCCGATGGGAAGTTATCTGGTCAACACATCACGGGGAGATGTCGTTGATACCGCTGCCGTCCCAGAAGCCATCAAAAATGGGCGTTTGGCGGGAGCAGCGATCGATGTGATAGCGGAGGAACCACCCAGTAACCAAAACCCATTGCTGGTCGCATGGCGTGATCCTGAGCATCCGGCACACGAACGCCTGATTATCAATCCGCACTCAGCTTTTTACTGCGAAGAAGGTCTTGCTGACATGCGTCGCAAGGGGGCCGAGGCTTGTCGTCGTGTGTTGACAGGACAGATGCTGCGAAACGTGATCAACCACCCGACAAGTTGACTCGCCTTGGCAGTCGAAAGCGGAATGCCAGCCTCAA
>PKCN01000071.1 GCA_002862205.1 Planctomycetaceae bacterium | reverse complement strand
GAGTCAGGCAGTGTTTGGTTCCCCCGATGCCAGGCTCAATGTGTGTGTTGGGCGTTTGCCATGCTCATGGATCTTTGTAAAGCTGAGTCCCTTGCCTTCTGTTGAATTTGTTTGCTTGCGGGCCGATTTGCTTTTCAAGGCGAAGTATACTGGCGGGGCATTCTGACTGCGGTGGTTGTGTATCATCTTCGGTGGTGGAAAACAGAACCATGCCATGTTCAGCCACGTCAGTGTGTGGAATGATGTTTGTTGTCCCGATGTTCAGTCGCTGTGCTGAACGATTCATTTACTCAGGATCAGTTGGTTTTCCATGCGTTATTTTCTTGTTGCGGTTGCTTTGTTCACGGTGTCCTGTGATGCAACGGCTGCGGATTCACGCCCGAACATTGTTCTGATCATGGCCGATGATTTGGGGTTTTCTGACTTGGGTTGCTACGGGTCCGAGATCGAGACTCCGAATCTTGATCAGTTGGCAGGTCGGGGTTTGCGTTTCAATCAGTTTTACAATACCGCCAAATGCCATTCTTCGCGGATCTGTTTGCTGACAGGCTTGTACATGTTTCAGGCGGGCAATCAGGAAATGAATCGGGGGGTGACGTTGGCTGAAGCAGTCAAGCCGGCGGGATATCACACGATGATGGTGGGAAAATGGCATCTTGCGGGCCAGCCGACCGATCGTGGTTTTGACCGATATTTTGGCCACCTCAGTGGTTCAACCAATTTCTTTACAGGCGATGATACATTCCGGCTCAACGGTGAACCGTTTGCGGTGCCAGAGACAGGTTTCTATACGACGGATGCGAAAACGGACCATGCGTTGAAGTTTCTCGATGAGGCCAAAGCGGAAGAGAAACCTTTTCTGTTGTACCTGGCATACAACGCACCGCATTACCCGTTGCATGTCAAGGAAGCAGATTTTCGGAAGTACGAGGGACGCTATGACGGCGGTTGGGATCAAATCAGAGAGCGACGTTATAACAAGCAGCAAAAGCTTGGCGTTTTGCCAGCGGGGACAAAACTTTCTCCCCGGCCTGAAGGTGTCTCTGCCTGGGAATCATTGTCAGATGAAAAACGCCATTGGGAATCAGAACGCATGGCTGCGTATGCCGGGATGGTCGATTGCCTGGATCAGAACATTGGGAGGCTTTTGAAACGGCTCGCTGACTTAGAGCTTTCTGAAAATACAATTGTCATGTTTTGTAGTGACAACGGAGCGTGCCCTTTTGAACGGACTCGAGGAAAGGAGTATCGACCTTGGGACCCGAAATCGTATTGGACCTATGACGTTGGCTGGGCACACGTGGGGAACACTCCGTTTCGATGGTACAAGCAAAATCAGCATGAAGGCGGCATTGCATCACCCATGATTGTTTCGTGGTCGGGACTGGAAACCAAAGCGGGCAGTGTGACTGACCAGCCTGCACACTTGATTGATTTCATGGCTACCTGCGTCGAGCTTGCGGATGCTGATTACCCGGCGTCGTACGCCGGTCGCGAGATCACGCCGTTGCAGGGGCGTTCTCTCGCTCCCATCTTTGCCGGAGGGGTGCGTGATCCTCATCCGTGGTTGTACTTTCAATTTTCAAATAACCGCGCCATTCGCCAAGGTGATATGAAAGCCGTCAGAGTGAAAGGACGTCCATGGGAACTGTACGATCTGTCGGTTGATCGCTCCGAATTGAATGATCTGGCAAAAAGCCGTCCCAAGGTTTTGAAGGCCATGCAGGATTTGTGGTTTGATGTTGCAGAGAATGTTGAACAGGCTCCGGCCAGTCTGCGTCGAGCAGGGAATCAGCTTGGGAAGCAGAAGAAGTCTGGTGAAAGCAAAGTAAAAACAGACACCAAATCCAATTGAATCGCTGCCCTGGATGGCGATTTTGAAACGGTCGCCGATCTCAAAAGAGTGCGTGACCCTCGTTTGTTTTGTGTTGGTCACGCTTGCTGATTTATCACCACGAACTCGAAATTCAGCTTGGGGCATGATCAGTGGTCTTGCCGAGGGAGTGCGGCGGCAGCAATGATTGTCCTTGCCATGAATGGCTTCAGGCATCATGTTGTGGCTCGCGGGGGGGCATGTGGCCGCGGGGGGGCATACTGAGCGGGGCATTCTGGATTGATGCTTCCCAGGGGAGGTCGTGTTCACGGTGGAGTTGTTGGCTGCATGTTACCAATCGAAACACTCGTGCTGATTGGCGGAATTCTGTTGTTTGCTGGGGTCGTCACCAGCAAACTTTCAGATTGGGTCGGGATTCCAACACTGTTGGTTTTTCTTGTGATCGGCATGCTCGCTGGGGATGAGGGAATTGGCCGAATCTCGTTCGATTCGCCGCAGGTGGCTCAGGCAACGGGAACAGTCGCATTACTGATCATCCTGTTTGCAGGAGGCCTTGATACCCAGTGGTCTTCGGTCCGCAGCGTGTTAGCACCCGGACTGGCGCTGTCGACGCTGGGAGTGCTGATCACAACGCTCTCCATGGGGGCGTTTGCGTGGTTCATGTTGGGGACCTATTCCACGTTTGACATCGGGGAAGCCGGGCTGAGTTGGTCGGAGGCCCTGCTGCTGGCTGCGATTGTCTCATCGACAGACGCGGCAGCCGTCTTTTCCGTTTTTCGAACCAGTGCGGTCAAGCCCACGGCGCGGATTCGGCACCTGTTGGAGTTTGAGTCAGGCAGCAATGATCCGGTTGCCGTCTTGATGACCATGGCCATCCTCGGCGTGATGGCTTCCAATCAGGCGTCCCTCACCAGCGTCGGTTTGAATCTGGTTGTGGAATTGGTAGCCGGTGCGCTGACTGGCTTTGCGATGGGGTGGTGTGGCACCTGGGTTGTGAATCGGCTGCATCTGTCAGCTTCGGGCTTGCATCCCATTCTTGTGCTGTCAATTGGCTTGATGACCTTTGGTTTCTCCAATTTGATTGGAGGCAATGGTTTTCTTGCGATTTATGTCTGCGGTGTCACCCTCGGGAATCGTATTGTGCGTCATCACGATGGGGTTCTCAGGTTTCATGATGCACTGAGTTGGCTTGCGCAACTCGGAATGTTCATTGTTCTGGGGCTGTTGGTGGTTCCTTCCCGGTTGATCTCGGTTGCCGGGGTCGCTGTCGCGCTAGCCCTGTTCTTGATGTTGGTCGCCAGACCCTTGAGTGTCATGGCGTGTTTATTGCCATTTCGAACTCCACGCAGGGAAATCGCTTACGTCTCCTGGGTTGGACTGCGCGGATCCGTACCGATCGTGCTCGCCACTTTTCCAATGTCCTATGGCATCCCCGGAGCTGAGGAAGTGTTCGATGTCATTTTCTTCATTGTCCTCGCCTCGGTGCTGATCCAAGGACTGACGCTCGTGCCGTGTGCCCGCTGGCTCGGGGTCACTGAGAATGATCAGGAATCCTGAGTCGCAGCGTGACAACACGTGACAACACGTGACAAAACGTGATACCGCGCGACAAAGTGCGACGGGTGCACATCGCACAGAACACACAGCACACTGGTCGTGTGACAACTGGAGTCCAGACGTGGTCGCAGGTCAGTTCACTTGAACTGGCAGTTGGTACCACGAGTTCTGCAGATAGCCTTTGGCGTTCCAAGGCACACGGTAAGGCATGAAGCCTCCTGAGGTGTCGAGTGCCCGTACGATCAATCGCTTGGTCCCAGCGGTCACCTTGACTTTGGCATTCCATAGTTGCCAGCAGAATTCATTGTCCTTGCCGACCATGGTGGCCTCGGTCCAGCGTTTTCCCTGATCGGCTGACACGAGTACTTTTTTTACGGTTGATCCGGGGCGACCTGTGGGTAGGACATAGCCACTCAAGTCGATTTCGCCCGTCGACAGCTTTGTGTTGGTGTTTGCATTGGGTGTGCAGATGGCAGCGTTGATGGGATAGCGATAGATCGGACCGGACTCTGTCCAGTCAATGGGATCTGTCTTTTTGACGATTTTGTAAGCGGTTGCCACGTAGTGATTCGGTGACGGTCGGTCACTCACCACGATTCGTCCAAGCCACTTCACGCTGCGGGCACCGATGTAACCGGGGACGAGCGTTCGCAGCGGAAACCCGTGGTCGGGCGTCAGTGCAGCACCGTTCATGCTGTTGGCTAGCAGGGGGGCCCCGGCTCCTGATGCAATCATGGCTTTGGCGATTGGTATCGAGCCACCGAAAGGAATGATCCCGCCACCTTTTTCGATTTCGTCCAGCCCTTCGAACCAGACATGTTTCGCATCGGGTGTGAGTTCGGCCTCTTTCAGGACATCGGCAAGAGCCACACCCTGCCACGTTGCATTGCCGATGGCTCCCGATTGCCATTGAACACCACCCACTTTGCCCTCTGCGTTGTATTCCGACCTCCTGTTGCCCGCGCAAGTGAGGGTTGCTGTGGTGGAACGGGTCTTGAAGCGTTCCAGGCTTTTGAGGGATAGCGACGAAGGCCGGTTTACCATTCCCTCGACTTTCAATTGAAAGTCTTTGGGATCGATGACCGGGTTCGGCGCATGGCTTCGCACATAGAAATGTTTGGTGGGCGTGATCCACGATTTAACCAAATCGTCCAGTTTTGGCTCAGCGTTATTGGGGGTCGTGGAGTGGAAAAATAATTCCTTTGCTTCGTCGGCAACTGCCGTGGATGACGTGAGCGTGCCACCCGCAATCATGATGCCGCCGCTGGCCAGTAGCATGTCTCTGCGTGTAATCATCTGGATGTATCCTCGTCTCAATGCTTGCTGGAAAAATGTGCGGGGTGCTGAAGTCCTGGTCGGGTCTGCTTTGAGTTGAAATCAAATGCCAACGCAGGCTCAAGAGTATAAATGGATTGCTTGTCGGGTGGTGGGGTGAATTTTCGTGATTGGGTCTGCCTGACTGGGAATGCAGGTTGGTTGTCGGTGTCGGGGTATATCCGTTGGAAGTCCCAGTGCAGCGGTAGTTCAGTTCCCATGCAACTGCTGCATCATGTCCAGGATCGTATCGGTGATCAGATCGGAAGCATCGAGTTGCACCCGATTGGTCCCCATCCAGGTTTCGTATCCGCCAAGTTGATGCTGCCGCGGCGTTGGTAAATAGCCACGTGAGTCGTTTGCCAGTTCAATGGTAAAGGTATCGGCGAAAGGCGATTTGTCCTTGATTTTCAATCCAATTTCGGCGAACGTTTCAAAGGGAATGGCCGCGATCGCAAGATCTCCAATGCGCACGACCTGCAGAGGTATTAAGATTTCATCCGGGCCATCTTCGAGTTTCTGTACGCGTCCGGCGTACGTTCGCTCATAGCGATGAAACTTCTCGGCATCTTCGGGTTTGGCCATCACTTTGCGAAACCAGTCTTTGATTTTGGGGTCAGGCTTGCGCATGGTGAGTTTCAGGTCACGTGTGATTGAGTCAATTTTGACGTGGGATCTGAATCGTAAGGCTTTGTGTGCTTCGTTCACTCGATTCGCAATCTTATTGGCTACTTCGGTCATCTTTTCGTAACGGTCATAGCGACGAGGATTTCCCTCACGAAAGTTGATGTTGTTGATATCGCCACTGGTTCCATTGCTCATCATCCCGACAAATTGAGGCTGGGACGATTCGGCCCCCAGCAGTTTGCTGATTTGTTGGGAGAAGATTCCAAAATAATCGGCTGAGACGTCACCCTTGTTGACACCGCCCACGTAGTGAAGTGAATAATTTGCCAGCAGGGCGAGCGGTTTTCCGTTCGTGCTTTGAACTGACAGAAAGGAAACTTCCGGATCGATGGGACCGGCGGGTTTGATCAGTGCAGGATTGCCGCGTGGTGGGTTCATTCTTACCGTGTCGACACCACCGAATGGGTTGCGAGAGAATTCAGGTTTGTTGATATGCCAGCGTCGATTGAAAACCTCCGATGGCTCACTGATACCACCCCAGCCAATTTTTGCCGGTGTCAGATTCTTGATGGCTGTATCGACAGCAGAGGCAATGCCTGAAACAACCTTGGGGCGGTACTTGGGCGAGTGAGCCCGGGTCGCGGAGTGTGTGTGTGTGGCCGCCATCAGAATCTGGTTGGCCGGAATTTTTGAATTCGTGGCAATCACCGCTCTTGCTTCGTCGTAGACAGCACGACTGATACCAAGGTTGTCACAAATGACGATTGCAATACGGGTGCTGCCATCGTCCAGAACGAGACAGCGCGCGTGCAGTGGGTCATGGATCTCGTTGGCTGGGAAAGGAACGAATCCACCCACGACCAACTCACCCAGTGGCGGAGTGATGTCGGCGATTGCCGAGCCTGCTCGCAACACAGGTGGTTCTTGGCCCAAGGCCGAAGAACCAATCCACGGTATCACGCCCAGCAGAAAACCAAAGGCGAGCAGGCGATGAATTTGAAACATGATCAGTGATCCTGCCAACGGTAGAGGGGGAATCTGAAAAAAAGGAGGTGGCTGTGCAAACGAAAATCAACCGTGTTTTACGTTTGATGCATGTTGCTCAGGTGCCATTGGATCCGGGTGACCTAATGTGGTGTTAGCGGTTTTGCATCTGACTGAGTTTCAGAACGGCGTCGCCAACCTCTTCGCCGTCGATATTGACAATCGTGTATTTGATGGTGGGATCACTGGTGGTGGTGTCAAAGTCGAGTAGACCGAACGAACATTTTTCGTTGTAACCGATAATGAACTCAGAACCCTGGGCATTCTGAACCAGCTTATGGGTGTGGACATTTGTCAAACGCGAACTCATCACTTCACTGAAAGCGTATCCGTCTTTGCGGGGGATTCGGCGTAAATCAGAGCGATGCCGGTCAGCAGCGAGCAGGACGACGCCATCGATCCGGTTGGCGTGAACGTAGGAGAAAATTTGATTGCGTTCGTCGTCAAATCCGTCCCATGTGTCTTTGCTTCCGGGCTTGACGCCGGGAGACCAGGGAACGGGTGAAGCCAGTATTTTGAAAGTCGCTGTCGAATTTTTCAGGGTTTTCAAGAGCCATGCTTTTTGGACTGGACCGAGCATGCTGCCGCCTTTTTTGTCGCGGTAATACCTGCCGTCAAGCATGATGAAGTGAACGTCTGCAATTTGAAAGTCATACCAACAACCTGGCTGTTTCTCTCCGCCACCAAAACCAGGGTTGTTCCAGTTCTGTTTGAACACTTGCCAAACGGGCCGCTTCCAAGCCGGTTCATCAATCTCCGGGCCAGGAATACAATCGTTGACACCAAAGTCATGGTCGTCATAGATCGAGTACATCGCCGTGGAGGCAATGAATGACTTCCACAACGGCTCGGATTGTCGTCGGTAGTAGCAGTAACGCTGAGTCATGGCATGCGTGGGGTCATCAATGTAGACATTGTCACCCATCATCAGGAACGCAGCGGGTGCCTGTTTTGCCAGCGTGCTCCACATGTGGTTGAATTGGGGTGTGTACCCGGCACCACCGCCAAAACCCACTGCGAATTTTGCAGGTTGACCAGCTTGGGGCATCGTACGGAAACTCAAGGGTTGGGTCTGGCGTTGGCTACTGATCGATAATGAATACTGATACTTGGTGTCAGGCTTCAAATCTTGCAAGTCAATGACACCCGTGTAATCATCCTTGGCAGATGTCTTCGTGGCGAACACCCGCGGCGGTTGCGTCTTGCTTAGCTCTTGTACCGATAGGCTGACTGCGATTGGTTTGGAGGTGCGAATCCAAATCTGGGCGGTTGTGTCCGTGACTGCCGTCAACATGGGACCGTGCAGCAGTGGGGTCTCCTGTTGGGAGAGCCAGTCCGCATAGGCTGTATCTTTCTGCAGAGGTTCGAATAGATCTCGAGGGCCCGCTAGAATGCGTTCCACGGGCAGACCGAGCGAGACAGCCTCTTTGAGATGGCTGATTGCTTCGCTTGGGTTCCCCTGCTTGCAGTTGAGAATTGCGAGTACAAAATTGCGTTCCGCTTCATCAATCGGGCTGTTCTGGGATTTCGGCGGCTTGGCAAGGCGTGCCTTCGCCGCTTCGAACTTGTCTTGCACCAGTAATTTCATGGCATCGCGACCGGGGTCATGTTGCCCAGTCGCATGACGTGAAGTGAGGACACTGATGGCGAGGACTGCGCAAAGGGTGGGGATGGAAATTGCTTGCTGCATGAAATGTTCTGAAGCGTAGGAGAATGGAAACAGTGCACAAGGAACAGAGAGCTTCGGGGCAACCGATGGATGCCTCGGTATCACCCGCAGAATACTGCGAAATCACCCGCAGAATACTGCGAAACTCAAAAACTGACGCTCAGAATATCACGGTATGGGACGCGATGCGAATCGGACCGCTCTTTGAGAGGCCACAGGGGCCGACCCGTTGATCTGCGGCTCCGTTGCCCCAAGGAAAGATAGCGAGAGTCGTCGTGGCAGCGGAACAGTCAGAATGTCCCAATGCAGTCAGAATGTCTGCATGAAAGGCAACGCGGATGATCGCCGGGGTTCGTTGCTGGTGCTAACCTCTTGAACGCGGGCCGAGGCGTCCGAACATACGATCGAGTTCATCACGGCTAAAGAATAAAGCGGTCGGCCGACCGTGGGGGCAGTGGTGGGTCTCATGGTACAGATCCTTCTGTTCCAGCAGGCTGGTGATTTCCTGCGAGGTCAGCGGGTCACCAGCCTTGACCGCAGCTTTGCACGCAATGGTCGAAAGCAGGTGATTGAGCAAATCCTTGGGGTCTGGTTGTTTGCCAGCTGAAATGACCGATTCAAGTAACGTCCGTAGCATGTCGCCCGGTGATGTCCGGGGCAGCATCGCTGGATAGGAGTGAATCAAGATAGTTTCACCACCAAATTCATCAATTTCAATTCCAATTCGTGCCAGAGTCTCTTTGACCTCGAGAGCAGCTGTCCGCTCGGCGGGAGTCAGTGATACCGGTTCCGGTACAAGTAACCGCTGAGATTCCAGAGAAGCGTTTTCGGACAGTACTTTCGCGCAGACACGCTCATACAGGACTCGTTCGTGTAAGGCATGCTGATCAATCACAACCATTCCCGTTTCGTCCTGAGTGACGAGGTAACGGTTGTGAACCTGGAAACCAAGGTAACAGACACTCGGCTGATCACTGGTTGGGTCTTCCGTCGTTGCGTCAGCTTGCCCGGCGTTGGAGTGGTCCCACGGAGCCTGTTCGTGTTCTGTCGAGGTGTTGTCGGGCTGCACCTGGGGGTTGGGGTTGCCGGAAGTGTTCGAGCCTGCCGGGTTGAGAATGGAATGGTTTCCCGGGAACGGCTGGAACGCGGGCGGACCACCGATCTGCAGATCGCGATTTGCCGTGCTGTTGTCAGATTGGCCTGTGCGAGCCCAGTCAATCACGGCCTGCCGTTGTTGCTGTTCAACAGAAACAGGAAGTCCGAGTTCACTTGTGGGTTGTTTTCTCAGTTCGCTGTCGTTCTGAACTGGTTCGGGCGGTCCAACACGTTGGGTCAGGTTGGTTGTCAGGAATTGGTGCCGAAGGGATTGCAGCAAGCGACTGTAGACTCGTCCCCCATCAGTGAAGCGTACTTCAAGTTTGGACGGGTGAACGTTGACATCAATCATGTCCGCAGGCATGTCCATGCGTAGAAAGCACACAGGATGACGACCGACCATCAACATGCCGCGGTAGGACTCACTCAAGGCATGCTGCAAGGCCCGGTCGCGGATGTGTCTTCCATTGAGAAAGAGATACTGCATGCGATTGTTGCCACGGCTGACGGATGGATCGCATGCGTAGCCACTGATTTTGATTTGCCCATCATCACTGTTGATCGCGATCAGCGATTCGGAGACTTCCGCGCCGAAGAAAGCTTCAATCCTCGCCGCCCAACGCTCCGTGACCGGCAGGTCGTAGACTTGTTTGTCATTGTTGGTGAGTACAAAGTGAATGTGTGGGTTGGCAAGAGCAAGCCTCGTAAACGCCTCAATAATGTGGCCGCGTTCGGTTTGAGCCGTTTTTAGAAATCGGTGCCGCACCGGCGTGTTGAAAAACAGGTTTCGGACTTCCATTACGGTTCCCGTTGGGCAACCGCAGGGTACTGGAGATTCGATCACGCCACCGCGGACCGACAATTCAGAACCGCTGTCTTCGGATTCCGTCCGACTGCGGATCGTCAGGTGCGAGACACTACCGATCGAGGCGATGGCCTCACCACGAAATCCAAGGGTTGCGACATGAAATAGGGATTCATCATCGGGAAGCTTGCTGGTCGCGTGACTGGACACAGCCAAAGGCAATTGCTCAGCTGCCATGCCGCAACCGTCATCGCTGATGCGGATCAGTTCACTGCCACCACCAGCGATGGTGACCTCAATCCGACGCGCCCCCGCATCGATGCTGTTTTCGAGTAATTCCTTCACCACGGATGCTGGGCGTTCAATGACTTCGCCAGCAGCGATCTGGTTGATCAGATTGGGAGGCAGTTGACGGATGGTCGGTAGTGTTTTGGCAGTGGTGGACATGCCCCGAATGTAACGGTATCCGGCCCTGCGACAACCGAGGGCGGCACGCGTTTTCGTGAAAATCAGAAATCAGGCGAAAACGGCAAGTCATTCATTCCCCAACAGTCATCGTCCTCCGCAGATTTTGAATGTCCCAACCCGGTTACCCCCATCTGCCGCGAACCCGCCTTTGGCAAGATTCGAACACTCCATTGTTTCAGGGGTTCATTGGACTGGCGGTTTGAACCGCTGGGAAGCAGATTTGCCTGCCAGCGGATGCTCCGATTTAGCGGATCAGCAGCGTCAGGCGTTCTCGGCCGCGTCGAACAATCATGCGGACCGACTTGCTGGTGCGTTTTGCTTCCATCAGGATCTCAGCCAACTGGTCGACGGTTCGTATTCGCAGACCGCCGACCGATTCGATCACATCGCCGACCTCAAGGTCGGCCTGTTCGGCAATACTTCCCTTCTCGACACTGCTGACTATCAAGCCGCTTTGGAGACCGCGATAGCCATATTGTCGTTGGGATTCGGGAGTGACCGGGACCAGTTCAGAGCCAAAATTATTTCGGTCAGCTCGGAATCCCGCCATCGCTTCATCGGTGCGTTCTGCGAGGCGCACCCGGAGTTGCATGTTCTGACCGTTTCGGTTGATTTCCATCCTCAGGGTCGACCCGGGCGGCCGACTGGCCACGTAGTTGCGAAGTTGGGTTCCACCAGTGCAAAGTCGGCCGTCAATACGGGTGACCACGTCACCTACTTTCAGTCCCGCGCGATCTGCGGATTGCTCCGATAGCACGGTCGCCACGAAAGCGCCACTGCGTACACGCAAGTCATATGTTTCCATTAGCTTCTGAGAGACATCGACAACCTGTGCCCCCAGAAATCCTCGTCGAACTTCACCAGTTTCAATGATGGATTGCAGAACAGGCTGTGCCATGGAAACCGGAATCGCAAAACCAATCCCCGCACTTGCCCCACTTTGTGACAAAATCGCTGTGTTGATTCCGATCAGCTCACCTCGCAGGTTAACCAAGGGGCCGCCAGAATTGCCCGGGTTGATTGCCGCATCAGTTTGCAGGAAGTCCTCGAATCCATTACCGTCCGCAATGATTGCTTGAACACGATTCTTGCCACTGATGATGCCTGCGGTCACTGTCTGATCCAGACCAAAGGGACTGCCGATGGCCAGAACCCAGTCGCCGACCCGGGTGGCATCGGAATCACCGAACGCGGCGGCACGCAGGTTGGGAGCATCGATTTTTACGACTGCCAGATCTGTTTGAGGATCAGCCCCAATGATGGTTCCCGAGACCGTTTGCCCATCGGAAAGTTCCACGGTCAGCGTCTCCGCTCCTTCGATCACATGGTTGTTGGTCAGGATGTAGCCGTCGGAACGGACGATGACGCCACTGCCCATGCCTTTTTGTTCGCGGGGACCAAACTGCCAACGCAATTGAGGTGGGACGCGATTCACTCGGGGGTCGAGCACAAGCTGTTTGGTACTGATGCTGACCACGCATGGACGCAGAGCCTCTGCGACATTGTGGAAAGCGTCGGAGAGATTCTGGGCATGCTGAAGATTCTCAGCGTTGACAATCGGTGGCCGTGCACCCACCGGCACTGTGTTCCGATTCTGTGCCTGGGCCGGAGTGCGAAGTCCGTAGGGCAGCAGGAATAGCAGCGTGGTCACGAGCGAACCCGTGATCATTGCGGTAAGTGCCAAGCCAACGTGGGTGATCGTCTTAGTCATGCCTGTAACTCCGTAGTATTGATTCGGGGGGCTCAGCGAGCAGACGTGTGATCTGCAAATCTTGTGATGGTTGGCCGAAGATGCTGGTACTCAAACGCCTGGTGCTCAAGAGCCTGTTACTCAAGAGCCTGTTACTCAAGAGCCTGTTGCTCAAGAGCGTGGTACTCAAGAGCGTGGTGCTCAAGAGCGTGGTGCTCAAGAGCGTGGTGCTCAAGAGCGTGGTGCTCAAGAGCGTGGTGCTCAAGAGCGTGGTGCTCAATAGCGTGTGCTCAAGAGCCTGTTACTCAGGAGTCTGGTAGTCAAGAACGTGGTTCTGAAGAGCCTGGTGCCGAAGAGGCTGGTACTTGCGAGCCTCGTACTGGCGTCAATTCCGGGACTTCTTCACTAACCTCAAACTCAACAATTATTACAAAGCTGTCCAGTTGCTTGTACATTTCTTTCGGGGCCCTTGCTGAAAGTGCCCGCTGTGGGCGGGGTTTGCTGATGGCAGGGGGCCGTGATTCGAACCCGCCACTTGGTCTTTTACCCAGTTTCACAGGCGTTGCGACAAGTCTCAGTAATTTGCTCACGCATGCGTTTGCACCATCTGTTAGGCTTGAAAAAAATCGAACGCCCCTTGCATGCTCGATCATTACGTCGAATTGCAAATGGCGCAACAAAGCTGGCGTCAGGGAGCACCAACGCATGCGGGATACATTGACGGTGATTTTGGCTGGTGGCAGAGGGTCAAGATTAGAACCGTTGACACGTGATCGAGCCAAGCCCGCCGTACCTTTCGGTGGGTTGTACCGTATCGTCGATTTTGTGTTGAGCAATTGTCTCAACAGTGGCATGAGGCGATTGCTGGTTTTAACACAGTACAAGGCCCAGTCGCTCGATCGTCATATCAATCTTGCTTGGCGGGGTTATTTCTGTCGAGAACTAGGGGAGTTCATTGATGTTGTTCCACCCCAGCAACGTTTCACTGATAACTGGTACCAGGGCACAGCCGATGCTGTTTATCAGAATATCTATGCGATTGAGCGCGAGCAGCCAAAAGACGTTGTGGTGCTGGCCGGTGATCATATCTACAAAATGAACTACAAACCCATGATCGACTTTCATCGCAAGATGGGTGCCGACTGTACGATTGGCGCGCTCCGTGTCAATCGCTCCGAAGCCAGGCAGTTTGGAGTCATGCAAACGGATGGTGATCACCGTGTGATTGGCTTTCAGGAAAAACCCGAAGATCCGATCGGGACGCCGGAAGATCCCGATGTCTGTCTTGCGTCGATGGGGATTTATGTCTTTAACGCCGAATTTTTGTACGAACAGTTGTGCAACGATGCGACCCTTGCAGAGAGCGTGCATGATTTTGGAAAAAATATTATCCCTGGGGCGATTGGCGAACATCAGGTCTGTGCCTTTCCCTTTCTGGATGAGAATCGGAAGGTTGACGCCTATTGGCGAGATGTCGGAACCATTGACGCCTATTACGAAGCGACCATGGATTTGATTCGAGTAGATCCTTTGCTGAATTTGTATGACCAACAGTGGCCAATGCGCGCGTTTCAGCCGATGTTGCCACCGCCAAAGTTTGTATTTGGAAGTGAGGGGAAATCAAATCATCGGCGCGGCGAAGCCCTCGATTCGATCGTTTGCCAGGGAGCCATCGTCAGTGGAGGCAGTGTCGCTCGAAGTGTGCTTGGGCCAAACGTCAGAATCAATAGCTACGCTACGGTCGAAGACAGCATCCTTTTTGATGGAGTCGAAGTGGGCAGACGCTGCCGCTTGCGACGCGTGATTATCGATAAAGATGTCCATGTTCCGCCCGAAACAGAGATTGGTTTTGATCCTGCGCTCGATCGAGCACGTGGATTTACCGTCACTGACAGTGGGTTGGTCGTGATCGCTCGTGGTGAGGACCTCTCTGAGCCATCGGGTGTTCATGTCGACACGTCCGGTGAAGGGGCTTTGCACCCTTAGAAGCAGTAGGGAATATTGGGGACCGGAGAGGCGGTGGCAATCGTGAACGCGAAAACAGTGAGTATGACAACAGTGAACGCGACAACAGTGAATGCGACAAAATACAATGTGAGCAGAGGCGAGCGTTGATGCCGGATGTGAACGAACAACTATTGCTCTCAGGCGCGTGCATCTTTGGTGTTGCGCTGCTAGCGCTGGGGATTTGGATTGGGTTTCGACTGGCTCGAATGCGGTATGAATCCCATCAAGCTGATTTTCGTCTCAACCAGGGTGACCGTGAACGGATCTTGCAGTTGTTGCAGGATTTGGGAACGTGGATGCGGCAGTGTGCTGGGAGTGTCAGTGAGTATCAGCATCTGCTTGAAAAGTTTGAGTCTGATGTGGGTGGAGAAGAAGGCCAACGCAGTGTGCAGCAGCATCGCTCAGTGATAGCGATGGAGCAAGTTTTGAGGGGAGTTCGCAAAGCATCCTCGCATCTGGATACCTGCGAATATCGTTTGCAGAAGCAAACCGCGCAAATCCGTTCTTACATGAGCGATGAAAAAGTTGATAGTTTGACCGGTCTACCGAATCGGCATGCGTTCGACATCAGGCTTGAGGAATTGTGTGGTGGCAGTCATGAAGGTAGCAAGTCACTGGTGCTCGCGTTAATCGATGTTGATCGCATGAAGAGGGTCAGTGATGAGTATGGGCAACAGGCCAGTGATCTGGCTTTGCGTCAACTCTGTGAAATGATCTGCTCACGGCTGAAAAATGCCGTTGCTGTGGCGCGTTTCGGTGGCGGTGAGTTCTCGGTCGTTCTGCATGGGCCGCTCCGTGAAGCGGCCAAAAGAATGAATGAATTGCGTCGATATCTGCAAGCGGAACGATACACCTTTGGTACTGAGGTTACGAGTCTGACAGTCAGTGTCGGGCTCAGTGACTTTGGCGATCAGGCGGTGGTCGGTGCGTTGCTTCGGCACGCAGATGAGGCTCTCTTCACAGCCAAGAAAACCGGCGGTAATCGTGTTTATTATCACGATGGAAATGGCCCGGTTCTTGTCGGAGCCCCCGAGACAGTGGAGCCAAGGCTGGCTGAGTGATGGTGCTGCCGGTTACCCGAACCCCCCGGGTGCAAATTCCCAGGCTGCAGGACTCGTGATGACTCGTTGCAGGGGGCTCGTGATGACTCGTTGCAGGGGGCTCGTGATGGGGCCAGTGAGACCTGTCGTGGTTTGATCATCAGCCATTACGTCTGGCCCTGGATCGTCGTGTGCTGCGCTTGCATCTCTTGGGGCCAGATTTGATACAGGTGAGTGTTCTTTTGGGTGGAAAACGCTGTCCATCGGGTGTCGGTCAGGGTATTTAAGAAAAAAGCCTGCGGAGATCCGTCACCGTTTGCGTGTTTATGAGTGAGCAGATTGATTTATTACTCGCAAATTTGGCAGGAACCATGTCCATTCATTTCGATACCACGCCGGCCGTGATCTACATCGTCGATCGAGATGCCGGTTCACACGTTGCATATCAAGCGATCGCTGAGCGTCTGGGGGTTGAAGTTCGCTTTTCCACTTCGGTTGATGAGTTGCTGACAACGGCCCCAAATGTTGCTCCATCTTGCCTTGTTTATGACGTTCGTTCAGGACGAGACGAGTTTGAACAGTGGCGGCAGAAGTTGTTACAGAAAACCTCTGACGTTCCCATCATTCTAATCGCAGACGAGCATGAAAATGCCCAGACTGCCTTCGGGTTTCAGTTGGGAGCCTTGGCTGTGTTGCAACGACCCGTCGCCATGAATGTGCTTGAGGAATACCTCAAATATGCAGTTCGCCGCCATCGGGCTGTTCGGAATCTGGTGCAGCAGCATGCACGGGTGCAACAGACCTTGCAGGAACTCACCGAACGTCAGGGCCAGGTTCTTGAGTTGGCATCTACCGGGATGCCAAACAAGACCATCGCGATACGTTTGGCTGTATCTCAACGAACGGTTGAGACAGAACGCGCAAAGATATTGCGGGCGTTTTCTGCCGAAGCGTTTTGTGATGTGACAGCACAGGTCGGTGGATTTCGTGTTCTGGAAACGTTGCAGGATTTACAGCAGCGCGAATCGGTGCTTCAGCAAGGGGTTGGTCAGATGTTGGAAGAAAAGAAACGCCATGAGACGCCCGCAAGAATCGATCTCGGAAGTTTGTCTTCCGACGTGTTGATGCTGGTTTCCGACCAGACGGATGTATCAGCCTGATTTCACTCAAGCAATGACTCCATTTGGCGGTCGTTGGCAGTTGAGCAACGCTGGCTGGGTTTGCCTGAACAGAGTTCGGCGAGTTCCAGCCAGCGAATCGTTTGTGAGCGGGGAAGAACGGGGCGCGGCGACTATCTGTGATGACATTCTGACCGAGGGTTCGCCCCTGCTGATTTGGTAGGGCAATTCAATCACGACGCAAAGTCACGATTCGGATTCGAGCCAGTCGGGATGAGCAGAAGTCGCCCCCCCGCCACCTCCCCTGTCGTCTTGATCTTTCAGCATTTTCCAGTTGAGCATTCCATTGTGTGGCTCTCGCGAAAAGCAGGAAATACCCAGCGGCGGTAACTGTGGGTGGGTGGCAGTTTCGATGCGAAGTCGTTTGTTTAGAGCAGATCCACTGTTTTAAGCAGATCAGCAGATTTGAGCAGATCGAGTTGGTGACATCTCGTCAGGGTAGGGCGTTTCGCGTTAGACTGTGGTCCTTCTGACTAACGGTACCTGTTTTTCGCGGACGCATGAACGACTTGGACGATACACGTTTGATTGGCATGCTTCGACGCGTTGTGCGGGATTGTGGGAAACTGTACCGGCAATGTGGGACGTGGATGGTACGACGTTTCCCAACGTTGCTGGAAGGAGATGCCGCCAATTTCGTCGAGTTGATGGATGATTTGCATCGCGGCCTTCTGATCAAAGTCTATGTTACCGTGGTGCGTGCCGATAACAGATGGAGTGCTCCGGAAAAGAAAGTGGCCGCGGCCATGATCGAGCACCTCTGGGATCAGAAACTTCGCGGTAATGATCTGCGAAATGCAGCAACGGAATTATTCAAACAGGCGGATCTGTTGAATTGGGATTCACTTGTGGCACCCTTTGTCCGTTACGGGCCACTGGCTGACAGCAAGTCTCACGTTGAAACCATTGTGATGAGACTCGCAAATTTGGTTGCCAAGTGCGATGGGGAGTTGCTCGATGAAGAGTCCATCGCATTGCATACTTTGCAACGTGAGATAGACATGGCTCTTTATCCTGCAGATCCACAATCGGTTTTGGCACCACTGCCAGCACCGTCGGAACAGTCTCGAGTGGGTGATGCGAACACAGGTAGTCGTGCGATTGCAAAGCAGCAAAAAGAGAAACAGCACGACAAGACTCAAACGGAGCCAACTGAGCCGGTTTCCGAAGCCGAACGGGAGCGGCGACTTGAGGTTGCGATGAAGGAACTTGATGAGTTGATTGGCTTGGATGCTGTGAAGGAGCGTGTCAGAAGTTACACCAATTTTCTGCGGTTGCAGGGGCAGCGACGTGACGCTGGCCTGACTACCATGCCGATCAGTCTGCACATGTCCTTTGTGGGGAATCCAGGGACGGGTAAGACAACCGTTGCGCGAATTGTGGGGCAGATTCTTGGCGCGTTGGGGACACTGAGCAACGGCCATGTGGTTGAAACGGATCGCAGTGGCCTCGTTGCCGAGTATGCGGGGCAAACCGCACCTAAAACCAACAAACTATGCGATTCTGCCTTGAATGGGATCCTCTTCATTGATGAGGCCTACAGTCTGGTCGATGCTTCCGGTGACGATGCCTACGGACGCGAGGCAGTCCAGTGCCTGCTCAAACGTATGGAAGATGATCGTGAATCGGTGGCTGTGATTTTGGCCGGCTACAGCAACGAAATGAAACAGTTGATTCGATCCAACCCGGGTCTGTCTTCACGCGTCAATACAACGATTGAGTTTGACGATTACACGCCGTTGCAGCTGGGCAGGATTTTTGAGCATTTGTGCCAGCAGAATCAGTATGAAATTCCCAGTGATGCGAGGCATCGTGTGCTGATGGGATTTCATCATTTGTATTGTCAACGTGACAGGCATTTCGGTAACGGGCGTCTGGCGCGTAATATCTTTGAGGATAGCGTGCGGCGATTGGCTGACCGAATTGCCGATGCGAGCCAATTGACCGAATCGTTGTTGACGACACTACTCGCAATCGATATCAGTTTTCCAGAGTTGGACAAACAAAAATTGGATAGCTTGGTGTCCAGCGAGCACGTGCTGCGGATCAATTGTGACAGTTGCAGTGCGAAGGTCCGAATTGGGCCGGAGTCTTTGGGGCGCCGAATCAAATGCGGGAAATGCAGCCATGTGCAGTACGTCGGTTGGGCGGATGTCGCTGACGCGTGAGTTGCTGTGGGCTCATTGTGACTGGGCTCATTGTGACTGGGCTCATTGTGACTGGGCTCATTGCAACTGGGCTCATGGTGACTGATCCGGCGCTGCCCAGGCTATGAACGCTGGCAAGAGGGTCAGATTGACCACAGTGCCGATGGCCAGAGTAGACGCGACGAGCGTTCCAAACGTCGCCGTAGGTGCAAAGTCACTCGTTGACATCACGCCAAAACCTGCAATCAGGGCAGCGGTGGCCAGCAGCAATGGTACACCTGTTCTACCGGCCGCGTGCCGCGATGACGTTTGCGGTGTGTGGTTCCGACGGCGGGCACGCTGGTAACCAGCCAGAAAGTGTACGGAACCGTCGATGGACAATCCGACAGATACCGCCGCAATCATGGCCGCGCCCATGTTGATTTTGCCTCCCGTGAACCCAACCAGAGAGAGAACCAGAAAGACGGGCAGCACATTGGGGACTAATGCGACCAGAGCAAGCCGGAGCGTACCGGTGGCCAACCACAGGAGCAACAGAATGAGCACACTTGAGGTTGCAAAGCATCGCCACTGATCCTGAACCAACTGGTTGATCAAGTCGGCCATGATTACATAGTATCCCGTTACCAGTCCTGTGGGCTCCGCCTGCTGTGAGCGTTCTGAGGGGCTTTTTTCGGTGAGCGATGTTCCACTGGTGACCTTGCGCCATGCCGGACTGCGGACATGGGCTTGCACTACTCGTTGGGCTTCTTTGATCATTGCCGTTTTGGTTTGTGCGTTGAGCTGCTCCCGGCTTCGCAGCATGATGCGAAATCTGCGTTTGTTGTTGCTGGGTTGACTCAACAGCGCATCGAAGAAAACAGGCATCACTACCGACATGGCAGAGAGTCGCGATGACGGAGATAGCAGGGCAGAAACGGCAGAGCGACTTGCCACTTCATCGGCGTCGGCAAGGCTCAGAACTTTGGTGAGTCTCTCGCCGTTGATCTCAATGGATCTGAGCTGTTGTTCAAGCGACCGCACCTGTTTGAGATAGGGGGCGTTGAGTTCAGTTGGAGCGTCCACGATGACGTCCCAGACACCCGCGCCGCCAAATTGTGTTTCGACTTCCTGATACGCCGAGACGACTTTACTATCAGGGTCGAAATTGTTGAGGAAGCTGGTTTCCGTTTCTGCTCTTCCCAAGCCAATGATTGCGATTACTGCCATGGTCCCAGTCACGACCAGGCATTTTACCGGGGAGCGAATCGAGGCATCTGCAAGCTGGACACATCGCCGCCTCAGTGCCCGCGAAAAACGTTGTTGCAACTGGTCAAGCTGGTGATGAAATCGGATGCTCGGCAGCATCATTAATGCTGGCGAGAAAAGTAATATTGCGGCACATACGGCGAGTGCTGCAATGGCAATCATGATGCCAAATTCGCGGATCGGTAAAATCTGGGAGATCGATAGAGCAGCAAATCCGGCGGCGTCCGTCATGCACGTCCATAAAATGGGCATCACTAACAGGGCAATCGACTCGGTGGCAGCTCGCTGTTGGTTGTGGCCACGGTTCTTTGAGTTGCGAAAACGGACACCCATGTGAAGCACCGCGGTCACTGAGATCACGGTAATGATGGCTGTCAAAATTGTCGAAACGAGCGAAAGGTTGCTGCCGATCAGAACCATGCATGCCTGGGTGATCACGGTTGACCATAAAATCAACAGCATCGACATGACAACAAACCGCAAATCGAGTAACGATAACAGGACGACCACTGACAACAGGATTACCGTCGTTGTCGCCAGTTTTGCACCATCTTTTTCGATCAACGCGAATCCATCATGAACCAGAACTGGTTCTCCCACCAAGACCGCCTGGCTGATGAACGAATCCAGAGGTGCCGACTTTTGATTGATTGTCCCACGAGTTGTTGAGCGGGCAGCGACTGGGGGCGGCACCGCCGGGGGGATGTTTGAATTCTGGACACTTACTGCGAAAGCCTTCAGTTGTTGAATCGTTTGGGGTGGGTGTTCGGGTTCCAGAATCGCGACGATCGCCGCGTGCGAGTGATCTTGTGAATGCGTGTAGCCAGCGAAAATTTCATCCAGACCTTCCGCGATTTTGTTCCCCTCTCGAAACAGGGTAGGCGTCCTGTTGAGGATTGATAGCGGTTGCAGTTTGGAGAGCGCATCGTTGAGGACAGATGGCGAAAGCACTCCTTTTACGCCAGGAATGGCTGCGACTCGTTCTGACATGATGCGGTTTCGCTCGATTCCCGCATCTTCTGTCAATTCGCTATCCTGATAGACGAGCATGACCACGGCATTGCCGCCAAATTGTTCCTGCAGTTGGCGATAGGCAAGGTAAGCTGGAGCGTCAGCAGGAAACATCGAGTCGATGGAACGCTCGAAACGGATGCGTTGTGCTGCCGGGAATGCAAAGCCAAAGAGAATCAAGCCGAGCAGAAAGAGAATCCAGCGAGCGGCGATGAGTTTTCTGGCGAACAGCCATGGCCATTCAGGCTCGGTTGGTCCGCGGTTGGATTTGGTCGATCGGTGCTTGTCGGGATGCGGTGAAGTCAATTTGAAAAGGTTTTGTTGTGACTGCGGATGCGAAAGATTGCGATGGCAAAGCCTTTTCAGTGTTGCGGTGCAATGCGGTGCGAGTTGGCGTTTTTCTGGTTGTCAGTGCGTTGTTGGTGCGAGGTGCTGTTTGCTGGCGGAGTCTGGAGCAATATTCTGCTGATCCGGATGCTTATCGGGCAATCGCTGAAACACTCGGCGTGACAGGGATCTTCGGTTTGACTGCAGACAGCGGCGAAGTGATTGCCACCGCGTTTCGCCCGCCGTTGTATCCGACTGTGTTGTCATGGTTACTGGTGAACCAGAATCTTTCAAATGCGGCAGTCGCGTATTTGCACACGTTGCTGGGAGTCGTCGCCGTATTGTTCACGTATTTGGCTGCTCTGTCCATGCTTCCGCGAAACACTTCGTTTTGGGGACCCGCGGGTGCGGCTATTCTGGTCATGGTGGATCCGCTTTTGCTTCAGCAGTCAACGGTGCTGATGACTGAAACGCTTGCAACCACCATTGTTTGTCTGATTTTTTGGTGGTGGTCTGCCTGCCGACACCGAGTGCATGATGTCTTGTTTGCAGTGGTGCTTGGGGGGCTGTTGAGTCTTGCGTTTCTAGCTCGACCCACTTTTCTTGCCTGGGCGGTATTGCTGGTTTTTGCCTGGTTTGTTTTCGAGATGGTCGCTTTTGGCAGTGTGTCAAAGAAAAGTTGGAAGCAGAGACTGGTTCCAGCGGCAGTTCCCTGCGGAGTGGTGATGGTTGCACTGACGATCGTGGTGGCTGGCTGGATGCTACGGAACGTGCGAGCAGTGGGGCATCCCGTGTGGGCGACCACACATGGAGGTTACACCTTGTTGCTTGGAAATAATCCCTCTTTTTATCAGTATCTGCGGACCGGCTGGAATCGGGAGAAGTGGGATTCCGAGCCATTTCAAATTGCTTACTCTCATCGTTATGACGGCGACCCGCGAACCGAGGGATTTTGGCAGCGAAATTGGGAAGGGCGGCGCCGAGTGCAGGATCAGTCTGTGATCGCTGTTGTGACTGAGCATTCCGATGACCTGCTGGCCTACGAGTCGGCGAAGGCCGTGATCCGCCGTCAGCCACGGATGTTTCTTTGGTCAGCTGGCGTGCGAGTCTGCAGACTCTGGAATCCGTTTCCAGGTGCTGTGGGTGGACGCCAGTCATGGCTGTTGAGGTTGGTTGGGATATATGGCTGTTGTTTGTATGTTGCGATGCTGCTGGGGGCGGGCCGGTTAGGACGTCGATTGTTCACGGCTAAGTGGCTGCCAGTGCTGACGCTGTTGGTGACGTTGACCGCAGTGCATGCGGTGTACTGGAGCAACATTCGGATGCGAGCGCCAGCGGTACCGGCAATCGCATTGCTGGCAGCAGCCGCAATTCCGCCACTGAGAGGGCGAAGCGAGTCAGCTGAAGATGCGGAGCGAGACACGGTATGTGGTTGACGGTCGATGGAATGCGTTGTCTTCGAGGACATGAGTCCAGATTGCTGTGTCGAGCTGTTGCATCGATGCTGCCGGAATGCTTGGCCGCGAGCAACAGTAATCCCGAATCCAATGCTACAGACCGTGTTTATGGAATCGATTGGTTTGACCAGTGGGAGGCAGAGCAGAAGATTTGGCTGCTTGAACAGGTGACGACAGCTTTGCTCACTGAGCAGACACTGCTGAAGCCAGCCGCAATGTGGGAGGCGACCGTGGATGCCATCTTTCAGCATGTGTTCGAGGCGTTGGTTGACGAGATGGATCGCGATGTCGCTGAGGGCCGTGAGCTGGTGGTGGAGGATAGCAATGCGGCATCCGGGCTCGGGGGCTGGCAGCAAAGTGTGATGCTGGTCCTGCAACAACAGCAACGTCGTGCTGTGAGTATTGATCAGTGTATTGATCAGAGTATTGATCAAAAGAAAGAGTGGCGACGTCGGGTCATGCAAATATCGGATCGTATTCTCGGGGTGGCGTCTTACCACGTGGTTGAAAACTATCGGGATCAAGATGCGTCCAAAGTGGCTGCTTTTTTGGAGCAGAAGGCCTTGCCCGTTGATTATCTCGAGCAGATTCCTCCCGTACTGGGAGCGAACGAAGTGCTTGTTTTGACCCAAAATATACGCCAACTGCTTGAGCGGCATGAGCACGCTGGCTAGGACAGGCGGGGTAACACTGCCCGTTGGCTCAGATCAAAAACCATGCCTGATGTGAGCTGCTTTTCGGCATCCCTGTTGTGAAAAGCTTTTTACTTTGACGAGGCAATTTCGACGATTGGAATTCGACGATTGGAATTCGACGAGGGGAACCGGGGGTAGCAGAATCAACCGCGTTTGCCGTCGCGAGACTCACTCGGTGAAGATTTGGTTTTCTGGAGCCAGAACAGCAGCATGCCGCCTATGAGCGTTGATCCTGATTCACCCCAAGTCCACCACAGTGGTAAGCCTGACATTGAGTCGACGATCAATTGACAGCCGCTGAAGAGGATCGTTCCCAGAGCAGCGTAACGTACCAGCGGGCGATAGCGTTCAAGGTCAGTGGCAATGATCAGAAGGGTCGCTCCGACAAATCCGTACAACAGCGACAGATTTCTGGCAAGATAAAACGTCAACGGTGAGTTCGGGAATGGATCAAACCCAAGCTCTTCGGCGATCTCGACGATCCAGGCCTCGGGCATCACAGAAGCAAGGAAAGCAAGAAGGGCAGCTGCCCCCACCATGCGAAGGAATAGCAGCAGCAAGCGATCACGCATCAAAAGCTCTGGTTCAGTCGAGGTGTCTCTGTTTGGATTGGACTTTTCCATCAGCGATGGCTGCTTTGCGGTGCGTGTCATTGCTTCGTACCCCATGGTGGACTGGGAGCAGGGTCGCATACCCGGAGCTGTGTTTTCAGTGCTTCTGGGATCGCGATCACTTTGGGCTGGGAAAGATCGACGTAGACCCAGCGAGTTTCCACCTTGGCCAGAATCGTTTCATCGGCTGATCTGCAAATCAAGTACTTTCTCAGCGAGGCAAATTTTGCAATGTCAGCCACCCAGGTGCGGATGATGATTGAATCTCCTTCCATGGCAGCGGCGCGGTAGGTGATGTCGTGGTTGCGGACCACCCAGCCCAGTTTCTGCTCTAACGCCTGTTGGCTATCCCAGCCACCGGCACGGCTGTGTGCACCTGCAGCCCAAAGTGTCCACTGCAAGTAACGCAAATTGTGCACGTGGCCTTGGGCATCGATCTCGTCAGGGGTGACCGAGTGTTGGTAATCAAAAAAATCAGACATGCGGTGGTTCGGGCGAATGACGGCGGTTTGCCAGTCGTTGGTGGGTTGAAGATGGAGTTGGTGGAGCAACGAGTTTGTCGGCTCGAAGCAACAAGTTCGCTTGGATGTGATTATCAGACCAACGGCTGTTTCCTGTCACTAGGGTGCCCTGTTGGGACGATAATGCAGTGCGGGCGGTCGCCGGGAATCGCTGCAGAGGTGTTTTTTAAGGGTTGAGTGATGCTTGCAACCCTATTTTCTATGGGAGAATTTGTTCCGCGATAATGCCGCATTTCCTGACTTCTGCTGCGGATTGGGGCAACGAAGGAGCCTGCGGATGTTGGATTATCACGAATTACAGAGCAAGAATGTGCCGTGGATGCGCGAAAGGCTGAAACTTCACTTCAACAAGGCCTCGCCCATTTTGTATGATAAAGGCACGTGCTGGCGATGTTTGGTCGGGTTGGGACGCCTCCCAGCACGCTGAATGCTCGATATGTTCAAATGCGAATCCGCGGCACTGACGTCAGGTGCGTGGGTGCCATCAATGTCCGTGGAGATCAAGGTTTACCGTGATGTCAGTAAATAAAAGAAGGCTGTCGTTGTTTGGCTTGCTGGGCTCTGTTGTGTTTTTCATGGCAGTGATGGGCGGTGGCAATGCTGCTGCCGCAAACCCCGGAGAAGAACTGGTTTCAGAGCCGAATCAAGTTGGTTCCCAGAATAGCGATAAGTCAGACGACAATTCCAAGGAAGAAGCAGTAGCGACCTTGGCGGGTGGCTGTTTCTGGTGCACCGAAGCTGTCTACGAACGGATGCGTGGCGTCAATGACGTCGTTTCCGGTTACATCGGCGGCCATGTGAAGAACCCGACGTATCAACAGGTCTGTGGCAAAAAGACCGGTCACGCGGAGGCCGTTGAGATTTACTACGATCCAAGCAAAACGACTTATGAAGAACTGCTCGAAGTGTTTTTCAAAACTCATGATCCCACCACGCTCAACCGACAAGGGGCTGATGCAGGCCCGCAGTATCGCAGTGCCGTCTTCTTCCACGATGACAAGCAGAAGGTGCTGGCCGAAAAGTACATCAAAAAATTGAACGCAGACGGCGACGGGCCTATTGTGACGACCATGGAGGTCGCTTCAAAATTCTATCCTGCAGAGGAATACCATCAGGATTATTTTGCGAGGAATCCTAACGCGGGTTACTGTCGTGCAGTTGTGCGTAACAAAGTACGGAAGTTCAATCGCGAATTTGGCGATAAAATCAAGAAAAAAGGCGAATAGCAGTCAGGCTGATCAGCCTCGCTCCCAAAAAAGGATTGCAGGAGCGACTGCTGACTTGCTTGGGTGAATTTGCCGACTCAACTTGCAGAAGATCTTCGTTTTTGGGGGGCTTGAATCGTGAAACAGTCTTTTACTCTGCTCGGGATGCTGACTCTGTTTCTTGCTGGTACGGAAAATGGTTTTGCACAACTGCCGTCAGTCGTGCAGTTACCAAGTTTCCACACATTTTCATTCAGTGGCTCAGTGCTCGTTCCTGACGGGGGAACGACATCATTGGGTGGGGTGAAAAGGTCTGCCAGCGGCTACAACCACCGAGGCTGGAATCGTGGTTATGGGAGTGTGAATTCCAACTCGAACGCATCCATCTCCGCTCGCATCATCGATCTTGCTGAGATGGATCGTCAAATTCTGGGAGGTTCGCCTCAGGACTTTCTACGGAGAATGCGGATGCAAGACCGGGAGCTTGATAAGCAAGGGGCAGGTGGCGCGGCCCCTCCCCCGCTGTCGCGCACCGAGGAGGGCAAAGCGTTGGTTCGTTTCGCCAGAAAAGAGTATCGGGAAGGTCGGAAATCGTCTTCTATTCAGGCCTATGGAATGGCCATTGGCAAGCTGGATGGGCGTTTGAAGACACTTGCCGAGGCAGAGTTTCGCCGAGTCTTTGGGACGATGGCCGAGCAGTTGTTGCAATTGTCATCATTGAGGCGTTGATATCCGGGGCCCTGGCGGCCCCGGTTGCCGGCGGGGGTGATCTACGACGACTTGCGATCGGACCCTCTGCCGCTGGCAAGCTTGGCAGCCTGAGTATGAATCTTCGCAGTTGGTGGGCCAGAATGTCCGATTTGCCAGCAGGACTCTTTCCGATTTTTGGTGGTGCCTATGCTGTATTTATCAATTGTCAGGAAGGCTTGCTGGACTTGGTTGCGCAGTGTGATTGGCGGTCGCGTGCAGCGATTCATGCTCTCTGGTAACCTGTCATCACTGCCAAGCGCCGCGAGTCGGACTGAGGCATTGCCTGCCAACTGAGATTGCCTGCCAATTGAGAAATGCCGCCTTATGATTCCACGCCGAGACCTTTTAATTGCCGCCACTGCCATGACTGCTGCCTCTTTTTCGCAGAAAAAAGCCGAAGGTGCTGCTCACCCCCGTGGTGACTTGCCTGTTCGCTTTGCCTTGAATACCAGCACGGTTCGCGGGCAAAAGTTGACCATTGAGGAGCAGGTCGATCTGACTGCGAACGCCGGCTATGACGGAATTGAGCCATGGATTCGCGATATCCAGAAGTATGTCGATGACGGCGGCAGTCTGAGTGATTTGAAAAAGAAGATTGCAGATCACGGTTTGACGGTTGATAGTGCGATTGGGTTCGCTAATTGGATTGTTGATGATGCTGACGCGAGGGCGAAGGGACTGGAACAGGCCAAGGAAGAGATGGCCCTGGTCAAGGCAATCGGTGGCGGGCGTGTTGCCGCCCCGCCTGTGGGGGCCCATCGCGGCGATAGCACACCCCCACCCTTACCGGTGATTGCTGAGCGTTACCGTGCTCTCCTGGAAGTGGGCGATAAGGTTGGTGTAGTGCCTCAGTTGGAACTCTGGGGGTTCTCGCCCACGTTGAGCAAACTGAGCGAACTCGCCTATGTGGCTGCTGGCGCAGGGCATCCCGATGCTTGTGTGCTGCCGGATTTTTATCACATCTACAAAGGTGGAAATGATTTCTCGTCGCTTGGAATGATCGAAGCCTCAAGAATGCATTGTTTTCACATGAACGATTACCCGGCAGACCCGCCGTTGGCAGAAATTGCAGACAAGCATCGTGTTTTTCCAGGTGATGGAGTTTGCCCATTGCCAACCCTCATTCGCCAGCTGATTGATCACGGGTTCACCGGGACATTCTCACTTGAATTATTCAATCCCGAATATTGGGAGCGGAATCCTGCAGACGTTGCATCGGAAGGCCTTCGAAAATCACGTGCAGTTGTTCAGGCAGCATTGCAACCAACCTCGTGAACTCGGCTCGATGCCCCAAAATGATCCCGGGGTCGTTATCCACGGGCAAACACTTGCTTTTTAGTAAGTGATTTGCGGTGGTTTCTGGTCAAGCGGATCTCGTGTCAGAAGCGGGATCTGCGTGCTAGGATTCCCGCGATTCCAGAGCTGATTTCAATTGCGTCAGCACGTCGTGGGTGATGGTTTTTGCCTCGGGGAGGCACTCTGGAATCTGGTTGAGCGCGTTTTGGTGCGCCATGATTTCAATGTTGGCCCAACTTGTTTGCTGGGTTTGCAGCTGCAGGATTCGGAAATTACCCTTGAGCGTATGTGCGGCTCGCTCGACGGCGGCCTGATCCCCGGCAGCAAGGGCATCCTCAAGTTGCGTGACGAGTTTGGGGACTTCTTCAATGAATGCGTTGACCACGGCGTAGAGGATGTCCTCGTCATGATCCATCGAAGCGAGGGCAGGTTGAAGATTGATTTTGTTCATAGTTGGTTTTGTGCTGACTGCCTCAGGCAAGAAATCCTCGGCCCGTTAGAAAAGTTCGTCCATTAAGCGGCCTTGGCATGAGGGTTTTCCTGTGTTTGAAGCGCGGCTGGCATGGCAGATCGTTTCATTGCGTTGGCTGCTGCAGGAATTATTGCAAGTTCCCGGTGTTAATGTGCGGTCGGTTGGTGATTTGGTCGGGATGTCAGGCCGAATTCGCACAACAAAATCTTGGCCTGTTTTGTGGGGTGGTGGTTGGCAGGTTTAGTTGTTTCACCGTGTTTGAACCATTTGGCGGCGAAACAGCGTCGATGCACACGATAAACAACGGGAGGTTTCGCCTGCGGAACGTCGCAGATGGTATTTTGTTGCGACCATGAATGGAGTCGACGAAGTCGTCTGAGCATTTGGCCAGATGGTGGATATTGTGGTCAAGATGCACGTTTGGCGAGTGTCATGTGGGGTCAGATTGCAGGTGGCGGGGAGTTTCAGTTCAATGAGCAAGTTTGTTTATGCGATTGCTACGATGGACACCAAAGGTGTCGAATTGAGATATGTGGTGGACTGTCTACGTGCTGCAGGAGTTCAGGCCAAGATGGTCGATGTGGGAACGGGAGAGCCGCCAGTTCTGGAACCCGATGTGACGCGTGATGAAGTTCGAGGCGGCGGAGCGCACGTTTCGTACGGGACTCGAGCACAGGCAGTAACAGCGATGGGTGAATCGCTCAAGTCTTACTTGTTGGGTGAGTCTGAATCGGGGCAAGTCGCAGGTGTGATCGGGATCGGTGGAAGCGGGGGAACAGCGTTGATCACCCCAGCGATGCGAGCACTCGATATTGGGCTTCCAAAAGTCATGGTCTCGACCGTTGCAAGCGGCAATACGGCCCCTTATGTGGGCTGCAGTGATATCACCATGATGTATTCCGTGGTTGACGTTGCAGGGCTCAATGTTGTTTCTCGACAGGTGCTGGGTAACGCGGCACATGCGATGGCGGGCATGGTCCAAAACCGGGTGATCGCGGTCGCTGGTAAAACAACGCTGGGGATGACAATGTTTGGTGTGACGACGGCGTGTGTTGATCTCGTTCGCGAGCAGCTTGAGGCAACGGGACACCAATGTCTTGTGTTTCATGCAACGGGTACGGGAGGCCAAGCGATGGAACAACTGGTTGAATCACGCATGTTGCAGGGTGTGCTGGATCTCACGACGACGGAGGTCGCTGATGAGGTGGTTGGTGGTGTGTTTCCGGCAGGACGCCAACGGTTTGAACGGTTGATGCAGCGCGGGATTCCAGTGGTGCTCAGTCTTGGAGCATTGGATATGGTTAATTTTGGTGCAATGGAAACGGTACCCGAGCAGTTTTCAGACCGTTTGTTCCATGTGCACAATGCTCAAGTAACGCTGATGCGAACCAATCCGCGTGAGAATCGTGAGATGGCCCGCTGGATTGCCAGTAAAATTCGCCATGCAACCGCTCCGATGATTGTCATGATTCCCGAATTGGGACTCTCGGCTCTGGATGCACCCGGACAGGCATTTCATGATCCGACAACCAACGCTGTGTTATTTGACGAATTGGAAGAACAGTTGAAAAATTGTGATGCTTGTCGAATTGTCCGCGTCCCACAGCACATCAATGACCGGGAATTTGCAGAGTCTGTGGTCAAGCAGTACACCACGCTTGCAAGTGGTTAATCGAATCCGTCGCTTATCGAGAGAGTAAAAAGAGGAACGCATTCATGGCAACGCAAAATCGTCAGGCAATCTTGGAACGTTTTCGGCAGAAAATCGCTGAGGGGCGACCCATCGTTGGTGGTGGTGCAGGAACAGGAATCAGCGCCAAGTGTGAAGAGGCTGGCGGAATTGATTTGATCGTCATTTACAATTCAGGGCGGTTCCGGATGGCGGGACGTGGGTCGCTGGCGGGCTTGATGCCGTACGGAAATGCCAATGAGATTGTGAAAGAGATGGCTGCAGAGGTGATCACGGCAGTCCGCCATACACCGGTCCTGGCTGGGGTCTGCGCGACCGATCCGTTCCTGTTGCGAAATCGGTTTCTTCAGGAACTCAAGGAAATGGGCTTCGCGGGAATACAGAATTTCCCCACCGTCGGACTGATCGATGGGACATTTCGAGAGAATCTTGAAGAAACAGGAATGGGGTTTGCCAAGGAAGTGGATTGCATTGGGGCGGCTTGTGAACTGGATTTGTTGACAACGCCCTACGCATTCAACGCCAAAGAAGCGGCAGAACTGACCTCGGTGGGGGCCGATATCATCGTCGCCCACATGGGACTCACGACCAGTGGCACGATTGGTGCCAAAACAGCCATGGATCTGGATACCGCTGTCGAACGTGTTACCGAAATCGCCGACGCCGCACGCAATGTTCGTGATGATGTGCTGGTCCTATGCCATGGAGGACCTATCGCGATGCCCGAAGATGCTGCCTATGTGCTTCAACGCGTCGGTGCCGTGGATGGATTCTATGGCGCAAGTTCGATGGAACGCTTGCCCACCGAAAAGGCGATTACCGAGCAGGTGAAAAAGTTCACGCAGATCAACCGAGGCTGATTTCCCCAACACTGATTTCGCCAACTCTGCTTGTGCTGCGGGAGGTTGGTTTCAGGTCACCGATCAGCAGAATCAGCCGCCCGCTAAGGCTTGCATCACAAATATCTGACTTGATTCATCAACGGCGATGTCAAGCGATTCGCCGTGGGGCAGCATTTGTCCGTCGATGAAAATTGCTACATGTTGTTGCAGAGATCCGTCGGCTTGCATGACGTAGTCCCTGAGAGCGGGGAACTGGTTGAACATCTTTTCCAGTGCCTCATCCAACGTGCTCGCCGACACGGTCTGGTTTGCAGGGCAATCGACGTGTTGGGCAAGTTGTGAAGTGAATTCTAGTTGTGGCATGTGTAAAGCATCCAATGCGGTGGAAAGTGAGACCCGCGAGGCCACCATGGTAGCAGTTGCAAAGGCCGTTTCGGATTCAGCTCAATGGGAATAACGGTCTGGCGAAAGAAGTTCAAAGCCCTCGATCTCGGGTTGTTGTCCATCGGCGATTTCAGCAACACAGCGACCGGTGATGGGGGCAAGGCTGATCCCCATCATCGCATGGCCTGTTGAAACGATCACATTATCCCACTTGTGACTGCGTCCGATGTACGGAAGCCCGTCGGGAGAACAGGGGCGAAGACCCGTCCAAGGTTGACAGTGCTCAAAATCGGCCTGCTTGAATTTCGGAAAATATTCGGGAATGGACCTTACAATTCCCCGAACTCTCGACTGTGAAATGGATTGATTGAGCCCGGAAATTTCCATGGTGCCACCAAATCGCAAGGAAGAACCCATGGGGGTGACAGCAACACGGGCCTCGGTCAGGATCGAGCAAATGGACGGTTGTTGGCAAGGTTGTTCCAGCGTGACGCTGTACCCTTTGCCCGCCTGCATGGGCAGGTCCAGTTGCAATTGCCGCCCAAGTTCCGAGGACCAGACGCCGCCGCAAATGATGAATTCATCTGCGTCGATTGCTCCCTGTGCCGTGTCGACCGCTGAAACCCTCTGGTTTTGTAGACGGAACTCGGTGCAATCAGTGTCCCACAGGAATCGACAGCCCCTCGCGGACAGTTCTGACTGCAGGCATTGCATCAACCGGTTTGGGGAGAGGTGGCAGTCACGCGGGTAGTAGACGCTGCCTGTGACATTCATCTCAATGGAGGGGTCTTTTTCTGCGGTAGCTTGAGCATCCAGGACCTGCGCTTCAACATTCAGACGGTTGGCCAGTTGAGCTGTTTCCGCTTCTTCGTCCAACGCCTGTTTGCTTTGGCAAAGCATCAGCAGGCCGTTGGGTGTCAGTGAGAAATCATCTGCCAATTCAGTCGTCAGATTCTGGAAGCATGAGCGACTTGCAAGGTGCAGGTCTCGCAACAGCGGAGCTGACCTTTTTACATGCGCTGAACTGCATGCGTTTTTGAATCGCCAAAGCCATGAAAGCAGGTCCCATGAAACACGTGGGCGGATGTAAAAGGGGGACTCTGGATTCCACATCCACTTGAGCCCCAATTTGATCATTCCGGGGGCCGCCAGCGGAATGAAGTGGCTCGGCACAATCATTCCCGCATTGCCGAATGAACATCCATCGCGTTCTTTTGGATTGCGATCGATGACCGTGACCTGATGGCCGCGTTGGGTGCAGTACCAGGCTGAAGTCAGCCCGATGACGCCGCCCCCGATGATGACGATGTGTTTTGACAAATGAATCTCACTCACCAGCAAAAGCCTACTGAATGCCCCAGCAAAAAGGATCGTTCGCAGTCAGTTTTAAATGGGTTTCAGCAGTGATGAAAGCCTTGCCGCGGATGGTTGGCTTGATGCGTTGTTGGGCAGAGTCTGCCCAGGAGTACTCGCAGACAAACGAAGTGCCCAGTACACCTTGCTGGACCCAGGGTTGGTGGGGAGCCAGTTTTCCATCTGCAGCAAGGCACGCCAGTTTGGCACTTGTGCCTGTACCACACGGCGAACGATCGTATTCCAGACCAGGACAAAGCACAAAATTACGTGAATCAGCACCGTCATCGGGATTGCCGAAAATCTCGATATGGTCCACTTCGGGATAGCCGCCTTCATTGACGGCCTTGCGAATCGCACAAGCCATGGCTGTCAAGTTTCCAATCTCGTCGCGTGTTACCTTCTGCTGAGGTGTGTTGGTCAGGAAGAACCAGTTGCCACCATAGGCAATGTCTCCGCTGACGGTTCCGAAGCCTTTCGTGTGCACTTGAACATCTTTGGCAACGCGGTAGCTTTCCACGTTGGACACCGAAATTTCACCACCAGAATGAAGGGTCGCAGCAACAGTGCCCACAGGAGTCTCAATCTTGATTTGGCCCGTGTCAATGTTTCCTTGATCACGCAACGTTTCAACCAGACCGATCAGGCCATGGCCGCACATGCCAAGGAAGCCCACGTTATTGAAAAAAATCACACCGGCCTGACACTCGGGGTCGTGAGGTTCGCAGAGCAGGCCTCCGACCAGAACATCGGAACCTCTCGGTTCCGTGATAATGGCCCGGCGATAAGCGTCATGCTTGGTGCGAAAAAGGTTCAGTCTTTCTGATAAAGGACCGTTGCCCAGTGGTGGGCCACCTGCCAGCACAATGCGGGTTGGCTCACCCGCGGTATGAGAGTCGACTGCATGAATTTCGCCGGTCATCGCAGGCTGTTACCGAGTGAGCAAGTGAAGGGGCACAGTGGGTTGGGCAGAGGCACAGTGGGTTGGGCAGGGGCAGTTGCATGCGTGTGCTGCTGACACGATGGCGGGTCGAACCTTTGACATCAGCATCGAGCGACGAATGTCATTGGCTCGCTGCCATCTTGCGATTCTCTGCATGGCTTTTGCCTGGCCACTGATTCCACCAGTTCTGGAATAGCGTGAACTGCTTTTCGACAAATCCTCGCTGGCTGTCGCTCAAAGCATCGCTGCTATTGAAGTGCAGTTTGTAATCGTTGTCGCCCTGCAATTCGAGCAGGTATTTGTAGTAAAGCACGAGGTCCGGACCTTCATCATAGGTCGAAAGGACGATCAATGCTTCTTCCAGTTCGCGAGCCAATCGCCTGGCCTCTGAATCACCTTCAGCAGCAAGTTGACACAGATGAATCAGGGTCAATACTTCATTGGGCAGGCAATTACCGATTCCAGTGATTGCCCCCACCGCCCCGCAATGAACGAACCCATGATAGACCTGAGTATCGACTCCGGCCATCAAAACGATCTCGTCGTCGGCATGGGTGATTTGTTCACTGGCGTAGCTGAGAGCATCGGCTCCACCGAATTCTTTGAATCCAACCAGATTGGGATATTCAGCACGTAAGTCGAAAAACAGGTCTGCCTTGGTTTCAAAGCCATAGTAGGGACTGTTGTAAATCACGGCAGGCAAATCCGGAGCCGCAGACAGGATGTCGGCAAAGTGGTTGCGTTGTGCCGTGGGCGATGTGCCTCGTGACAAGACTCGTGGGATCAACATCAGGCCGTGAGCCCCAACTTGTTGCGCATGTGACGCGTGCTCGACTGCAATGCCAGTGTTCTGTGCACCTGTGCCCACGATGACCTGAATGCCAGCGTTGACCAGTCGGCTGACGCCTTCCATCCTTTGCTCGTTGGTGAGCAGTGGCCAGTCACCCATCGATCCGCAGTACACCACGGCTTCCATACCCAGTGTTGTCAATTCCTGTGCTTTGCTGACCAAAGCATCGTAATTGGGGGTTCGCTCGCTGGTGCAGGGTGTCATCAACGCGGGAATGCATCCACGAAATACTTGTCCGTTCATCTCGGTTTGCCTGTGTTGGGCTGGTTTCTTCAGAAATCAATGTCAGGGCTTATTCGGCGGCGGATTGGAGTGACCTGAATCTCGTTGTCGCCATCGACTAGCTGCTGTGCGTCCGTTTGGCAGCGTTCACGCACGGTGTCGTATCCTACACGGTTGTCCTCGAAACTGCATGCCCACCCCACAGTTGTTTTGCTGCTACGGTCTCCCTCCTGCAGGCCCGCCGCTTGCCAGTTCGAGCAGTTTACCTGAGAATTGCAGCTCGTTTCGAGCGAAAGCGTGGAATCTGTTCCGCCCGCTGCCAACGCCCGCTACCAGAAAGGCTACGGGTGCAATGTGCCTGTCGCCTGGACTGAACCGACGATGATTGACTGACTGGATGCCATGTTTGGGTTTCGCAAAGTTCGAACGCCGCTAACGACTTTTCAAAGAGTCGACATCGAACTGTTGATGCGCAGAACCATCGACGAAGTTGGACGTTCTTTTGTACGTCAATCTCATGTAGTGACCAATCTGGAAGAATTGGATCTGGATCATACAAGTCTGGACACTCTGGTTGAAACAGCCCGTGCAGAAGTTGTATCGAGATTGCCAGAACAGCAAACTCAATGTGAGGTTCAAATCGTTCCCGGTTCGGAGATCGGTTACCCATCTACCTATACGGTTGCCACTGAAAGTAGTCCAGCTATCATTCGCGTGGCAAAGGAAACCGGTGATGACCCGCTTCGGACAGTGATGGAGTTGGCGTTTCAGTTCTCCTCGCACCACTGGCATGTCGTGCCCGGTGCGACCGAACTGGACAAGTTGCCACGCACCTCAGATCTCTTGCCCATCTGCTGCGGTTTTGGCGTGTTGGGCAGCGAAGCATGTCTTTACGATGACCAGTGGTCACAGGCGGGCTGGGCGGGGTGGTCGATTTCGCGCTCAGGGTATTACAGTACCGTTGAGATTGGATATGCACTGGCCCTGTTCGCGCGTTGTCGAAATGAAAGTTCTCCCGAGTGGGCCGAACGGCTTCGGCTTGATTCCCGAGAAACAGCTGAACTGGCGTGGAAGTTATTTGAGACACGGGACAAGTCTGGCGATGGTCTGTTGTTCGATGCCGAGAGAATCCCCTCGACTCAAGTAGATATGAGCCAACTTGCAACATGGTTGAGTGGTCCCGATCCCGCGTACGCGCTTGCGTCGGGTTACGCACTTGCCAAGCTCAATGGGCTTTCCCCTCGTGCGGTAGAGTCCGCAATCAAAGCATCACGCTTGGGTGATCCCGATGTGATCCCGGTTGCCGTGCGTGTCTTGGGTAAGGCCAGAACATGCACACCCGATTTGGAAAAATGTGTGTTGGATCTGTGTCGCAAAAGTAAGCCGCGGGTCACTGTGGCTGCGATGCAAGCTGCGGTCGAGCTGAATCTGCCACTGCTCAGCTATCGTCGCAAACTGTCCAAATTGCTCGACTACTTTGCGGGCGATCCCTCGCCCATCCTGGAGTTGATCGGCAGCCAGGGACAAGCGCTGAACATGCTCGCCCCACGTATCATGCCAAGGCTTGCCCTGGCGGTTCGTGATGAGGACGAGAGCCTTGTCGATGCGTGCCTGAATTGTCTGGCAGACATTCGCGCCGATACAGAACGACTGATTCCCAAGTTCATCAAAGCAGAGGAGTCTCGTGAGCAAGTTCGCCAACGGCTTGAGGATTTGGAAATCGCACCGCCGCATTGAGAGCTGACGACGACGCATGTTGGGATTGATAGCAAGACTACGGGAGAAGCATCGGGTGGGGACCGAGCAGATGCCCCGGCAGGTGGGGTTTCAGGCGATGGTGCTGTTGAAGATGCGAGATTGGGAAGACTGGGTAGCTGCGAGTTCGCGTTCTTCCACAAATTTCGACTTCGTCTCGTTCCGAAGTCAAGTCGTGACTGGCGATGCTGCAAAACGTCAATGCTTTCAATGTTGCCAACGTTAACTCTGAAACTGATTTTGATTCTCGATTTTTGGCTTGTTGTCGACGAAGCGATTGCGATGATAGGGCAACGGAAGTCAGTGGTTCATGAAAAGGATCAGGTGAATGCTATGTTGAAGGAATCAGAAAGCAGACGCGTAGGTGCTGACGAGTCTCGCGATTCACCGATGGTGGCAGCCATCTGTGAACGTTTAGCGAGTAGCAGTCATTGTGGTTTGCGTAACATTCAGGTGCATGTGGACCGACAGCATGTGTTGTTGTCAGGAAAGGTTTCGACCTATTTCCTCAAGCAGACCGCGCAGGAAGTTGCGCGGGCCGTTTGTCCGACGCGGCAGGTGAAAAATTCGATCGTGGTGGGGGATCCCGTGACCATCGTACCCCCTGAAAGCTCTTGAACTGAAAGCTCGTGGACTGAGAGCTCGTGGACTGAAAGCTCGTGGACTGAAAGCTCGTGGACTGAAAGCTCGTGAACTGAGAGCTCGTGTTTCCCTGTGCAGAATTCGTTCACTGCTGCGACCGTGGCCCTGTGCGCAAGCTTGCGGTAGGAGGCTGCTGCCGGATTGGCGATGGTTTAGCCAACAGCGTTCCGGCGATTGGCAAGTCTCACGTGGGCATTGATCCTCGCAGTTTTAATTTACCTCCTTCAATACAATTCGTTCAATAAACCGAACGAATGCACCTCGACAACTTGTCTCGCTAAGCTTAGAAGATAGGCGTGGGTGACGAACATGAATGCTGGAATGTTCGCCACCGTTTGAGGCAAATTACATTCTCTCGAAGCTGGTATTGATGGTGAAGCATTCTCTTGGAGCTCTCGCGGTTTTATTCTGCACGACTTGTTTGATTTCACCTCTAGCGGCTCATCCCGGGCATGGGGAAGACGGGGCGGCCCACAATCTGGCGGCCCATTATCTGGCGGCACCGGTGCATGCGTTCCCGCTGTTGGTTGGATTCGCATTGCTCGCACTGCTGGTTGGAGTTGCGGTGCGTGGACGATTCGCCAAGTCGCCTGAATAGCGTTAGCCAAGGTGGCTGCCGGAAAGCATGGTTGTTCTCGGCTTTGACTTTCGGCGTTGACTTTCGGCTTTGACTTTCGGCTTCGGTTTCAACCGCGTTGGATCATTGATTTCAACTCGTTCCAAGGTCGCGTGTTGCCCACGTCTTGGCGAGTCAATCCACCTCGGCGTGCCTGTTTGATACCGTAGCGCATGACATCCAGACCTTCGATTGAGTGGGCGTCGGTGCTGATGACGACTGGTATTTCGAGACGTTTCGCAGCAGCGAGGTGGATGTCATTGAGGTCGAGCCTGGCCGGATTGGCGTTGAGTTCCAGCAGCTTTCCGTGCTGCTTGGCGGCATGCATGACGCTTTCCATATCGACGTCGTAGGGAGGCCGGCGGTTGATGAGTCGTCCGGTCGGATGTGCGATGCACGTGACCCATGGGTTCTCGATGGCGCCCAGCAATCGCTCTGTGATTTGGTCTCGGGGCTGCTTTTGTCCGTAATGGATGCTCGCCAGCACCCAGTCCGCTTCCTGCAGACAATCATCGGGCAGATCCATTCCCCCTGCTTCGAGAATATCGCACTCGATTCCTTTCAGGATGGTCAGGCGACCTTCGTACTCAGGACGGATTTCGTCAATCATGTTCCATTGCGATCGGAGGCGTTCAGCATCGAGGCCCATCGCCATCGAAACTCGTTTGCTGTGATCGGTAATGGCAATGTAAGAAAGGTTGCGTTCAATGGCCGCATCGGCCATTTCGCGCAGCGTGGCAGTGCCATCGGTGGCAGTGGTGTGCATGTGCAGGTCGCCACGCACGTCGGCAACTTCAATCAATTCGGGCAAACTGTCGGTGGCAGACCATTTGAACTCATTGCGATCTTCCCTCAGTTCGGGCGCAATCCAAGGCAAGCCAATCGATGCGTAAACATCTTTTTCTGTTGCTCCTGCGACTTGGCTGTCATCCTGTTGTGAGAAGACACCATACTCATTGATCTTGAGACCTTTCTCTTTTGCGAGCCGACGGGTGTGAATATTGTGTGCCTGTGATCCGGTAAAGTACTGGAGTGCTGCGCCGAACTGATTCTCTTCGACCACACGCATGTCGACTTGAAACGCTTTTCCTATCCTGATTGATATTTTTGTATCACCACGCAGGATGGTGCTTGTCCGTTCCGCATAGGCTTCGAAGTGGTCCATGGCCGCGCCCCGATCATCGGCAACGATGAGAAGATCCAAGTCGCCTATGGTTTCGCGGCCGCGGCGATAGCTGCCTGCCCATTCCATGCGTTGGATGGTGGCACATGACTCCATGTGTTTGCCGATTGATTCGGCGAGTTGGTCTCCTGTGGACCAGTAAATGCGTTCAGCTGCGGCTTCCGCGATTGCCAGCCCATCAAGAATGGCCTGCTGGGTTTTTCCGCCAAAACCTTTCAGTTTTGAGATGCGATCCTGGTGGCACGCAGCACGCAGATCACCTAACGATTCAATGGCAAGTTCCTGCTGCAGCTTGGCAGCCTTCTTGGCACCTAATCCGGGTATCCTTGCCATCTGGATGACAATCTCAGGTATCTCCTGCCGAAGTTTCTCAAGCTGCGGCAACTGGCCTGTTGCGACCAGTGTCTCGGTTTTATCGAGCAGCGTTTTTCCAATGCCGGGGATGCTCGACAAGTTGCGAGACGGGTCCCCGAGAATCGAAGCAACGGATTCATCAAGGTCGCGGATTGCTTTGGCACCGTTGCGGTACGCTCGAATTCGAAATGGGTTTTCACCGCGGAACTCGAGTAGTTCTGCCATTTCCTCGAAGACTGCGGCGATGGCTGCATTTTCCATGAGATTCTCAGAAACTGATGAAGCTGGTTAAACACCTCTGTGCCAGAGTTTCTCAGATGCAGCATCGATTGCGAAGGGTGTGTCGAGTGAACGAACTCGCGATCCCAGCAAAGCGATGGAAAATGTGATGCGAGACGCCGGTAGCGTCAGCTTTGCCGCAGCTGACGATTGCAACCCAAAGCGGTTGCAATGCGATGTTTCCTCAACATGGCGTCTCGGAGAGCCGCGTCTTGGAGAGCCGCGTCTTGGAGAGCAGCATCTTGGAGAGCAGCATCGCGGGTGGACTGCCCACATTGCTGAGGCCACTCAGGGCTGGTTGCCGTTTGGCCATCGAATCGGCGATGTCATGGTAGCAACGTCGCCTACTCACGATACGCTGGGTCGACTCGGTTCTACGTTCGCGATGCGGCTACTTTACTCTGCAACGCTGGTCCACACCGTGTGTCGTGATCGCTGTGGTGAGCTGGAAGCGACCTCTGTCTTGACCGGGCGATCATAAGAGACGCTGCGTAGTCGACGCGACGGGGCATTCGAGTGCTCGGTCCAGTCAGACAGGTTTGGTTCCTGTCTTGGCAATGCCGGGGCGGTTGGAGGCAATGGGGAGCGTGTTGGTGGAGGTGAGAACGGATCAGAAACCGCAGGCGGCGTGGATTGATTTTGCTGCCTTGGATCGCTAACGCCGTACTCAATCAAGCTGTCGTTGGGACCGTACGGAGCAACATAGTCAGCTGGCGCCCGAATCGGTTCAGCAACACCGTAGCTGCGTTTCAGGGAGACTGGGCCTTGCTGGCTCGAGCGAGAGGTTGGTCGAGGAATCATGGCGGTGGAGTCCGCGGCTCGTTGCAGTCTCCATCTTGCTGAATCATCTTTTTTATCCAGGTCAGCGTCTTTGTCACTCTGGCCGGAATTGCCAGTTTGAGGGCTGCTCAAGTTCGTTGGTGCCTTGGCTGTTGGTGCCTTGGCTGTTGGGGGCTTGTTTAGCGTGGGGCGTTGGACGGGGGCCAAGTCGTTGCCTGCCGAGCCTTGCGGGGACGTGGGCACAGGGGACAGCGTGTTGGTGGGTGGAGCCAGGGTGGGCGGTGGGCCCGTCAGGGGGCTCAGGTTTGGCGTTCCCGGTTGAGCACCCAGCGTGCCGGAGGGTTGAATCGATGGGATCGGCATTGCCTGGTAGTCACCGGTCCCCGTCGCGCCAACTTGCCCGATGCCGTTATAAGGAGTTTGGCTGATCGGAGCAGGTTGAGCAAAGGTTGGGTTCTGGCTGTAACCGGGAACTGTGTTGCATGCGTTTGTACCGGGAGGACAGGGATAACCTGGTTGGCAATTGTTCGACGCGTTTGTCGTTCCCGGCAGAACTGTCGTGAATGGATTGCGCTGCATTTGTTGTTCGTAGGAGGTGCAAGGTTGTTGCACAGTCACCATGGCGCCGGTTGCGGGGTTCATGGTGGTCACAGGGCGGTAGTACGTGACTGGCGCGCGGTAGTAAGACGTGGTGTAGCCCGTTCCAAAAAGCTTTTTGCAGAAGCGACTCAAGCAACCTTCGCGTTTGGCCGCAGGTGGCGCTGCTGCGTAGGTCACGGGAGGTGGGTTGAGAACGGGGGGGGCTGTGATGGGAGGCGCTGTGATCGGAGGCGCTGAATACGCAGTGACCACACTGTTCGTTGCAGCTTGTCCTGCTTGCAGCGTTGAATAGTTCGCTGCTTGGGTGACGGGCCGGTAACTGGTTTGCACGGAGCCTCGAATGGGTTGGCCTGTGTAGACCGAAGGGTTATCGAAATACGTGGGGCGTTGTGCCTGATAGGCACCGTTCGAGATGGTTTGCGTGCGTGCGGCGACTGGGGCAATGCCGTAGTACGGTGTGGACGCTGGTTGATAACGGCCAGCCGCAGGTACGTAGGTGATCACGGGGGCGACAGCTGGCGCGGTCCCCGAAACATATGTCGCAGTTCCCGGTACACGAGTCGCAGTTCCCGCTGCATAAGTCGCAGTTCCCGAAATATAAGCGGGGCCACTCGCCGTGTAGGCAGGCGATGGTGCGATAGGCCGTCCCCACTGCCCCAAGGCAGGATCCGCGGATACCGCTAGCGATAATAAAGCTGTCGGAATGAAGAGGTTCGGTAATCGCATCCAAATGTCCCGTGCATTAGTGACTGAGCGTGTCATGGGTCACGTACACCACCAGTTGCGCGGCATACGAAGGAAGTTGACGCCTCAACATGGCTTCGGTCAATCTTTCGTGAGTCAACTTCCGCAGTTTGGAAATCTTTTCGGATGCTGTATCGCTGGATGTATGGGTTGCACCGGATTTCTGCTGCATCAAGGTGACACGTGGGCAATTCAACGCTGCAATGCTTTGCTTGCAAATCTCTGTGGGTGGTACCCGTAAGCATCGCTTTACCGTTAAATCCCGACCTTTTCTGAGTGCGTGATCTGATCACTTGTGCCCGTCACGCCGCCAACCGTCACGCCGCCAACCGTCACGCCGCCAACCGTCACGCCGCCAGCATGACTCAGGGCCGGGGACACGGTGCTGTGAGACACGGTGCTGTGGTGGGTCGGGCACACGGCTTGGATGCACTTGAGGCTTGGATGCACTTGAGGACAACGCGCCCGGCGACATCAGGCGGTCGAGTCGGTATCGGGTTTGGGCTGCTGGTCTGCGTCAACGCATGGTTTCTGGTGTAATCAGGCTTGCTGGTGGTTGGGTTGGCTTGCTCCGATGCCCTTCAGCTTGAAGCACTTCAAGTCGGAGAACGCTTCATTTTTCGCTGACATTGCGGCGGCTGTGTCTATTTTCGGTAGCGATTGGCAGGCATTTCACGTTTGCGAGAGCATGACTTGACGTTGTTGGGGGCGATAAAGCCGCTGTGAGGCTCGGTCAGACTTGCGGCAGTATCGCTGTCAGGCTGACACCCGAGGTGCCGATGGTCCTGAGCTGGAGTATGGCTCGGTTTGCCTAAATCTATTGCTTGCAATGGTTTGCGACTAAATTTTTCTGATCGGCACACGCATTGCTACACAGGGCCGGGAATTGATGGCGACTGCCACCGATGTACACACAACGTCCAGTTGGACGGGTGCCTGCAAATGGTCCGTCGGCTGATATTCATACAGAAACTTCCCCTCCTCGGTTCGTTTGGCGATTGCCAATTCGTTCTGAGGAAGAGCACTGACGAACCACAGGAGATTCACGTCGTGGCAAAGCAAATCGTGTTCGACGACGACGCAAGGGGCCCACTTTTGGCCGGCGTCAGCAAATTGGCTCGCGCTGTCCGTAGTACGCTTGGCCCGAGAGGACGCAATGCGGTCCTGGACAAAGGCTGGGGGTCGCCCAAGGTGACCAAGGACGGAGTGACGGTAGCTGAAGATATTGAACTGGACGATCCGTTCGAGAATTTGGGGGCACAGCTTGTTAAGGAAGCGGCCAGCAAAACCAACGATGTCGCCGGTGATGGCACGACGACCGCCACGATTTTGAGCGAGGCGATTTATCGGGAAGGTTTGAAAATGGTTGCTACCGGTGCCGACCCGATGGCACTTTCGCGAGGGATTGGCAAAGCTGTCGATGCAGCGACTGCACAGATCGCCAAGTTGGCGACTCCCGTGAGCGAGAAGGACAAGAGTCAAATTCGGCAGGTTGCGACGATCGCAGGGAATAACGATCCCGGGGTTGGTTCGGTGCTGGCTGACGCTTTCACCAAGGTCGGTAAGAACGGTGTGATCACGGTCGAGGAAGGTCGCTCCAATGAGACCTACGTTGATGTGGTTGAAGGGATGCAGTTTGATCGCGGTTTCCTGTCACCACACTTCGTCACCAATCAGGACGATGTCAGCGTTGATTTCGAAGACTGTCACATGCTGTTATTCGAAGAGAAAATCAGCAACAACAAGAAGCTGATTCCTCTCTTGGAGGCAATCAGCAAGGCGAAGAAACCGTTGCTGATCATTGCTGAGGATGTTGAGGGAGAGGCTTTGGCAACTTTGGTTGTGAACAAAATGCGTGGCATTCTCACAGCCTGTGCTGTCAAGGCTCCTGGTTATGGTGATCGCCGTAAAGCCATCCTTGGTGATATCGCTGTTTTGACTGGTGGAAAAGCGATCTTCAAAGACTTGGGGATTGATCTCGAAAGCGTCCAGATGAAGGACCTTGGCCGAGCCAAGAAAGTTCGCATCACGAGCGAGGCCACGACCATCGTAGGTGGTGCTGGCAAGAAGGCAGACATTGAGGGCCGAGTTGAGCAGATTCGCCGCGAAATTGATCAAACCGATAGCGACTACGATCGAGAAAAGTTGCAAGAACGTTTGGCCAAGCTCGCCGGTGGTGTTGCTCAAATCAATGTCGGTGCAGCTACCGAAACCGAAATGAAAGAGCGAAAAGCCCTGATTGACGACGCTCGTTCAGCGACGCAGGCCGCTCTCGAAGAAGGGATTGTTGCTGGCGGCGGGACAACTCTGCTGCGTTGTCGCAAAGCTGTCGAAAAGCTTGAAAAGGCGACTGAAGGCGACGAAAAACTCGGGATCGGGATCATCCGGAATGTGCTGGATCATCCTCTCAGGGCAATTGCCAGTAATGCTGGTCTTGACGGGGCAGTGGTTGCGAACCGGGTTTCCCAGATGAAGGGCAAGACTGACGGTTACGATGCCAACGCAGAGAAGTATTGCGATCTTCTCGCTGCCGGTATCGTTGATCCTGCCAAAGTTGTTCGTGCTGCCTTGACCAACGCGGCAAGCGTTGCATCGTTGCTTCTGACCACGGAATCGTTGGTCGCTGATATCCCTGTCGAAGAAGAGCCTGAAGGTGGTGATCATCATCATGATCACGGCATGGGCGGCGGCATGGGTGGAATGGGCGGCGGCATGGGCGGAATGGACATGGGCGGCATGGGTGGCATGGGTGGCATGGGCGGCATGATGTAACCCCGCGTGCCCCTGTCCCAATTCAATATTCCATCAATTCAAATAGATAACCAACTAACAATCAGAATAGACAATCATGGCAAAACTTAATCTTCGACCTTTGGATGATCGTGTTGTTGTTCAGCCGAATGAAGCGGAAGAGACCACAGCAGGTGGGATCGTTCTTCCGGATTCGGCTAAAGAGAAGCCGCAGCGTGGCACGATTGTGGCCGTCGGCCCCGGCCGTCTGCTGGACAGCGGAAACCGTGGTGACATGACCGTCACCGTTGGTGATACCGTGATCTATGGCAAATATGGCGGCAGCGACATTGAGGTTGACGGTCAGGAGATGAAGATTCTTCGCGAGAGTGACATTCTCGCCAAGGTCCTCTAAACCGTCATCGATACGGATGGCTTGAACGCATTGGCGAGCAGGCGGTCTGGTTGCAAATAACACACTCCAATTAGGAACACTCTTGTGGCAAAACAACTTCTTTTTGACGATCATGCAAGATCGCGAATGATGATGGGTGTCGACAAGTTGGCTGACGCCGTCGCTGTGACGA
>PKCN01000079.1 GCA_002862205.1 Planctomycetaceae bacterium | reverse complement strand
CCCCATGCTCTGCTCCACCCGCGATACACCGACCAAGCTGCCTTGGGGAACGCAAAATGAAAAAATCCGAGCAAGACCAATGGGGCACCGATGCCCAGACATAAACCCCAACCCAAAACTGACGCAATTGTGTCCACCATTCACTCCATCTTCGCACTAGAAAAACGTGGGGAAATGCCTCCCACTGCTGACTCAGGCTCAGTTGAATGAGAATTGAATGCGCGACATTTGAATTTTAAAAAATCAATGCCTCTGCCGGTAATCTCTGCTCCACTGGAACGTTTCGCAGCCGCCGCCTGCTTTGACTTCGCACCATCGCAAATTCTGCGAGGCCTTGCAGCGTGTTGCATCTTCAACGTGATGGCACTGGCTGCCCAGGCGTGAGATCGATGTACCTTTCCTCGGTCTGCGGATTCCCGCGAACACGGTACACGTCCACCCAGTGCTCATCCATGTCGACGGCGACGGTAGCCGCATTGGCATACCGCATTGTATAGCCAGCTCGACGTCGCCCCGATTGATTGGCTTCGGAACCATGAATGATGAAGGAATCATGAATCGACAAGTCTCCTGCTTTGAGCTCGATCGCAACCGCCTGCCCGGCTTGAAGCTGACTGACTGCCACCGTTGTGCCCAGCAGATCTTCACCACCCGTCGATATTTTTTCGAGATCGGGATGATCCGCCTGAGTGCATGGGATCACATTCATGCATCCGTTGTCGGAATCCGCATCATCAATCGCCAACCAGACGGTACAAACATCGGTTCCCTGCACCGAGTGCCAGTAGGTATTGTCCTGATGCCATGCAACCGGCAAACCATCGGCAGGTCGCTTCACAATCAAGTGAGACATGATCAGGATCAAATCTGGCCCTAAAATCGCCTCCACGGCATCAAGTACCCGGGGATGACGACAAAGTTCCAGCCAAGGCTTTCCGCCCTCTTTTGCGTGAGGTTCAACCAAAAACTCTGGGCGTGCATCGGCTTCAACATGCTCCCCATCTTTGTAAACCGTCATTTTTGCCGGCATTGCATGCAGAACTTGCTCCAAATCCTGCTGCACCGAAGCGACCACCTTAGCGTTCAATACTCCCCGAAACACGCAATAACCAAGCGAATCGTATTGCGAGGGATCCTGATTCAGTTGCGGCATCTTCATTCCTCGCGTGTTGGGACGTCTCAAACACACACCGGTCAGCAGGCCGCCGGTGAATCTGGTGGTTGGTGAAACTGATGGTAACAGGCAAACCAGCCCCCATCAGGGTAAACTATGCGTGATGCTCCAGTTCAGGGAGCCTGCAAATTAACATTGATGTGGTCACATGTCGTTCCTCGTTTCTAATTGTGCCATGCGGCTCCGAAGCCTTTCCAGCCTGTTGCTCTCCTGCGTCACGCTGTTTTGCTGCATGCTCATGCCTTGCACGGCTCAGCTGGCTTCAGCAACGGACCAGGAAGATTTTTTCGAATCACGTGTTCGCCCGCTCCTGATTCGCAAGTGCTACGAGTGCCACCGCCGAAAAGCAGAGGGCGGCTTGCGACTGGATTCTCGCAAACACATTCTCACTGGCGGAACGTCAGGGCCCGCAATCATTCCTGGCAAGCCGGAACAGAGTCTGTTGTGGCAGGTCATCGCCCAGCAACATTCCGACATCACCATGCCCCCCTCTGAATCACTGAAAGATGGTGAGGTGAGGGTATTTGAAAAATGGATCGCGGAGGGCGCCGCATGGCCGGAGCCGATTCGCTCATCCAAAACCGGTCCTGACGAACACGGGATCACCGACGACGAACGCAGTTTCTGGTCTTTCCAATCGTTAAGCGAAACTGCCATTGCGAAGGCCACATCTGACCTCAACAAGGCTTCGTCCAAAAACCCGATCGATTCATACATCTCAGATGGCCACCGGGAACACGGTCTCGATGCCGCTGGGCCTGCGACTCCACAGACGTTGATCCGTCGCATCACTTTCGACCTGACTGGCTTACCTGCTACACCGCAAGAGAGCAGCGAGTTTTTGGCTGATGCATCAAGAGACCGCGGGCAGGCAATCAACACACTGATCAATCGACTATTGTCCTCACCTCACTACGGCGAACGCTGGGGCCAACACTGGCTTGATCTGGTTCGCTACGCTGACACCGCTGGCGACGCGGCTGACTTTCCGATTCCGGAAGCCTACAAATATCGCAACTATGTGATTGACGCGTTCAATGACGACAAGCCCTATGACCAATTCATCAGAGAGCAGATCGCAGGTGACCTGCTGCAAGCAAGCGACAAGGACGAACAGTGGGAACAAACCATTGCCACCGGTTACTTGACGATTGCACGCCGCATTGGTGTAAGCCCACAGAACCAACCGCACATCACCATCGAAGACACGCTGAACAATCTGGGCAAAACGTTCCTCGGCCTTTCGATTGGTTGTGCGCGATGCCATGACCACAAATTCGATCCTATCCCCACGGCCGACTACTACGCCTTGTATGGAATTTTTTCCAGCACGATCTATCCACATGCGGGTGCCGAACACAAACCTTACCGGGAGGACTTTGTCTATCGGATTGGGGACAAGAAAGCGAAAGAGAATCTGGGCGTTTTCCGCAAGAAGCTGGACAAACTTCGAAAGCAGGAAAGAGCAGCCTTTCAGCGATACCGTTCCTTCCAAACCGAACCGATTAATATCCCGGGCTACAACCGCGACACTGCCTGGAAGGAAGTATTGGAACTGAGAGACCAGATTGCAGTCCTCGCAGAAACATTTCCTCCGCTGGAAACGGCCTATGCGGTCAGGGAAGGAGATGCCGGAAATGCAGCGATCCAAAAACAAGGCAATCCCAGAGCATTGGGGCCGATGGTACAGCGTGGTTTCCTGCAAGTCCTTGGCGGTCAGACGATAGATGACTCAAAGGATCAAAGCGGCCGACTCCAATTGGCAGACTGGATCGCAGACCCAAACAATCCGTTAACCGCGCGGGTGATTGCCAATCGAATCTGGCACCATCATTTTGGTCGAGGGATTGTGAGCTCGACAAGTGATTTTGGTATGCGTGGAAACAAGCCTTCCCACCCACAGTTGCTTGACTTTCTGGCAGCCTACCTGATACAGAACGATTGGTCGATCAAAGCATTACACCGACTGATCATCACTTCGGATGCCTACCAACGCGTCAGTCAGCACGCCCCTGAAAACGCAGCGATTGATCCTGACAATATTTATCTGTGGCGAGCAAACCGCCGCCGCCTCGATGCAGAACAACTCAGAGACTCAGTGCTCGCCATCAGCGGCCGACTTGACTCAAGCCCCGCGAGTGCCCATCCCCTGCCACACTACCTGACTTATTACTTTCGGCAACACGAACCCTACGTGGGAAACTTTGATAGTGACCGGCGCACCATTTATCTTTTTCGTCAAAGAATTCGCAAGAACATTTTCCTGGATACCTTTGATGCACCCGATGGCAACCTTCATGTCGGTGTGCGACGTCCCACCACCACCAGTTTGCAATCCCTGTACTTCATGAACTCGGCATTCATCCAGGACGAAGCAAATCGCATCACCTCACGCATGCTAAAAACCAATCCAGACTTCATCACACGCATTGCATGGTGCTATCAAACACTGTTCGGCAGGCAGCCGGACAGTCCGGAAATCAAACAAACACAACATCTGATCTCACAAGCCAGTACAACGTCTGGAGAGCAAACCGCTTGGTCAAGCCTCATTCGTGCAATGCTGTCGAGCAATGAATTCCTTTTCGTGGATTAAAATATCATGTCAATCCATCGACGTCGCTTTCTGCGATCCCTGGCAGGCGGTGGCCTGTTGCTACCGGGAATGCTGTCCGAAATCATGGCCACTGAAACCATGACGACTGGGCCGATGCCTGATGTCGATCCACTGGCCCCCAAACCTCCGCATTTCGCAGCCAAAGCCAAGCGTGTCATTTTTCTGTTCATGACGGGCGGAGTTTCTCACGTGGATACTTTTGACCCCAAGCCTGTGCTCAATGCAAAACACGACGAACAATATCGCGGCCGCAATTTCTACAAGGGTAGCGGTTGGAATTTCCGCCCTTATGGCAAATGCGGTACAGAGGTCAGTGACCTGTTCCCACATATCGGCAGTCAGGTTGACGACATTTGCATGATTCGTTCCATGACGAATCTCAACGGTGATCACTTTGGTGCAACCATCGGAGTTCACACAGGATCGGCAACGTTCAATCGACCAAGCATGGGATCATGGATCAGTTACGGGCTGGGATCCGAAAATGCGAACCTGCCAGCCTTCATGGTGATCTCGGCTGGCCTGCCGTATGCGGGCGGGCAAGTTTGGGGATCCGACTTTCTGCCAGCGGTGCATCAAGGCACGAGAGTCATTCCCGGAATCGAGCCGATTGCCAACATGCACCGCCGCCTGGAAACGGCAGAATTGCAGCGGACAGAACTGGACATGCTCTCCTATTTCAACCAACAACATCTCAAAGACCGTCAAGGCGACTCCCAGCTCAGCTCGCGGATCAAATCATTTGAAACAGCCGCGGGCATGCAGTTGGAAGCTCCTGACTTGTTCGACGTCCGTCAGGAATCAAAATCGACCCTTGATCTCTACGGACTCGACCCCGATGACACCTCCAGCTTTGCCTGGCAATGTCTCGTTGGCCGACGCATGGTGGAACGCGGCGTGAGGTTTGTGGAACTGATTGACGGTGACAGCGGAGTGGACCGTAACTGGGATGCACACGCCGAACTCACCAAGTACGATCGCTTGGCCCGAAACGTGGATCGCCCCATTGCCGCGTTACTGCAAGACTTGAAATTGAGAGGCATGTTCGACGATACATTGGTGGTCTTCACCACCGAATTTGGACGCAGCCCATTTGTCGCTTCTCCGGGAACCGATGGCCGAGGTCACCATTCACGTGTTTACAGCACATGGCTTGCAGGAGCCGGCATCAAGGGTGGTATCGTCCACGGCAGCAGTGATGAACTGGGAGACAAGCTTGGTGATGATGAAGTCAATGTTCATGACCTGCAGGCTACCATCCTGCACCTGCTCGGCATGGATCATGAAAGACTCACCTATCGGCACGCTGGCCGTGATTTCAGGCTGACCGATGTGCATGGCCAGGTGGTCCATGAGCTGTTGACTTGATGTCCACGCCATCAGAGCCGTGCTGAACGAAAAAAAATCATCGTTGTCTGCATTGAGAGTCAATGCATCGAGAGTCACTGCGTCCGGTAGCCCTGAACGGCCCGCTGCCTCACTTGTGCACCTCAAATCACCACCTCTTTCTCACTGATTGTCCGAGCCTATGGGCACTGGCAACTCAATCAGAACAGACCCGCCTTTCCGGATCAGTAATTGGACAATGCTCTGCAATCGATGGCAGATTCCCGCGTGCCACCGGGCATTTCCAGAAATCAGCCTCACAACAAGGCCCTCTGAATCCGAACCTCCAGTCGGTGGCACGATTTGTCTCCCATCCGTGCTACTGCGAATATCGAGATTTGGTATTCAAACCGATGCACTTGTTTTTGTACGCTCGAGCCAATTGCTATCGTTCGGCATGTCCTTGGGGAGCATTTTGAATGCTGAGACCACCCCACGGCAGGCAATTTTTCTCTTTCTTCAGGATCCCAGATCCCGAGAAGCACCATGAGCAACACAGTCCCGCCCGAGACACTCGTGAAGCGAAACGATGATACAGCCAATGGCCGCTTCATCACTTCAGCCATGGAAACCCAACGGAACTTTCAACTCTGGCTGACGATGCTTACGCTGCTAACACTCAGCCGCGTTGTTCATGTCTTTGCGTTAAAAAACTATTGGTCTGCAGAATCACGCATGGAAGACTTTGCAGCAGCGTTTATGCGAGGTTTCAGGTTCGATTGTCAGGCAAGCACCCTGCTCATTTCACTGCCATTGCTCGTTGGATCTTTGGTCGTGTTCTCAACACGACTTGCTCCAGTCTCGCGTTTTGTACGGACCATGACAGCAGCAGTTTTCATCATTGCCACATCCATCTTTCTGATTGGTGGAATTGGCTACTACCAGACACATGACGACCGTTTCAATGCGTTTGTATTTGAACTTCTTCGTGGAGACACCTGGGGCACGCTTCAGATCATGCAAACTGAAAACGGCGGCCTACAAAAACTATTTCTTGCACTGGCAATTTCTGGCGTGCTTTGGTTCCCCGTACGCCGCTGGACCCAGGCAGCATTGTTTTCAGAGCAGACGGTTGCCAATGCTCTATCGACCAAAACTCGCCGTGCGGTGTTGAGTTGCACCATCACAATTCTTTATGTGCTCGGAATTCGAAGTTCGCTGCACTCAAAACCATTGCAAAAAGTGGATATGGGAGTTACCGCATACCGGTTTCTTAACAAATCTGTCCCCAGCAACTTCCACTGTTTCTATTACGCAAACCGCGACTTCAGAAAAAAGCAACAACAGGCCGAAGGATACAATCCATTGAGTCCTGAACAGGTTCAAGCCGCTTTGGTGACTGTTTCAGGCAACACTTCTTTGGCAGGCAACCTTTCCGGTGCCGGAGACCTTGGTGAACTGTATCACCAAACAGCCGCAGGTCTTACCAACCCTGCCCCAGAGCATATTTTTCTCATCATCATGGAAAGCTATGACTCGTGGCCTTTCATGGATCAATACGAATCGCTGCATCTGGTTGATCATGGACGTCGTCTGGCTTCCGAAGGACTGCACGTGCGTAGTTTTCTACCTGCCACAGGAGCTTCCATCGGCACCCATCTCGCCATCATCTCCGGTTTGTACGGCACAAGCCATCTCTCGCAGCGCAAGTTCCCCACCTCTCTTCCCGTGATCATGGGCAGACTTGGCTACCGAACAAGATTGATTGGTGGAGAGTCAGCAATGTGGTATCAAATGGGTGACATGGCAAAACTGCACGGGTTTGATGAGTACCATTCGGCTACCCATGTCACAGGCTTGGGAACTCGCAAGCCCCGGGCACACGATGCGGATTTATTCGACTACGTAAAGAAACAACTGTCGCACGATGAACCATCGATGACAGTCATCCGCACCACCAGTGCACATGGACCTTATGATCTCGATCTTGAGACATTGGGATGTGACATCAAGCAACTGCCACCAGATTTGGAAAAGCAATGCACCAAGGATAGGGAACCGTTGCTGAAACACTATGGGCACCTGAAATATTCCGACAAGTGCCTCGGTCGATTCGTCAAGCAAGTCGAGGCCGAATTCCCTAACTCTTTGTTTGTGATCACGGGAGACCATCAGGGTCGTCATTTCCCTCATGGTCATCCGAGCGAATATGAACGTGTAAGTGTTCCACTGATTCTGTATGGCAAACAAGTTCTTCGCGATCGTGTCCTGCCACCGGGAGTCGCCGGCAGCCATGTTGATGTCACTGCAACGCTGGTGAATATGGCAGCCCCCAAGGGCTTTCGATTTGAGTCGCTTGGGAAAGATCTGATGCGCAACGGCCGACAATTTGCCGGCATCTCAGCGAGCCACTTGATCGGCCCGAACTTCATCATCCAGTGCCGCAACTCACACGAATGGAAGAGACTGCCGTGGGCTCCACCTGAGGCAACAGCCAGTCTGGACAAAAAGCAGGTGAACGAGATGTTTCAAGCTTATCATGATCTTTCGAGTTGGCTCGGTCAGCAAACCGAGCGTGTTTCTCTGTCTGAGCTCAACACGACGATCAAACGCTGAAAATCCGAGTCCCGCCTCTAATTCCAGCAGGATATTTTTTTCCGAATCCTGGTTTCCAAATCACAGTCTTCAAATCAAGACTTTTTGGACGTTGTACCCCATGCATCAACTGGAAACCGTTGATTTGCCTAGCTTTACAACACCATCAAGGTGACCGGCAATCGTATAACAACGGTGATGCGACATTCTATCCGCCATCGGGATCAATTTTTTGGTTTGGTAACAACAGGACGTTGGAGGTTGAGCGGCTAGACTATAGGCATCTGTTTCTGCCCCGATTCCCACCTGCGTCTGATGCAACTGATGAAACCTTGCCCCCGTAGTCGATGGCTTCAGGTACCTGTCAACGGTCCGTTGACACTCGGTTTCCTGATCATGTCTTTATGCATGAGCCCTCTCCATTTGACCGCTCAGGATTCCCCGTCCAGTGTCGAATTCAGTCGTGACATTCTGCCCCTGCTATCGGAGAATTGCTTTCAATGCCATGGGCCCGACGAAGCGACTCGCGAAGCAGGCCTGCGTTTGGACCAGCGGGACGGAATTCTGGCAGAAGCCGATTCCGGGGCGGCGGCAGTGATCCCCGGGTCAGCAGTGAAGAGCGAACTCGTCAGACGCATTATCAGTGATGACCCCGATCTCAAGATGCCGCCGCCAGAATCAGGAAAGAAACTGACAGCTGCAGACATCGAGCGGCTCAAGCAATGGGTCAACACGGGTGCAAAGTGGTCCGTTCATTGGGCGTACGAGAAACCGAAATCGCAAGAACTGCCGACCCCCACAGGAACATGGAAGCACTCTAACCCCATCGATCTTTTCATCCAAAAAAGTCTGAAGCAATCTGGTCTATCACCATCACAACAGGCCAGTAAAGAAACCTTGATCCGCCGAGCAACGCTTGACTTGACCGGTCTGCCCCCCACCATTGAAGAGATCGATCAGTTCCTCTCGGACGATTCACCCGAAGCATATGAACGTGTGCTTGACCGGGTGATGGAATCACCTGCCTATGCAGAGCACATGACGAGGATCTGGCTCGACTCTGCCCGTTACGCAGACACACACGGTCTGCATTTGGATAACGAACGTTCCATCTGGCCTTATCGAGACTGGGTGATTGATGCATTCCAGAACAACATGCCTTTTGATCAATTCACCGTTGAGCAAATTGCTGGTGACCTGCTACCTGAACCAACCCTGCAACAACGCATTGCGACAGGTTTCAATCGTTGCAACGTGACGACGAGCGAAGGTGGTTCGATCGACGACGAATACTATGTCCGCTATGCAGTGGACCGGGTTGAGACAACTTCCACTGTCTGGCTTGGGTTGACCTCCGGCTGTGCTGCCTGCCATGACCACAAATTTGACCCTCTGACGCAAAAGGAGTTCTATCAGATGTTCTCCTACTTCTTCAGTTTGACCGAACGTGCAATGGACGGAAACAATCTGCTGCCCCCGCCAGTGGTCAAAGTGCCCAGCGAAGAGCAGACCGCGTTGAAAACAAAGCACCAACAGGAAGTGGCTTCTTTGGCAAGCAGGATCAAAGAGCAACTCGGCAGTATCGAATACCAGGATGCACTGGCTGATGCGACGTTGGGCGAACTCGAACAAGGTGACGCAATTTGGTTTGACGATACCTTGCCACCGGGAGCGAAACCGCAAGGCGATGGCCCCTATCAATGGAAATTCGTGACGGCACCCGAGCACCCGGTCCACAGTGGTAAAAATTCAAGTATCCGAACTGGAACCGGGTTGACGCAACACTTCTTCGATGGTGCCAACCCCAAACTCAAACTTGGTAATCCCGGACGCCTGTTTGCTTATGTCTATCTGGACCCGGACAATCCCCCCGAGACCATCCAACTGCAGTTCAATGATGGTTCATGGAATCATCGCGCTTACTGGGGTGCGGACAAAACACACGGTGCAGGGCAGAAAGGGCCAGCAAACTTCCCTGCAGGCGAACTTCCCGAAACAGGAAAGTGGATACGTTTGGAAGTGGACGCCGCATCGGTTGGTCTGAAACCGGAATCAGAAATCAACGGATGGGCATTCACCCAATTTGGTGGCACGGTCCACTGGGATGCGGCTGGCGTTGTCTCACTGGAACCACTTCCAACCGAAAAACTGGCGTCCCTGAACCTGTGGAAACAGTATCGCAAAAAAGTCACGTCCCCACCGATTCCGGCTGAGATCCAGAAGATCCTTGATGTGGAACCGGAAAAGCAAACGGATGACCAGAACCGCAAGATTAAAGAATACTACTTGCAGAATGTTCACCCTGAGCATTCGGCTTCGTTTGCAAACATGCGCAAGGATCTCGAAGACACGAAGAAAGCGTTGGCTGATGTTGAAAAATCGATTCCCTCCACGTTGGTGATGGAAGACCGCAAGGAACCGCGTCAAGCGCATGTACTGGAACGCGGACAGTACACAGAAAAACGCGACGCAGTGTCATCAGCTGTTCCCCAGTGGATCGCTCCACTTCCCGAAGGGGCTCCCAACAATCGGCTTGGACTCGCATCGTGGCTGGTGAGTCCAGAAAATCCATTGACAGCCCGAGTCACCGTCAACCGTTTCTGGTTGCAGCATTTTGGCATGGGATTGGTCAAGACGGCAGAGGACTTTGGCATTCAGGGTGCACAACCGTCACACCCCGAATTGCTCGATTGGCTGGCGTTGAAGTTCATCGAGAGCGGTTGGAACGTGAGACAATTCCACAAGCTGATCATGATGTCCGCGAGTTACCAGCAATCGTCCAGAGTGACGCCAGAGCAACTCGAAAAAGACCCGGAAAACAGACTCTTATCGCGTGGCCCCCGCTTCCGACTCGATGCCGAAGTGATTCGGGATAATGCGTTGGCAACCAGCGGCTTGCTGGTTCGACAGGTAGGCGGAAAGAGCGTCCGCCCCTACCAACCCTCCGGACTTTGGAAAGCGGTTGGCTTTGGTGGCAGCAACACTTCGGTATTTGCTCAAGACAAGGGCGAAAAACTGTACCGCCGAAGCATGTACACTTTCTGGAAACGCACATCACCGCCACCGTCCATGTCAACCTTCGATGCTCCTGATCGCGAAACCTGCCAGGTTCGTAGAGCACGCACCAACACGCCTTTGCAATCACTGGTGCTGATGAATGATGTCCAATTCGTGGAAGCAGCCCGAAAGCTTGCAGAACGCGTGATGCTTGAAGGAGGCTCGACACCGGAAGAAAAGTTTGTGTTTGCCTTTCGCACAACCACTTCAAGATTTCCAAAGGCATATGAACAGGACTCACTAATGCAATTACAGAAGGAATACCTCAAGGAATTCCAAGGCAAGCCAGAGGACGCTGAAAAATTTCTGTCAGCCGGCGAATCTCCCCGTGACACCAAACTGGCCGCCGAAGACCTCGCTGCCTGGACGATGGTCTGTCACCTGCTTTTGAATCTTAGCGAAACTGTAACCCAAAACTGAAATCGTCATGAATCCGCTTCGCGAATCCAAACTGATTGAAACACGACGTCACTTTTTTGGACGTACCGCTGGGGGAATTGGAACTGCCGCACTCGCCTCCCTGTTGAACGAGAATGCCATTGCCAACACATCCGCCAATGGGGCGCAAGGTGAGCTCGGTGGAATTCCCGGTGTTCCACACTTTCCCTCCAAAGCCAAGCGGGTCATTTATCTGTTCATGTCAGGTGCCCCCAGCCAACTGGACATGTGGGACTACAAACCCAAGATGAACGATTGGTATGACAAGGACTTGCCTGACTCGATCCGAAACGGCCAACGCATCACGACAATGACTTCCGGTCAAAAGCGTTTTCCGATCGCTCCGTCAACCTTCAAGTTTTCCCAGCACGGAAAAGAAGGGGTGTGGATCAGCGAGTTACTTCCTCACACGGCAAAAGTTGTCGATGATCTGGCGGTAATCAAGACGGTGAACACCGAAGCGATCAATCACGACCCCGCGATCACCTACATTCAAACGGGAAGCCAACTTCCGGGGCGTCCCAGTACCGGGGCATGGCTGTCCTACGGCTTGGGCAGCATGAATGAAAACCTGCCCTGCTTCGTCGTCCTCCACTCGACCGTCAACGGGGGATTCGGTGGTCAGGCTCTATACGCCCGATTGTGGGGGGCCGGTTTCCTGTCCACACGTCACCAAGGTGTCAGCCTACGGTCCACCGGCGATCCCGTACTGTACCTGTCCAACCCGGAAGGCATGAGCGAAGGCATGCGACGACGCATGCTCGATGAACTGGCAAAACTCAACCGCCACCGCTATCAGGAAGTGGGTGACCCGGAAATCCAATCACGTATCGCCCAGTACGAGATGGCATATCGAATGCAAACATCCGTCCCGGAATTGGCTGACATTTCGGATGAACCACAGCATGTCCTGGACATGTATGGGCCGGATGTCAAAACCCCGGGCACTTTCGCTGCCAATTGTTTACTGGCGCGACGCATGGCCGAGCGAGGCGTCAGGTTCACTCAGGTATTCATTCGCCAATGGGATCAGCACGGAAATCTGCCGAAAGACATTCGACGACAATGTGGCATTGTCGATCAACCATGCGCCGGACTGTTGAACGACTTGAAACAGCGAGGAATGCTGGACGACACTCTTGTGATATGGGGTGGAGAATTTGGACGAACAATCTATTGTCAGGGAGGCTTGACGAAAACCAACTATGGACGGGACCATCATCCCCGTTGCTACACAAAATGGATGGCAGGTGGTGGTGTAAAACCTGGAATTGTCTACGGTGAAACAGACGATTTCAGCTACAACGTTGTCGACAAACCAGTTCACATTCACGACCTCAACGCGACCATGCTGCATTGCCTCGGCATCAATCACGAGCAACTTACCTACCGACATCAGGGACGAGACTTCCGGTTGACAGATGTGCATGGAAAAGTAGTCCATGACATTCTGGCTTAACAAATGGGTGCATTTCATGAATGCCGCTTGTCCGTCGAACGACTGCAGCATGGACGCCTCCAATCGGCTGTGACATCACGCAGATAAAAGTGAATCATTCGGCACGCAGATCGAAATAGAAAACTTCTGTATCGGCTTTTCAAGCCCGCGCTGCCAATTCCATCCAGCGGTCTCTATTCGAACAATCAATAGCGTGCTGCATCCAACCTCTTTCTCTGTTTCCCGGGAGAAGCCGGCAGGATTGACTCATGTCAGCCTGCCCAGACTGGATGTACCAGTTACCAGTTACCAATCTTCAAAAGAAGGTCGCCATGCGTTCTTTCTATCCGATTGCAACCTTCCTGCTCTTAACAACAACTGTCGTTGCTGAAACGCAGGTCAGAAACAGTGTTTCTGGAGCATTGGGGGTAGGTTCTTCAATGATCTACGAGGGCACAGTGAATTTGCCAGCGGAAGGTCTTTGGCAGGCACGCAACCTTGGACAGTCCGATGCCATCCGTGAACTTTACTCGGTTCCTTCGAAAACCTGGCACGCGAGACAACTCGGAAAACGCATGTACGCAGCAGTTGAAAAGGATGCAATTGCGAGTGGAAATTGGCACATTCGAGAAGGCTATTATGACTGCAAAGAATTTGCGATCGAGGGCACTTGAGTGGGCCCCTCGTCCATGCAAGAGTTGGCGGAGTTCCAGCAATCAAAGCAGCGCAGCGTCTCATGGAGTTCAATCAATCACAATAGCCGCGAATTATCAGACTTGTTTGGCAAGCAAATTGAAGGAGCATGTGTCCACCTGATTCCCAATGTCCAATTCTCGCTCGCCAAACAACCGCTGTCTCCTCGTGAAGAAGAGCGTGCCAGGAATGGTTACCAAACACCTGTACGCTGGCTTGTTCCGAGAGAAAAACGTCGCCCACTGGCCTTTGAGATCCAACCTCTGGTGGATGATGGAAAGCACTGGATCCTCTACACAGATGGTACATCGGAACGTGTACAAATCGACAATGATCTACTGAAACAAACCGGTCAGACAATAACCCCACTGATCAGCAAGCAGGAACGCAAAGTCGCGAATGAACGCAAGACCATTCCCTATCAATTGGTTGCGTTGTCCGATCGTCCATTGCCCCAAACGCTCAACATTCAAGTTCACAACCATGTCCTGAACGAAACCCGGGAATTCACATGGAATCTCCGAGCAACAAGGCAGCAGCTTCTCCAGCCACGCGATGTGCTGATGAACGCACGCTTCACAATTTGGGGACCCTATTTACGTCACAGCTCGGGCACTGTGTTTCGGAACTGGAGCAACAAGTTCAACATTGGACGCGAAAATCGCCGCCAAGGACGATCAACTTCCGCATTTTCGATTCTGGGAGGTCGGGCAGCAGTCGAAGAGACCCTGCAAATGCAGGTCCTCGATACCGTGGAGCGACACGAGGAATCGGCCAACGCCAACGAGCCCATCGACATCAACTCAATTGAAGGCGTCAAAGTAAACTCCCACCCATTCAAAGAGATGCTGGCAGGAAGACGCGGGGGGCAGTTGGAACTCGCCAAATGCACACCATATGATCGCTTTTTCGTCTATCTGGGCAAGCCTGCGACAGTCGAGCGAATGTTGGATGTGGGAGCACCTTTCCTCGCTTCGGCCGGCGCCGCCTTCACTGGCAATGCCCTGAACTACGGACTTGAAAAGCGTTACCTCAACCGCCTGGGAATGACACGCGAACAACTCAATACGATCCTGAAATCGGGTCTCATCCGTGAGCTGGCACTGTTCTGCCCAGACCTGTTCTTGATTGACGGAACCGAGTTGACTGTGATTGCCAAGGTCGAACAACCTGTCCTGCTCAATGGCCTTTTCAAATTACTGAATCCAGCAGTTGAACTCTCTGATGCGATCATGGAAATGCCCGGAGCAGACACGGCGGCTTTTGTTGCGTTGCGAGGCAACCTTCTCTTTCTTTCAACCAACCGGAATGAGCTAAAAAAAGCACTTGCGTTGCATGCCAATGATGGCAAGAACAGCCTCGGTGAAAGTGATGAATTCCGGTACATGCTGACCAAGCTTGGAATCACTGAAAAAACACGGGGCTATGCCTACTTTTCGGATCCCTTCGTCCGAAATCTGGTGGGCCCCAAGGTCAAACTTGGGCAACTGCGAAGAGTTCTTGCCAAACGACAAATGGAACACCTTACTGCGTGTGGCATGCTGGCACGAATTGACGATCCGCAATCAACCATGGACGTCCAGCAACTCAAAGCCAACGGCTATCTTCCAGCAGACTGGTCAAATCAGGATTTCCGCCTCGATGAAACCGGCGTGGTGCACTCCAAAACTTATGGCACCCTCAGCAACATGCGGACACTGACCGCAGCACCGGTTCAAACAATCACCCCAGAGGAAGCAGAGGCTTACGCAGAATACCTTCAAAACTACTCCAACTAGTGGCGGCGTTTCTTTGATCCCATTGCCATTCGGCTGGATGAACCTGTTCCCCAACAACTGGAGGTTTCAACCTTCATTCTGCCACTGGTGGACAACACCATTTACAACACATTGCGGATGGCATTGGAAACGAACCGCATGGGCAAGGTCCTTGCCGTTCCAACCATTGAGCCCACCCCGGTCGTCAAGTTGTCTCTGAATCTATCAGACATGACCTGGCAACAGATCGCCGGGGGGTTTTCTGACTTGTTCACTCGCTACTCAGGCACCAGTGCAGCTGTGCTGGATGATCTTGGCCCCAGCATGCATTTGGCAATCTTTGATTCAGATCCGATCATCGCTCTGGGGAGTGGTGACGTTTTCGGAGCCTTCGGGTCATCCACCAACGGCATGAATGCAGAAACGACTTTGATCCCAATTGCATTATCCATGTTCACCCGCCCCTGCAGTATTTTCATCGAGACCCGGAATCCGAAAAGGACAACGCAACTGCTCCGGCAAGCTGCCACAGCATTCGCAACATCCGATAACGATTTCGATGAATTCCGTACTCAGATATTTCAGGTTGGCGAGAAAGATAAATGGGTCTGGATGATGGACATCATGGGCATGGTCAAACTGCGTTATGGAATTGAAATCGTGGATGACTACATCGTGATCTGTAACATTCCCTGGGCGACCACAGAAAAGATTTTGCAAGTGAACTCATCAGAGTTGAATGCAGCGTCATTGCTGGTCAATCCCGCTGCCTGCATTGAGCAACTTCCAGGACTCTTTGCTGCCGCGTCTGATGCCAATTCGCGTGTCGCAATGTCGGGACTGGGGCGATTAATGCCATTCATGGTCGGCAAAAACATTAGCATCACCGACGCCATGCTGGAACATGAACGGCTCTATGGTTTTTTCCCAAAAACGGTATTGGGAGATCAATTGAAATGGGAACACCAACATCTCCTTAGCACTGATTACGGTGCCCCCCTACGTCAACGACAACCGGTATTCGATCCTAAAAAACCTTTTGGATTAATGAATCAAATTGACTTCTTGCGTCTTGAGATGCAATTTGAAGATGATGGTCTCCGCAGCGCCATTCGCTGGCGGTTACGTCAACCCGACTGGCAAGGCAGACTTGATCACCACGAACGTGATTGAAATATGGACAGGGATCTCGGCGAGAGCACCGGTTTCGGTCACAATATCTGTCGATACAAGTTCCGAGCCCGTCTGCCCGACCAAAACGGATTGACTGATCCTGATGGACGAAATTGTCTACTACGACCGCTATCACCAGAAAGAATGCGTGGAAAAAGTCTATGGAGACAAATTTCTGCGATGGACCTATGGCACACTCGGCGGACGAATCGCCTTGGCAACAATGGTGAAACGAGCCTGGTTTTCCCATTGGTATGGATGGCGAATGAACCAAGCCAAATCGGCGAGTAAAATCTCGCCTTTCCTGGAGGAATATGAACTTGATCCTGCGGAGTTCAGATTGCCCGTTGGTGAATTCAAAAACTTCAATGAGTTCTTTTATCGCCAGCTAAAACCCGAAGCCCGGCCGATCGATTCAGAGTCAGATAGCGTCGTATTCCCTGCCGATGGACGTCACCTTTGCATTCCCGACATTTCCAAATCAGACGGCCTGTTTGTCAAAGGCGAGATGTTCCATCTCCCTGACTTACTCGATGATGCAGAACTCGCCCAACGATACGCCTCAGGCAGTCTTGTCCTGTCCCGTCTGTGCCCGGTCGACTACCACCGATTTCACTTTCCTGTCGCCGGAGTACCGGGGAACTCACTGCTGCTCAATGGTCCGCTCTTCTCAGTCAATCCAATTGCCCTCGTCGAGAATATCCAGATTCTGGCGAAAAACAAACGCTGCCTGACACGAATGAAAACGGAACATTTTGGTGAGGTGCTGTTATTGGAAATCGGTGCCACCTGCGTGGGGGGCATATGCCAAACCTATTCCGGACAACGCAATGTGCAGAAAGGTTCAGAGAAGGGTTACTTCCGCTTTGGTGGTTCGTCGACCATGACCATTTTTGAACCAGGACGCGTCCAATTCGACAAGGATCTTTTACAACATTCGCAACAGCATCGCGAATTGTACGCGAGAGTCGGCGATCGGATGGGTCAGTGTATCCAACCGATTCCAGAATCGTAATCTGCTCAATGGACCTGCTGTGACACAAGATGTTGGGGCCACATCACCTCGCCAGGTTACTCACTCAGCGAATCGATCGTGCTAAGTTCCAGCTTTCGAAATTCAACTTCCGAACCCTCGGCCTGCAAGGCAATCTGCCCCTTGCTGGCAGTACATTCAGTGCCATGATTCACAAGATCACCATTGACCCAAACTTTGACCTGGTCACCAAGGCATTCAATGACCATCTGGTTCCACTCACCGACCGGCTTTTCGGAACCATCCGTCAGATTGAGAATCCGGCGTGCTTTGCCCTCAGTGATACCCCATTTTTCCTTGGCGCCACGTCGCTTGACCATGTCAGGCACCTTGATGTCTTCGACGATACACCAGAAATCCCCCGCATGCGTATGGTTCATCTGTACTTCAATCGACTTGGGGAACATCTTGTAGAGAGCTCGCGGATCTGATGCATTGACGAGTACACCACAGTTCCCGGGTTTCCCAGCAAAGCGATACTCGACTTCCAGGCGAAAGTTCTCGTATTGTCGATCTGTGATCAGATGACCCTGTGGATTCCCCAAGCTGACAAGTTTTCCATCGCGGACGATGAAGGTAGGTTTCGCGTCCGGATGCTCATCCAGATGGGGCACGTCCACATGCCAGCCCGTTAAATCTTTTCCATTGAACAGGCTTCGTTCCCCACCATCATCTTCATCATGCTGCTGCATCGCCTCGGCAATCGATTCTGCTGCCAAGCCGGCAACAAACCGATTTCCATCAATGCTCAGATGAACACCATCCCGAGTCAGAATACCACTACGTTTGTTTTCCGGATTATTGTCTTTCAGATGATCCAGAAATGATTCCCGAAGCTCGCACAGGGTTACATCTGTGTCGGTCGCAACCTTTCGACTAATCTGAGCATACTCTTCCAGCATCGCATCAAGCGGATTGGTCCCGTCATTCTTTTCACCAATCACGCTTGGGGTACACAGGACAATTTTAGCATTGGTGTCTGAAATTTTTCTGATGAGCCGCCGCAATCCGGTTTCGAACTGAAATTTGGGTGTCCCTTTGCCACGCGTGCTATGCCAAACATCATTGATGCCAATGTAAATGAAAACAACGGTCGGCGATTTACTGAGCACATCGCGGTCAAGACGCTTTTCAAGGTCAGGTACTTTGTTGCCGCTGATTCCGGCATAAACAATTTCCACCCCGAGTTCAGGCCGTTTCTGGACAATCGCCTCGCCGATCAAACGACAATAGCCCCCAGGCTTGGCCCCTGCCTGGGTGATGGAATCGCCAAAAAACGCAATCACCTCCCCCTTTGAAACGGGCGTCTGCTTGCCCGTCAGGCGATCCACACCACTTGCTTGCGCGAGAGCCACGGAGCATGCCCCGAAAAAAGCCGGAATCAAACACGTCAAGAACAGAAAGAAGAAACGCACAGGCATTATGAATTTCATGGGTTTGTGAGGAGGCAAAAAGACCAATACGATGCATGTCAGTATGACGATTTATTGCGCGCAGGTGTTGCCTCACTGAAATTCCGCTGACTTCCAATCATTCAACGGCTCTCTCTGATCCCTGCTGCCCGCTAGAATCATGCGGGAAAAAGCGGCATGCCTCATCAGCACCACCCAAAACCCAGTCTCACTGATGCCAAAATCCACGACAGAATCACCTTCGTCAGACCTTTTCAATTGGACTGAACCCGTGATCATGTTCGCGTGGCAGATTTTCATTTTCCTGTCACTCAGAAATGCCATTTTTCATGGCTACGAAGATTCAGAATCTTTGCTCTCGAGCATTGCCAACGTCACGCGACCGTTATTCGCATACGCATCACCACTTGTCGTGACTGTTTTCGCAGCAGGTTACTTATTGGTTTTTTTACTGCCTGCAATGGGCAAGAGCAACCGCCTACTTCTAGACGTCCTGGGTTTCTTTCTGATCGCGCGAACCGTGATTGGATTTCTCATGCTCAACCTACTCATTATTAATCCTCTCAGTGACAACATGTTGTTACTCCGGCAATTCCTATGCTTCATGCCAGCGTTGATTCTGGCTTGGGGTTGGCTGTATTGGCGGCTTGATCAGGGGGCGCGGCGGCACGGCAGGCAATTGCTGTTATTTCCTGAAGACTGTCCCAATGACATTCGCGAGCCGTTATCAACGTTTGATTACTACTATCACTCTGCGATGGTCGCTTTCATTTTTGAGCTCAGTGAGGTCGAACCACTAACTAAACCCATGAAAGTGTTGTTTCTTTTGAATGCCGGCATGATGCTGGATCTTGTCGGCCTGGTTCTTACCCAAGCCATCGGTTTGGCGGGGACCGGGTGAAGCTGATCAAAGATTCAAGTGTTCAAATTTGGAAATGCCGGCCCGCTGCCAATCCCGCTTCATGTTGCGGCATCGGAATCGGTTACGATGAAGAGGAGCGAGTGCCACCCAACCAAGCAAAACCATGGCGAACACGAACTCAACCTGGTGTTTCACTTCACCCGTTTTCGAACATGGCTAGCCCATCTTGAGCAGCAATGCGAGGATCGCAGCGACTTGAGGCTCCTGTGGAGTCACCTTCATTTCAATTCGAACCAACTGATAATTCATAAACGATGAGTCTGCCCGCAGAAAACCTATTCAAAGAACATTTCCGCGAGACGCGACGTCAGTTGCGTGCGTTGTGGTTAAAAATTTGGGGCGGCGGATTCGCAGTTGTCCTGATTGGTTTCTCTTTGGCCTGGTTTTTCATTCAGCCCGCCCCTCCACGCCACATCCACATGGCGGCGGGTCCTCCTGAGGGCGCCTATTTCCAGTTTGCAAATGCATACGCTGATGAGCTTGCCAAACATGGGATCACACTTCATCTTCACACGACCAACGGGTCACTCGACGATTATGAGGCTTTGCAGAAGGACGCTAAAATCGATTTGGCAATTGTTCAAGGCGGTACGACTGCCGCCAACAACCTGTCTGACCCGGACATCGAGTCGCTGGCAAGTCTCTATCTGGAGCCTGTGTGGGTCTTCTACCGGGGGCAACAACCTCTCACCGATCTACGTTCGCTCAAGGGAAAGACGATTGCGACCGGTCGTTACGGAAGTGGCACTGCCGCATTGTCGGCGTTGCTCTTGAAGGAAAACGGAATCACTTCATCGTCGGCAACGTTCATTCCGATCGGCGGTCGCGAATCAATCAGCCAACTCAAAAATGGAACGATTGACGTTGCCTTCTTTGTGACATCACCCAGTGCTGAAGCGGTCCAGTTGTTATCGCAGCTTCCCGATCTTCGCCTGCTGGATTTTGATCGGCACGCGGCATACGCGAGACGACACCCCTTTCTGTCTTCGGTAACGCTTGAAGAAGGGGTCGTGAATCTTGAACAGAACTATCCGTCTGCAAAAGTCCACTTGATTGCTCCAGCGGCTAATCTGGTAGCAAACCGAAGTTTACATGACGCACTGGTCCCGATGCTTTTACGTGCGGCTGACACCGTGCACAACGAACAGCCAAGTCTTTTTCAGCATGGCCAGCTTCCCTCCACCCAATTCATCGAATTTCCACTGAATGAATCTGCACGTCGCTACTTTGAAAATGGTCCTCCCTTGCTTCAAAAGTACCTCCCTTTCTGGATAGCGTCATTTCTCGATCGTGGAATGATTCTGCTACTGCCTGCTTTGACTTTGCTTCTGCCACTTTTCAGAGTTGGGCCGCCACTGTATCGCTGGCGAATTCGATCCCGCATTTACCGTTGGTACAATTTGCTACGGGGAATGGAGGCAGACCTGCTGGGAGACGATGATGTCGAGAAACTTCGTTCGCATTGGCAGACACTGCAAATCATGGAAAGTGAGCTCGACGATCTGCACAACGTACCACTGGCATACATGCAGGAGTTCTACAGTCTTCGTTTGCACATCGAATTCGTGGAAAGACGTGTCATACGCAGGTTGAGACTAAACAACGCCACGCTGCAAGAATTCGAATCAGAAAACAGCGATTCAGGCGACACTCAGCCACAGGATAACGCAAATCCCAATGACCCCATTCTGAGCACAACGGAAGAGACCATCTCCATCGACTCAACCGTCTCCTTCGATAGCAGTCACGCCACGGCAACTGCGATTGAACCCGACTCGCGCAATGATGGTTCACCGAAAGACTCAACTTAAGGTGGCAAGCGACTACGGTGACTGCATCCACCGTGACTGCATTCACCGTGACTGGGACAGCCAGCAATTGCCATCTTCACGAACTTCGTGCCCTGCTGACAAGTCCTTCGCTCAAAACAACTCTGTAATGGGCTTGCCAAGATTCGTGATCGGGACGGGGCGATCCCCATCATAAAGATTCGCCGAGGGATCAATCTGGAGTGCCGCCAAAGCAGTCGCAAAGTAATCTGGCACACTGACAGGTGAATCCATCACCTTTTCGCCTAATTCATCAGACTGCCCCCACGCCCCCACGTGGTTCAAACCACCCCCAGCGATCACGCTTGTAAAGCACTTTGAATGATGGCCTCGCCCACCGCCGGAATCAAACCCACCCGGGCGACCGAATTCAGAATTCACAAGGATGACGGTTTTATCGAGCAACTTGTGTTTCTCAAGATCTGCCATCAACGTCGCCAGAGCAGCATCCAAGTCCTGAATCAGGAGATGCTGGTTCAACTGCCCTGCATTGTGGGTATCCCACCCAGTACCGTTTTTAAAATTGTCACTGTACGAAACTTCGACGAAACGCACCCCAGCTTGAAACAGCCGCCTGGTCAGTAGGCAACGCTGCCCAAATTCACTCGCATACTCATTACGCAAAGAATCAGGCTCGCTGCCAAGATTGAATACATTCATGAACTCCGGTCCTGCCAACCGCAGACTTTCCGCGATCACCGTATCATACTGCTGAAACTTGGCATCGCCTTTGAAGCGACTCGCCCCGCCACGACGAACAGCATCAAGCAGACCTTCGCGTCGGCCAACACGAGTTTCGGCAATGGTCCTGGGGCGGGCCAATCCGGCTGGGCCAGAATCGATATTGGTGGAGTAAACATAACCAGCCTTGGGACCCAAAAAGCCTGGTCCTCGGGCGATGTTTGGATACCCAAGCAGGACGTAGGCAGGCACGCCCTCGGCAGCCGCACCTCGCTGGTGCGCCACAATCGATCCTAATGATGGATACGTCACAGTCCCAGCGGTGGGTCGACCAGTATGCATTCGGTTCGCGGCAGCAGCATGTTCGTCAACCACGTCATGGTTCACTGTTCTTACTGCCGTAACGTTTTCCATCAAGCGAGCCGTTTTAGATAGATGTTCACAAACTTGCACTCCGGGAACAGCCGTATCGATGGCACCATAATACGACCCGGCTTTTTTCTGTTTTGCATCACCCCTTTGCTTTGGATCAAAGGTATCGATCTGCGACATGCCACCACCAAGCCACAGCATCACACAGTGTTCCGCTTTTCCCTGTGGCATCGGCTGCGACGCACCAACCGCATTGGCGGTCATGATTGCCGCTGAAGCCGCAGCAGATGTCTGTATGAATTCTCGTCGTTTCATCTCTTGAATCTCGATAAAGAATGAATTCGCCTGGACAGAGCAAGCACCTTGGGGCCACTCTCTTGCCGACAGTCTGGTTCTGTTTACGAAACGTGTTTACCTTATGGAACAATGATCATCTCAGGAGCATTCAATAATGCCCATAAGGCATCCTCGGCACGCTCCCGCCAGTTGCTCTGCAAATATCGTGTGGGTGGATCACCCTTACGGGCAAGTTCTTCCTGTTTCTGTTTGATCAAATTAGCCGCACCATCAAGATGATTGGACCATGAAACATAGGGCATACGTTCAGCGATGGTCACGGGTGCCAGATCCTGTTCGGGGACAATTCGATCACGGAATCCTGGACTTAACAATTCAGCAAATCGTTTTTTCTCATTCGGCGTGGGCAGACGCGTCAAAAAACGCAGGAACAGCGTTTCAATCAATTGATCGACGGATTCCTCCTCAACACACACTCGGGTCAACGCTGAATCATCAGTCAACTGGGTTAACCATGACCCCATGACACCGTTTGCCAGCACTCCGGGTTGCAGTGGATTGGGTTCTTCGATCCGACTTGATGTCGGTTCCTGGCGTGAATTTCTCCATCCGAATGCCAGCAGTGCATCCACCACAGCCTGGATTTTTGGCATGGCGAGACTTGGGCGATCACGTTCATTCGCCATCGTCGTGAATTCCCAGGCATGCTTGGGCTGACCAAAATTCATGAAGTAATCAGGGGCCAAACGTCCTTCGATATCCATGGTCAAATGACCCAGGTTCATGTCTCGCCCAGCGGAGTGCCATGCGTTGTCGACAATCTGTTCAGCCATGAGTCGGCGACGGTACGGCCCCTCAAAGAACCGGTTTGAGTCAACGAGGTTGGCTGGTACATCCTGAGCAGATCTTTGGTAAAGCTTGGAGTTCATGATTTGACTGGTCAAACCACGCAGGTCATAACCACCACGAATGAACTCATCCGCAAGAAAGGCCAAGAGCTTTGGATCCGAAGGCTGATGCCCTTCCCAATCGTCAACGGGTTCGACCAGCCCAGCACCCATCAGTCGTTTCCAGAGCCGATTCACAATCACTTCTGCAAACCTTCGCGAGAATGTCACATTGGCTGCAAGGCGAGCCCGCGAATCTTCCTCGTTGGCGACAAATCGATTCAACTCCAAGTCATTGATCGCCTTGAACGGCCACTGCGGCCCAACCTTCGCACCAATATCCAACGTCACTTCGATCAGCGACTCGCGGCCCCCAGCATTGACATGTTCGAAGAACGCTGCCGGTACACTGCTGGTCGCTGGCACTTTGATCGGCTCCCGCTTCAACATGGCAGCCAGTTGAAACAAGGTCTTTTGGGTCGTTTCGTGATACGGTGCATCGTGACATCGAGCACACTTCATATCGATGCCGAGAAAGGCTGTGCCAATGATGTGTGCCTTGGCAGCCATGGGTACATCGTTCAACGTTGCAACACTGAAGCCCCCTGCACCACCACCCCACACGCTTCCCCGCATCGTGATCAGCTCCGTCGCAAAGCGGTCCATGGGTTTGTTGTCTCGGAGCGATTCCAAAATCCAGAAGCGAAAGGGCCCTGTATTGTTCAACATCGGCTTGAGCAGATTAGGATTTTCAGCGAGAACATCCTGCCAATAACCCACCCAATTGTCCGCCCAACGCTCATCGACCAACAAACTTGCAATCATTCGTGCTCGTTTGTCAGTGTCCTGATCCTGCAAGAATTCACGTATAACGGAAACTGTCGGAGAGACCCCCACTGAATCAAGCCACACCCTTCTCAGGAATGTCAAATCATCGATCATGGGTGACACACTGGCGATCTCAACAGGAGCGGGTTCAAGTACGCCGCCCCCGCCAATCCACGTTTGCAATGTGTCAATTTGCGTCTCACTCAACCCTTTTCCCTGAGGGGGCATTCGATCACCCGATTCAGACGTCACCAATTCCAGCAGGTAACTCTGATCCGGCTTTCCCGGAGTCACAGCCGCATCGCCTGATTCACCCCCGGTCAGCAAATTTTCCTGAGACTGCAGATTCAATCCACCACGTTCCTTATCACCATGGCAGCGGTAACAGTGTTCCACAAAAATGGGCCTCACGTGCTGGTTAAAGAACGACTTCGGATCACCTGAGTTCTCTTTTGCGATGTGGATACGTTGATTCACCAACTCATCGATGCTGGTCTCATTCTTCTCACCCGCCAAGTGTCCGACTGCATACTGGTGCCGCTCGTTCCAATAATCCTGTTGCTGGTCAGACTGCCGACGCTGTTCAACATCCATATTGTCGAGTCGTCTACCCAAACGCTCGACAAACCCCGACCAACCTTCATCGGTCAGTGGGCTACCGGTCTGCCGGCCAGGCGTGATCAAATGAAACATCTCGGTTCCCTTTGAAATGGCCAGACATGGCTCGCCAAAATCAAGACGCAAACGCGGCCCACCCACCATGACATCCAATACGATCGCGTGCCTCCCACCGGACGTTGAGAACTTGAAAATTTTCTCAACATCATCCATTGCAGAAGGCCGCATGCCCGGGCGTGATACCTCCGGAATTGGCTTCACTTTATTGTGTGCACCACCACCACGTTTCTGCTTCGGCAACAACACCACCTGCTCACGATCGATGAACAAGCGAGTCGCTGCACGACTGCGAATCAGGAAATCGTAATCACCAGGTTCAAGTTCGATCTCGGTGACGGCACGAACCATCACCGCCGTCCCCCAATCTTCACGAATTCCCCAATCGTTGTACTTGTGTGGCAGTCGCAAAAACCCAAGCTCCGTCTGTTGCCACCCCGCAATTGGTTCGCCAGGCTCATTCGGAAAAGATTGATCACTGGTCAAAGGCCCATGCATGTTGACCTGCAAAACACCGGAATTGGGATCGGGCAGCACCAATCGGGGCGGGACGTATTTGAAACGGCTTTTGAATATTTTGTCTGGGACCACATGCCTGTACAACGCAACCTCGTCCAACGTCCCATGAAACGAGTTACTTGGGTTTCCTCCCATCGTCGACCCCAACCAGACTTCGTCATCATCGACGACCGGTGGAGCGAGGGTCGCCCCGCCCATGTCCCATTTGCCCTCAACCTCTTTGCCGTCAATGTAGGCTCGGATCGAACCGGGTTCGCCAAAGGTGTAGGAAAGGGCAACATGATGCCATCCAGAACCTACGACAAACCCCTCTTTGCTGGTCCAGCGGTGCCAATCGGCAGCCCCGTGCTCACCCGCTCGACTGCGAAACAGAAAATTCACACCAGCATGACCGCCAACCGAAGTGAGTCGAAAAGCCCAGTTCTGGTTATCGCTTGGAAACCCGGCATTGGATGTCCGCCCCTTGGTCAAGATTGCTGAGTACCCCTTGATCTCCCTGGGATTGACCATTGCCTCCACCGAAAAGGAATCTCCATGATCAAAATCAAATCGGGACTTAGAACCCTCGTCGGGAACGACGACACGTGTTCCACCTGTCAGAGTGATGCCCTGATTGCCCGTCGAGAAATCAGAATGCTCCGGAGCTCTCGGCCCAGGAGACAAGCGAGCGCCATGGTCCAACACAACCACCTCATCGAATGACCAGTGCGCAACAGGACCTGCCGCCACAATTTCACGCTTAAACACGGCCCCTTCGTCAGCCACCACGTGGGTACTGATGCCTGAAGTGAAACCTGCCCAAGACACGATCAGGACAGCCAGAACACGCTGCACGTAGGTACTCATCAGTTGGAACACCTGATTCAGGCTGGGAGGTAAAAGGCGGGCAGCACATTGGATTAAGTGCCACTTAAGTATATCAGAATAAGAGCATAAGCCAAAAACCAGTGTCTGCATTCTGTACAATTTGGATGAATTGTATTCCGTAGTTCTCCCCTACCAGCGCGTGTCTTGAGGCAACTGATGACCACCAGTCATAACCAGCGGACCAGTTATTTGATCATTGCGATCTGCTTCTGCCTGTCCCACAACTTGTTCCTGCCCAGTGGCCCGCTCCCATTCAATGGCGGCATGCAATCGGCTCACGCGGACAATCCTCATGCTTTTCTTGCCGAGTATTCCGACCCCTACTACCCGAGAACCAGGTTCCCCAAACTGACAACACCACAGTGGGTTGGTGAATCTGGTGTCGATGCTGTCATCACTTTAGGGATCGACGACATGCGTGACCCGGCAATCTACGAAGCTTACTTGCGTCCCATTTTGGAACGACTCAAGACCATCGAAGGTCGCGCGCCAGTGAGCATCATGACCTGCAGCGTGAACCCCGACGACCCACGTCTCCAACAGTGGATCAAAGAAGGTTTATCTCTGGAGGTTCACACGGTGGATCATCCATGCCCCTGTTTGCAAGGTGATCAATTCGAAACGGCTAAATCCACCTACGACCGATGTGTCGACTTGCTGTCATCGATTCGCGGCAATCGTCCAGTCGCATTTCGAACGCCGTGCTGCGATTCCCGCAACACCCCCAGTCCTCGACTGTGGAGTGAGATTTTCAACAGCAGAACCCCCGCAGGAAATTACCTGCAGGCTGACAGTAGTGTCTTCAATGTTTTTACCAATCGGGACCCCGAACTGCCGCGGGACCTGGTGGTCGACAGTGATGGCAACGCCAAGATGAACAAGTACATTCCGTTTCCCTCTTTCGTCAACACAATCGAAAACTACCCTTACCCTTACGTCATTGGGAAAAGGTGCTGGCAATTCCCGTGCATGGTTCCCAGCGACTGGGAGGCTCAGCACCTGCACCAACCCAACAATCCGGTAACCGTGGCCGACATGAAATCCGCCCTCGATGCTACCGTGATAAAAAAAGGGATGTTCAACCTCGTCTTCCATCCCCACGGATGGATTCGGAACGACCAGATCATTGACTTGATCAACTATGCCCAACAGAGGTACGGAAAGCGAGTCAAGTTTCTGACCTTCAAAGACTGCATGGATCGCATCAACCAGAACCTGCTTGTCAACCAACCAATCCGGGCCCCTGATAATGGTGAAGACAATGGAGTCCGTATCGCAGACATCAATGATGATGGGTTCCTCGATGTTTTGATTGGCAACGAACACCACAGGACGACGCGGATCTGGCAACCAGACTTGCAACAGTGGCGTGACACCAGCCATGACCTTGTGCTGACCTCTTCCGAGGGTCAAAAACGAATTGACCAGGGAGCGCAGATTGGAAAACTCACTCCAAAATCTACCTTCTCTGTTTTGATCAACAACGCACAGTCGAAGGCGATCTACGAATTCAGTAACGGCAGACTCAATCGGCGTGCCTTGCCCACTGCGTTGGCCAACACTCCAACATCCATTGGAGGCGTCGACCAGGGCGTTCGACTGCGTGACATCGACAATGATGGAATGACAGAGATCATCATTGCCAACCAACGCAGACAGGTTGTGATGCGGATCAATGAGCAGGGCGAATGGTTCGAGGCCGGGCCGTTCCCAGCTCCGCTGGTTGACCAGACTGGCAATGATAACGGCGTCCGTTTTGTCGATCTGGATGAGGACGGACATGACGATGTGATCTTTAGCAACGGCAAGATCTCGGGAATCCAGCTATTCGATACCCAAAGCGGCCTGTTTTCACGTGATGTCAAGAAAACGACGGACATCCCACTGATCGTTCGCAACGGGACCAACAACGGAGTCTGGTTTGCCAGACAGCACATGTGGGTGCAGAACGAAAACACAAACCGTCTGCCAGACGGAGTTGACCGACGCTCATTTACACAACTACTGGGCAACACAGAACCAGGACCACGATCGCCGGAAAAGTCGCATGGATCAATCGAACTGCCACCGGGATTCACCGTTGAATTGGTTGCAGCAGAACCACTGGTCATGGACCCTGTCGCAATCGATTGGGGTGCAGATGGAAAACTGTGGGTCGTTGAAATGGCGGACTATCCGCTGGGCATGGACGACCGTGGCAAACCCGGCGGAAGAGTGCGTTACCTCGAAGACACAAACAATGATGGAAAGTACGATTCGTCAACTTTATTTCTCGACGGCATCCCTTATCCGACAGGAGTCATGGCGTGGCGCGATGGCGTGATTGTCAGTGCCGCCCCCAGTATTTTCTTTGCAGCTGACCGCAATCAGGATGGGCGGGCAGAGATAGTCGAGGATCTCTACCGGGGGTTCGGTGAAGGCAATCAACAGCATCGAGTCAATGGTTTTGAACGAGGACTCGACAACTGGATCTACCTCGCCAACGGTGACAGTGGTGGCGAGGTTGTCTCATTGAAAACCAATGACCGCTTGAATCTGGGTGGCCAGGACCTGCGAATCCGACCTGATTCGGGGGAAATCGACCTTCAAACCGGCCGCACCCAATTTGGACGGCACCGTGATGATCATGGAAACTGGTTTGGCTGCAGCAACCCACTGCCGGTTCGGCATTTCATTCTGGCTGACCATTACATGCGTCGAAATCCATTCGTAGCTTCACCGACTCCCCGACGCGATATCGCGCGCGTTGATAACACGCAACTGTTTCCTATCTCACGTGTCCTCAGCCATTGGTCGGGCTACCAAACACCCACGACCGGAAGCAGCCACAAATTCACATCTGCCTGCAGCACAATGATCTATCGGGACAACCTGCTGGGAAAGGCTTATCAGGGTGACACTTTCACTTGTGCCCCTGTGCACAACCTGGTCCACCGCAGAAAACTGATTGCCGACGGCGTTTCCTTCCAAAGCCAACGCCCCACAGAAAACCCGGACCACGAATTTCTCGCATCAACGGATAGTTGGTTTCGCCCCACAACCGTTACCACGGGGCCTGATGGTGCGCTGTGGGTTGTCGACATGTACCGTCTGGTCATCGAACACCCTGAATGGATAGACGATCAACGGGAAAAAGAACTCTTCCTGCGTGCAGGTCATGATCGGGGAAGAATCTATCGAATTTTCCCAGACGATTCTCCACCGCGTCCCATCGTCAAACTGAGCACACTTGATTCACCCCGGGTTGCTGAGCTGCTTGAAGTCAGCAACGGACGGGTTCGCGATCTCGCCCAACAGGAACTGGTCACGAGAAAAGATCTCAAGGTCACGAGCAAGCTCAAGCATCTGGCTACGAATTCGCAATCTGAAATGGGACGCCTGCACGCCCTGTGCACCTTGGCAGGCATCAACACGCCGGACGCCAACTTGCTAACAAAGGCACTCCAAGATAAATCAGCCACCGTTCGCCGTCATGCGATTCGCCTGTGCGAACACACCGTCTCGTCTGGAGGATCGTCCGCACAACAACTACTCAAGCAGCTTGAACTGAAAACAAGTGACCCAGATCCGATGGTGGTGATGCAATTGGCCTACTCACTCGGAGCGGCCACGGGTGACAAGGGAGCCAACGGTCTTTCAGCATTGGCATTACGTTCACTCGAAAATCCTTACCTGAAGGCCGCGGTTGTCAGTTCATTGAACCGTGAAAACCTGATCGCTTTTTATACCGCAATTTCGAAACATCCTTCGATCGCCAAATCGTTTCGACCCACCATGCTTGAAATGGCCTCGCGGATGGACAATGTAAACTTCCTCACCCATGTGGTGAGCGAGTTGTTGGATCAACTGGAATCTATCCCTGCATCGCCAGTCAATATGGGGTTACTGGCCGCCACATTGAATGTCATTGAACTGCAAAAGAACCAGATGCCCGAGCGGATCGTGACACGAATTGACAAAGCTCTCAGGCACGCACTCAACATGGCCACTGACCCGAATCATGACTCAGCCGTGCGAGTTGCGGCAATCGAGTTAGCGGGTCTTGCCCCCAACGAATCGGAACAACTGATCGAATTGCTGTCAGTCACGGAACCTATCGAAGTCCAGATTGCGACGACAAAAGCAATCACCGCCAATCGGCCCGAGGAGATAATGAAACGATTCACTTCTTTGAGTCCGAGCGTTCGAAATGCCGCCATCGAGGGCTTGCTGTTACGTAAATCGACAGCCAGTGATCTGCTTGCTGCAGTAAAGTCAAAAACCATTCCCATGAACTCCCTGTCGCTTCTTCATCGACAGAGACTTACCAACCATGTCGACAAAGCGTTGCAGGCGGAGGCAAAGAACTTGTTTGATTCTTCCCAGAGTTCAGAAACACGCACCAAACTGATCAGGGATTATCAGAAAGTAGTCACCGCCAACAGTGACACACAGGCAGGCAAACAACTCTTCACAAAACACTGCGGCACCTGCCATCAATACAAAGGCATTGGTCACAAAGTGGGGCCTGACCTCGCGACTCTGAAGAATCGCTCTGTGCCTGCACTCGTCACGGCTATCCTCGACCCCGGAGCGGCGGTCGAGGACAAGTATGTCAACTACAGCGTGTTGACGCATGACGGAGTTGTGCATGCTGGGATTATCGCTGGCGAGACAACCACAGCAATCGAAATGCGGTTGGCGGATGGAAAAACAAAAACAATCGTCCGCAGCGATATTGAGAGAATCCACACAACAGGACAGTCACTGATGCCTGAAGGAATGGAAAAGAACATAACGCCCGAGCAGATGGGCCACCTGATCGGGTTTCTCAATGAGGGAACTGGCACCTCAAAATCACAACCCGGAAATGTCCCTGTCACCATTCAGGCAAAAGCTGATGGAACCCTTTATCTGCCAGCCGCCGGATGCCAAATGCACGGCGAACAAATTCGCTTTGAACAGAGATACGGCAACATCGGTTTTTGGAATCAGGCAGATGAGTTCGTGACATGGGCCATTCAAGTACCGACAAGCGGTAAGTATGAGGTGATTGTTGATTACGCCTGCCCTGAGATCGCTGCTGGAAACATCTGCCTGCTGAATTGCTCGGATCAAGCATTGCGTGCAACCGTGACCAGCACGGGAAATTGGGACCAGTATCACGAACTCAAAATGGGAACCCTTGACCTGACTGAGGGAACTTTCAGCATTCGATTTGGAGCAGACCGGGACATTTCAGGTTGGCTGATGGACCTGCGGGCATTGACGTTACGTCCCACCTCGCCTGTGGGCACAAATCAGTGAACGAATGCCCTGAGGGAGTTCGTCTTGCAAATCCTGCCAGTTTTTATCGCAGTTTGCCATTAAAAATGGCATAACCCGCAACACAACTGCGCCTCATGCATTGGGATGTCGTAGAGTTCGGTTGAGAAAACCGTTGGTTTGAGCCGCACAAACAGACGCAACTCAAATCCGCAGGCCCCTCCCACTGGGCGGTGCCCAAGGTCGCCCACCCTCCAACGATACGGCGAGCCCCAAGCCGCCGAACTTCTGTTGAGCATTTCCAGATCCCCTGAAACGGAAACATGAACAAGACGATGAGCGAAAAGGATTCCCGTCGTGAGCAGCATCAACCCGCTGATGCACCCGTTCGCAAGGGCATCTTCACTGCAATCTGCAAGTACGCCTGCATCTACGCCTGCTCCCTGATCGGATTTTTCGCGTTTGTGGAGTTTTCGGGCATTCGAGGTATGGTGAATCAATACCTGAACCTTGCCACACTCGATCCATCAGTTATCAACACACGTGTAGCCTCTCTCAAAAACAATCCCCTTGGAGACGACGTCGAGCCGGAACTACTGGGCGTAAACTTCCGTACTGACCCGCGTCCCATTCAGTCCATCCGCAATGTGACCTCAGTCCCCAATCAGTCCACTCGGCTTGTGGTTACTGAAGTACAGGCATCCAACGCCGGAGAAGTGCTCGACTGGGAGGGTGGCTGCCCAGACTGGATCGAGCTCTGGAACCCGGGAGACCAACCCTTCAATGCCACTGGCTGGTTCCTGACAGACAAGCTTAGTAAGCCAGGAAAATGGAAAATCCCAACTCTGGTGCTTTCACCGAATGAACGCGTGCTTGTGTTTGCCTCGGGCCTTGATTTGTGCGACGAAGATGAACTGCACACCAACTTTCGCCTGGCAAAATCGGGTGAGTCGCTGCATCTTGTCAGACCTGACCAGAAAACCATCGAGCAAACCATTGCCATTGGGATCCCCGATTCGACTCATGGTGTTTCTTATGGCCCATCACCAACAGATCCGCAGCCCTTGCTGTATCCCACACCACTGGAAGCGAATGCACCAGTGGCGATCGGGTTCGCAGATTCAGTCACATGCTCACAAGCATCATGCCTTTACGACACAGAGTTCGTAATCACTCTGTCATGTGAGACTCCGGACACAGTGATCCGTTACACGACCGATGGCAGCATTCCTGCAGAGCAAAACGGTGAGATTTATGAGCACCCCCTCACCATATCTCGCACGACAGTGATCCACGCACGAGCTTTCGCAGGCAAACGCTTCAAATCTGCGGTACTCACTCGCAGCTTTCTTAACATTGATGAACTCGTAAATCAATCTGCGACCCCGGATGGATTCCCCATCAAGTGGAACAAAACCGCAGCCGATTACGAGATGGATCCGCGGATAACTGAAAAGCACAACGCTGATATACGAGCAACCCTGACAAGCTTGCCGATGGTTTCAGTCGTCGCCTCCCATGCGTCGTTATTCGGTAAAACCGGGATCTACTCAAATTCGTGGGAGCGCGGACAGGACTGGGAAATTCCAGCAGTCATGGAACTCCTTCCGAACCGCGACGAGATAGGTTTCCAAGCACCATGTGGGTTGCGTCTCGCTGGCTTTGAGAGCAGGCGTCCGGAATGGAAAAAACATTCCCTGCGGCTCAGTTTTCGTGCTCGCTATGGCCTTTCGGTCGTTGAACAGCAAATTTTTGAATCACGGAAAGTGGATGGTCCTAATGAGGGAACAGGTCTCTTGCGAGACCCTGCTGCGGATCTTGAGGAGAATGAGGACAAACTGGTTGATGCGTCCCACGGCTTACAGTCAAGCAAGACGAAACTATTTGAAAGTGTTGTCACAGGTAACTACGGCAAGAGGGATTCCAAGTATCTTTGGACGATCGATCAACGTGGTATCAACTTGATCCAGGAATCGACGGCTTTCCCTACCCCTCGCGGCTACGTCGTGCATTCAAACCTGAGTCGCAGGGCATCGATTGGCGGTGAAGCCTGGTTTGAATCTCCCGACACTGTCAGCATCAATCCGAGTTCTGGTCGCTTCGGAGCAGCGGCCGGCATGACCAGTGCACAGTGGAATGCCGCGATTCGCTATTGGGAAAAACTGGGCTACACGGTCAACCCGGTACCCGGCCATGACTCGTGCTCGAGCCTGATGCTCCGAAGCACCGACGATTCATGGGCATCCCACCGCGCTTCGGTACGCGAACGGGCACAGTACATGCGGGACCAATGGTCTCGAATGACAGGACAGGAGATGGGGTATCTTGCTGTTCGCGGGCGTTTTGTTCACGTCTGCATCAATGGTTTGTACTGGGGATTGTACAACCTGGTCGAAAGACCCGACGAAGAATATCTCGCGCACCAGTTGGGCGGAAAGGAGGACGAATACATCACCATGCGAAGCAGAGATACACACATCGAAACCGATGAAGCCGGCGAACTTGTGTGGGATAGCATTACAGAACTGGCCAACGGGGATCTCACTGATCCAAACCAGTTCGCCGAACTCGAAGAAAATCTGGACATCATCAACCTGATCGACTACTGCCTGATCCACATGTACACAGGTAATGAAGACTGGGCTTTGGTCAATGGAAACAACATGCGGGCGTATCGCCGACGTCTACAAAACTCAAAACTCAAGTTCATGCTTTGGGATGGGGATTCAACCTTTGCATCTGGATGGAAAAATGAGGACATTGATTATCCGCTCCCAATGGATGAGGAAGATGAGGAAGGCTCCTTCGTCCATCTATTCAGGCAATTGATGAAAAGTGAAAAATTCCGACAGATGTTTGCCGCTCGCGTCGAAAAATGGTGTGGGGAAGACGGTGTGCTGGGAGCCGCCGCCTGTCAGCAAAGATACGAAAGCTTACTCAGGAAAGTCGAACCTGCTTTGATTGCCGAGTCAGCCCGCTGGGGAGACATCCACTCAAAAAAACCCTACACCCCCATGGAGCATTGGCAGGCGCAAAAGCAACGAATGCTGAAGGAATGGTTCCCGAATCGAACCCGCTTGATGCTCAACGAACTCAAACGCTATGGTTTGACAAGCGACAACCTGACAGCTGACTCCCCAAGTCCTTGAATCGGTGAACACCGCCGCAGGATTCCGGTGAACACCGCCGCAGGATCCCGTCTCTGCCTGACACCTGCCATGTACATCAACCAAAGTCGGTGTCCTTCAGTTCGGGTGGTCCATGAAATGGGATTTCGCCTGTTTCAGAGCCATCTCAGCGCCATTTCAGCGCCATTTCAGCATCGTAGCGCAAGTCAATCATGGTGTAGAATCGCACAGCGTTACTGTTGCCTTCACTCATGGGAATCGACATGCAAATAACCGTTCCACTTGCGACTGCCGCATTCCTGCTGTGCGGAACGTGCTCGAATCTTGTTGCGCAGAATTCTGATCAGCGTTTGTCCGCAGAAACTCAGCCTCAGACTGAACTGAAAAATTCATCTGACCGCAGCGGCGAGCAGGATAAATTTTACGCCCCCAATCAAGTCCAAACCCTTCATTTACAGATCACTGAAGCTGATCAAAAAAAGATGAAGGCAGCGTTACCGGAATGCATTTACGTTCCAGCTGTGGTGAGTTGGAACAACGTGACGGTGCGTGAAGTCGGGGTACGATTCAAGGGCAACAGTTCTGCCAACCCTCACCAGCAGCACAAACGCAGTTACTTGATCAAATTCAGCAAATACAAAAAGCAGCAACGCTTTCTGGGGATGGAACGCATTTCGCTTGACAATGGAGTTCAATTTGGCAGCCTTTTCAGTGAGCCGATTATCACCGACATCCTGCTTCAGTTGGGGCACCATACCCATCGCTGCAATTATGCCAAGTTGTATGTCAACGACGAATTCGCCGGTGTATACGTGAACGCTGAACGCATCGATGACACATTCATTGAACGACATTTCCCGGGCAACCCGGGAGGACTGTGGAAGAATGATACAGGCGGTCCCGGTGGAGACCTGCATTATATCGGTGATGACCCACAACTGTATCAAAAGGCATTTGAACCCAAAAACGATCAGGCAGAGACGGATAGTGAAGTCGGTGAACTCCTGAATTTCATCAAGAAGATCAATCGCATTCCTGATGAAAACTTCGAACAGATGCTCGCCCAGAACATTGACGTTGACGACTTCCTGCAAACAACTGCCGTCATGCTACTCTCTGGAGCATTCGACCAATTAACCGGATGGGGACCACACAATTACTACCTCTACCGACAGGGCGACTCAGGAAAATGGCATTACCTGCCCTGGGACCTTGACGTCGGATTTTGCGAAATCGCTTTTGGAAAAGTCTATGTTCTTGAAGACTGGAATGCCGCCTGGCCTGTCCCTCAGGGCCACAGGAATCCCCTCTTGGATCGTCTCATTCGCAACCCGGATCTGCTGGCGCGATACAGGGCAATCGCATTAGACATTCTTGAAAAACATTTCGCTCCGGAACAACTGTGCAATACTCTCGATTCAAAGTTCGCGTTGATACGCGAGGATCTTACGAAGGACCCCTTTCCTAACCGTCGTGCCACGGTCGCCACGGATCAAAACTACGACGACATCATTGAATCGATGAAGCAATTCATTCGCAAGCGTTACAGGAGTGCCAAAAATCAATTATTGAACCCGACCACCCGCCCCACACCCGGTCCGCTTTCAGGCACACCTGGGCCCCCACCAGCTCTCATGCAACGTTTTGAAAAATCCATCCGCAAAGCCGAATCGGTCCAGCGAAGACTTCAGGAAATTCATCAGATCTTGCAAAAAACCAACCGTGCTCTTCAACAACAACAGTTCGAGCAAGCCGAGGAATTGATTGAATTGATCGAGCGTCTGACAGAAGAAATCCCCATGAACGAAACACCCCGTTGATGCGTCAACCGCCTTGCAAGGAACTTGCAAACGTGCGGAAAAGACAGCGGCTACAAGCCTGCCAAAGTGTGCTGCGAACCACACACAACTGCACTTTTGCCTCATTTCTACGGGTCGGATTCAATGACGCCAGCTGATCTGAAAGACCAACACGAACCAATTTCCAGCGAAATGGGCTGCATCTGATTGCCGCAGCCACCCGCATCCATTCAAATAAGCCCCCCACACCCCCTGCTGGCTTCCGGGATCCAGAAGGTTCCCAAGTCCTGGTGATTCGCCGGATCATCACACTGTCACAGGACCGCCCACCCAATCGCAGATGCTTAGTCCAAGACTCTACAAGAGCAGTCGCTTATACGATTTCTGCCTAAGATCGATGGGCTTTGAAAACGGAATCAATCGTTTTCTGGAAGATGTTGAACTCGACACACCAGCGGGCATTCGAATCCTTGATGCGGGTTGCGGAACCGGACTGCTGGGGCTGCACTTTCTGAACCGCATCCCGTGCTCGACACTCCTGTCCACTGATCTGCAACCCAATTTTCTGCGTGCAACGCTCAGCAAGGCAGCCAAACGCAACCTCGCTGCAGACAGAATCGAAGTGGGTACTGCAGATGTCTCAATGCCGCAGGAAGTTCACCTGATGACCAAAGCAGCAAGAACCTCACACATGAAATCAGGTGATGCAGAGGCCGTGGATTCGAATGAATCTTCAGCAACGCCCCAGAGCGATGAGTTTGAGTCTGCCAGCAGACTGCAGGATGGCAGTTTTGGACTGATTTGTGTGGGAGCGGTCGTTGGCTACGCAAAAGATACACAAGCAAGTCTGCAACAGTTTTCACGCCTGCTTGCTCCCGGTGGAATTTTATTGAATCTGGAAATGAGCCAAAGCCTGACTGGTAGATACGTTTCTCACCGCTATCACTATCGAAACCTGTCGCATGAGCGAATCTGTAAAGTGCTTGAGGATTCCGACTGTGAAGTGACAACTCAGCATCTTCGTCTACGCCACTTGCCAGCGAAACTGACACGCACCGCAATCATTGCCCGCCGGAATGCCGCAAATGGTTGAAGACAGCGTAAAAAAATGACCGGTGTCATGGCGAGACCATTGGTAACCCTGTGCGACTGATTTCGATTGTTTTCCAACGGGGTGTCAAAAACAGACCCTTCCTCGTTTCCGGCGCTTGCTCGTCAGACGAAGCCGATCATCTGCCAGACCGGCGTTGTTTCTCGGTCACTTGCCTGTTTACTTCATTGAGGACACGGCTGATATTCGCACCTGACTTCACAGGGTTATACGGCAGTGATGTCTGCAGAAACTCTTCAAGAAAGAACTTTGCTGCCTGCCGAACGACTGGTTTATTTTGCATTGTGAGCGACTCCATCAACTCGTCCAGTACCCGCTGGTTGTAGTCACCTGCTCTGATTGTAGTCACCTGCTCTGGCCACCGTGCCAAACCACGCTTGGAAGAACTTCGCTTGATCCTCCAGGACACTTTGAAGTCGACACAGGCGTTTGGTCATCATCATCCCATATCGCGGGTTCTGCCTGCACTGCGTCATAAGCCACTTGATCAAGGCTGCACGCACCACCTCCTGCTCTGACCCCATCATTTTCCGCAACGCGGCATCGGCGGGAGGTTGATTATCTGCAGCGTTGAGACTCAAAATCGCCTGAGCACCGATTATCTGTTCCAGGGGTGTTCCATGACGACTGACATCAATGACCTGCGTCAGGAAGTCAGGTGCGTCATTGAGTATCTTGCGTCATGTGGCAGGCATCTCTTCGTTGACCTTCTGGCTGTACCAGACATCATATTTTTCTGGGCGCAATGTTGCTACTTTTCCTGCCATGTCAACCTTGCGCCATGACCGCCGATTGATTTCGCTTCCATCGTAATTCACGCTACCACGGAAGACACCAAGTACCGTCCTCTGCAACACCAACGTGGTGTTGGCCTGATCCACAACGAACGGATATTCCTGCTCGTTGACACGTAAAAAAAGAGTGTATCCCTGCCCGAGGTTCACGATCGCCAGTCTTCCGGACATCAAGTTGCAAACAACGACACCCCGAGGTGACTGAACACGCTGTGAAATTTTGAAACTGGTGTTCGCACTGGCAATCCAAGTCGCACCCGTGGCATCTTCTCCCTTCAATTGACTCGCTGGCAAGGTAGCAACCTGAAACCATGGAATTGCATGACCATCAGCGTAACGCCCTGGCAACTGAATCCCTCTCCATTTCTTCCCCAACGCATCCTTGGTAGCCGCAATGCCCCTGACATCTGACCAACCCATCCAATCAGCCACGCATTCAACCATTCACGCATTCACGCATTCACGCATTCACGCAGCGGTGGATGCATACGACGGCATCAACTTCGTGGCAATTTCGCAAAGTCAATCATGGGTTGCTGGTCGTTGGTGGATTTTCTCTCAAACCACTCGCCGGGTTTTCCTGTCTCATCGAAGAAGCCGCAATTTTTCATGAAGAACGAATCCCCACGAGCGCCACCGGTGAAGTCCATTCGGTGCCTTGCACCACCGGTTGCATCCACTGAAAAGCGGGCCTTGGTGCATTCGTACCAATGCCCCCGTGTATCCCCAACCCAGGTATTGCCGTACATCGCTCCACGTCCAATGTAGCCAAGATCGGGGGAAAAGCTTTCCAGGAACGAATGAAACCCACTCAAGTGTGTGTTGGTTTTTGGCCTGCGAAAACTCGCAATCAGACGCCATTCGTTCGCATCCTTCTCGCTGAACCATGAAGTGTAGACCGTGCTACCTTCACCGTCTGGCTTGACTTCGGTAAGAAAGCGGTACGTCACCCCTGCCTTCCATGGAAACACCAGATAACTTTGTCCGCCGGATCCTTCATTACCAAATTTGCCTACATGCACGCCCGCCCCATTCCCAAGGTTTTCAATGCGTTGGTCCGCTGGAATCGCTGCCGGGTTATCTGTTTTGAATGGACTCCACACAGAGAATAAAATCCGCCGTTGGGTCGCACTGTTGACTTGGATGCCAAAATAGCCCTGCCCAAATCCATTGGCCATGAAGTACGACCCAATCGGATCCTGCCCCTCTGGGACCGTGATTTCGCTATACGCATACTTCAGTTTGACATCGCGAGGCACTTGATACCGCAGATGAACCGACGGCCCCCTTCTGCCCCAATAAAACATGCCTCCATCACTGGTCTTCACATAGTCAACCACCAATGATTCCGTTTCAGACGAAATCAATACGTCGGAAATCTCTCCAAACGTTTTTCCCTGACGCTTTAGCCCTCGCAAGTCGACACGAACGTAACCTGGCTTCACAATCTGAAACTCCCCAATTGGATACTCTCGATCATCCTCTCCCATGAGTTGTTTCTCGACGCTCCGATCACCAATGGTTGCACTGATCGTGCATGCTCCCTCAGGTACCCTGGCTTTGATTCCCAGAGCAACCAACGCGGGTCGATCCACGCGGAAGAAGATCGACTGAACCTCATTCTCACCACTCCACGCCAATCGTCCTGAACGTCGGAGGGCACTTCCCCCCGAACTGGGCGAGGTACGATAAGCATTACCACCCACTGGAATTGACCAGGTTTCAGCAAACAGGTCAGGCGTGAATAACGGCAGCAGCGAGACGATCAACACGGCCAAGCGAGAACAAGAGCATCGGGATGGTGACATGAGCATCAACGTTGAAGGCCAGAAACCAATTCAATCCTGATCTACCGCTCGCAGGATCAGGAATTCAATGGAAACTGCAAGGAGGAGCGAAACTGGGGGTGGGCAGTTTAACCTGAACACCGCAGCAACGCGACAACTCGGAATCCAGGCTGCGGCGCAAATATTGCACTGGCAACTCGCTCATCCTTGACTGGACGATCAAAGGCGATCAAGAAAGTCGTTGATATGGTCTTCCTTCTCCTGCAAACCGGATTCTGTTCCAGTGGACTCATAGTCATAAGTCTCGCCGAGGTACTCTTGCATCACCTTGGCAAAGACAGTGGCAAAATCTTCCTTGGGTTCCGACTCACCGTAAGATCTCGCAAAACCAGATGATTCATCGTGAGTCCATCCCGAGATGATTCCCCAGCTCCAACCACTGCGTTTTTCCAGTCGCTCCAGCTTCCGTGCTCTTAATCCCAAAAGTGGCCGATTTCATGAAACATAAGACAGTGGACATGGTTGGCATCATCGCCCTCGACAGTGATCCCGTCACCGATCCCGTCACCGATCCCGTCACCGATCCCGTCACCATTGGCATCCATACCATTTTCTGTGACGTAAACATCCCGCCTATCATTCCATCCGTCGATTATCGTGTTTGACGAACTGCCCACACGATAGAAGCTGATCTGATCCCCATCGGCAGTTTTCAATAGATCGGTATCGTTGCTGCGGTGGTGCAGAGCCGCCATGGCTTCATCAATGACTTCGATCTCATTTTCAGTCCAGTCGGCACCTTGCCACGTGATTCGCTCCAAGCCGAGCCACGAAATTTCCCCCATTCGAATTCCTGAATACGATTCTTGCATCTTCATCATTGACAGCGTTGACCGTATCACCACTTTGCGTCAGGAATCGATCGGCCCCGCTACCTCCATAGAGCACGTCATCGGCGCGTCCACCAAACAGTCCATCGTTGCCACCATTGCCGCGCAGCTCATCTTTACCACCATCGCCATACAAGTTGTCAGCGCCTGCACCTCCCTGAATTTCATCGTCGCCACCATTACCATGGATCGTATCATCACCATCGCCACCACAAATCAGGTCATTTCCTGCTCCGCCTTCGATGTCATCTGATCCTGCTCCACCATCAATGTTGTCACTACCGCCTCCACCCCGGATGGTATCTTCACCATCACCACCAAGGATATTTTCGGCATCATCCCCACCAGAAATATGGTCAGGACCATCTCCGCCAACAAGGTAGTCTTCACCGCCATCACCCTCGATTGTGTCGGCTCCGTCCTGACCATAAAGCCGATCTTCACCCGATCCTCCACTCAGTGAATCTGCTGAATCGCCTCCGTAGAGGCGATCACGGCCGCTGCCACCTCGCAAGGTGTCACGACCATTCTCGCCGTACAGAACATCACTCTCTTCACCGCCAGAAAGAACATCGTTACCCTCACCACCATTGACTCGATCTGCCCCTCCACCGCCACTGAGCACATCGTTTCCACGGTCTCCATTGAGAATGTCGCTACCGCTGCCTCCTGTCAAAATATCGTCACCCAAACCGCCATGAGCCTGAGAGTCGTACTGCGTATCGTTTGTAAATAAATCATCACCCGCATGTCCATTGAAAACAATTTCTGACACACTCTGTTGCCGATTCAATACGATCGACCTGGTTGTTCCATTGAGGGTTGCCGTGAACGAACGCGATCCTGGGTTCAGCTGACTGACAGACCCGGTATCATTGCCCACCGTTCCATCCAAGGTCAACGTTCCCGAGTTTGCATCCCAGACGATTGATCCGAAGCTTGAAGCCGGAATTCCATGATCAAACTGCTTGGCAACAGTGGCATCAAACATCGCGGCAAATACCCGCCTGGTTTCCAATTGCTCAAACAGGATTTTCCTCGCTCGGGCGGGCACGGCTCGCTTTTGATTCACCCCACTTCGCGTCCTGAACGCTGATTGATTCCGCGAGAAAAACAAGCACATATTCGACTCCTGAAAAGGTTGAAAAGAGGATTAGCAACTGGCTGCCACGCGTGTGACCCACGTCAATCGCTATCCTTTCAGGAATTCTGTCCATTTTCCAATAATCTCATTTTCACCGCAAAACGTGCCATTGAGCGGTGGGCTGTTCCTTTTTGCACGAGTCTCGTGAAAGATCTCCACTTTGCACGATTTCCACCCCCAGGAAGGCTCGTCTGCCTGCCACCTCAAGCAACGCGGTTCTGCCGAGAAGGAACCTGCGCGACAAACCACCCAACGATGTATCTCAGTATTCCGGGTTTCCGCTAAACTACGTCTCAATTGCGATGCAAAATCATCTGAAACCTGGCACACCCGATTTCCCGAAACTCCCGCAACGGGCCTCTTCATTGACGGAATTTTTTCCTGCCACCCGAGAGTGACAGAGATACCTGCGGCGAGTTCGTTAATCACGTTTTGAAAACTTCATGGAACAATCACCAGAAACCCGTCCCAGCCTGCTTCTTCGAATCCGGGATTTCCGCGACGAGGATGCGTGGAAACAATTCATTGAACTGTATGCCCCTTTGATTTATGGCTATTTGCGTAAACGCAATATCCAGGATGCGGACGCAGGTGATTTGACGCAGGATGTGCTCAGCAGCGTGACGTCGGCAGCCAATGAATTCACGTACGACCCCAAACGCGGTTCATTCAGAGGTTGGTTGCTGACCGTTACACGAAACAAGATGCTGAATTTTGTGTCACGCAAGAAAGCTCTGGCCGGCAGCGGAGACAGTGGTGTTCAACGTGCGATTGAAGAAATGACAGCCGAAGAGGATGATCGCACCCAGTGGGACCTTGAGTACGAGCGTCGCCTTTTCGACTGGGCAGCCGAAAAGTGTCGCTCCGAATTTCAGGAAACAACCTGGCAGGCATTCTGGATGACTGCAGTTGAAAACCAGACGGCTTCTGCTGCAGCCGAAACGCTGAAGCTGTCAGTGGGCGCCGTTTACGTTGCGAAAAGCCGCGTCACCGCCCGACTCCGTCAAGTCATCGATCATGTTGTCGATGAAGGAATCCCGGGTTAACCCAGATCCACAGCACACGCATCAAGCACAGGAAATTTTGGGCATGTACAAACAGAACTGCTTGACGAATGCTGAACTCCGGTCACTGCTGACAGAGAACCCACCGGTTGAGCACAAAAGATTTTTGGAACATCTGGATAACTGCCCAAAATGCCAGAAACAACTCGCAGTCCTGGCAGGTGACTCATCGTGGATCGACGATTTAAAACTGAACCACATTGCCCCAGCCCTTCCTGCTGACGAAACCGAACTTGCCAATGTGATGGATCGCATGTCCGCAAGAACCAAAACGACCCTGACATTCGATGGTGATACGAAAGGCTTGTCGTTTAAAGGGCTACCTTTTACGCAACAGCTTGTTGCAGGCAGAAGGTTTGGGCCGTACGAAATCCAATCTCGTCTGGGAACGGGGGGAATGAGCGTTGTGTTCACGGCCCACGATCATGTGCTGGACAGACAGGTTGCCATCAAATTCCTGTCATCAGAGTTGGAAAACAGCAAATCCGCGCGTCAAAGATTCCTGAGGGAAGCCAAATCGGCAGCGGCAGTCGAACATGACTTCATTGTCCCGATTTACTCAGCTGACCAAGTGGATGGGTTCCCATTTCTGGTAATGAGTCTGATCGAAGGACAATCGCTGCAACAGCGGATCGATGAACCCACAACGATCTCTGTCGAGCAAACCGTACGCATCGGGATCCAAATCACAAAGGGTCTGGAAGCCTTCCACTCGCGGGGCCTCGTCCATCGCGACTTGAAACCTTCCAACATTCTGTTGCAACAACCAGACGGTCGCGTTCGCATCACGGATTTTGGATTGGCAAAATGCACCGATGACGACCAACTGACCAAATCAGGCACCGTACTGGGGACGCCAAATTACATGTCCCCCGAACAGGCATTGGGTCAACAGGTTGATTTCCGCAGCGATCTCTATGGACTGGGCGCAGTCCTGTACGCATGTGTCACCGGACGCGCACCGTTTGAAGGCCCCACATCGCTGCAGATTCTAAATCAACTCAGAGAGAAAAAACCCCACAGCATCCTTGATTTGAAGCCCAACACGCCGCATTGGCTGGTCGAGGCCATCGAGAAGTTGATGTCGCGTGACCCCGATAGCA
>PKCN01000078.1 GCA_002862205.1 Planctomycetaceae bacterium | reverse complement strand
GCGACAAACAGCCATTCAACACGCATGCAGCCGAGAGGCACAAACTCCCTTGACAGGAGAACACATCCGAAATGGGATCCGTTCAATTTTCCAGCCTAGCGTGACCTGCCTCGACGGACGCTCCAATACGCCAACCACATGGCGAAGATACCTGAACATCCGACCGCTGCCACCTGCGTCATCTGCTGGGCAAATGCCTGGTAGGGAAAACTGTTCCCCCCCGCCGGAACACCTGCATTCTTCCACCATAGCAATCTGGCCCAAGCCATCAGCAAAGCCAGTAGAACGCAGATCAGAACACTGCCTGCCGCGAGGATCTTCACAACGACCGATCCTTTGCTCTCCTGCCTGGTCTGCTCACTCTCCGTGCGACTGGGAAGGTAAGGATTGGTTTGCACGAGGCACCCATTGACTGACAATTCAAAAGCGAACAATCAAGGCAATCACGCCCGACTGCAACTCACGGGGCTTCGTCAACGCATTGAAAGCGTTTCAAGAAACGAAGAAGGCCGGACGCGCTTCGACTCGTCGCGCGTCCGGCCTCAAAGTCAATCCTGACTTTTCGCCTATCCGATTCGTAGTGCGGACCCAGTGCATCCTGCAGCAGGTAACGATCTTCCGTGATCACGGGCTTCGGTGGTATGGTCGGTCACTTCCGCGGTGGCATCCTGCCTGCGGGCATCGCGCTAATCCGTGCGCTGGGCTGTGACATGACTTCCGAAACACTCACAAACGATTCGGCTAGTGTCACATCCTTGTGATCCGACTCTCCTCAGCGGGATGGTCTATCAATTGAACAGCTCGCAAAGTTGGCTCGCTGGAAAGGTATGATTGAAAACGCAACCACTTGGTTGACGTCCGTCAAAGATTAGCTTTGACTGTGATTTCGGTAACATAACATATTTGGCTATGCGACCAAACGCAGATCTTGATCAATCCGTTGATTTACTCCATCAACAAATTCTTCGAAGATTCGAATGTCCAATGCCGAGGCAGCCCCACACTCGGGGTGAAACTGAGTCCCAACAGCGAACCAATCCATCATTTCACTTTCGATCGCCTCGATGACTCCATCGGGACACTTTGCAGTGACACGAAAACCGGGAGCGACTTCATCGATCGCCATGTGATGTCGACTGCTGACGCGAATCTCGCCGTCACCGTAAACCCTTCCGATCAAAGAATCGCCAACCACATCCAAGGTGTGTCGATGATTGGCATCCTGTGGATCGTGATGCGGGACAGCATTGGGAAGATCCTCCTTGATGTGCAAGAACAGATTTCCGCCCTGCTGCACGTTGAGCAACTGCATTCCTGTTCCGATTCCGAGCACTGGCATCCTTCGCTCGGCAATGTCTGCCATGAGCAACCGGTCACTGGCCTCTCGAACAGGGTCAAGAGGACGCACGCTGGGGTGTAGCATGAATCCATCGTTTCGTGGGTCAAGATCGGCGCCGCCGATCATGACGAAACCGTTAAGCTGATCCAGCAACTGCGAGATGGCTGCTGGTTCATCCATGGGGGGCAACACGACCGGAATTCCACCAGCCGAAATGATCGACTGAAAATATCCCGCCGCAACATAACTGTAAGCTGGCATGCTGCGGGCGGCAGCCCGATAATCGGCGTTCATTCCGATCAATGGTTTATTCGACATCCGAAAGGTCCTCTTCGAATTCGCGAATGAAAGTGTTGATGCAGACTCGTCCTGCATCACCAAACTCGACATCAGCTTGCCGGATCCTTCCGTTCCCTCGCTACAGGGCTCAGAATCCATCCATGGTGCTCAGAAGAAAACGTCTGCGAGTCGGTTTTGATCGCGATCAACACGAAAAATCCCCACAAGACCAACGATTTCTTAAGTTCACCTCGCTCCTGACAAACACTGACCAAAAGCCTGGTCGGGCAAAGCAACGATACCTAGCCCTTTGATTGTGCGGAACTTTAGCCTTCCTCTCCTTCTTATCCAAACCTTTTCTACATATTCACCCCAAGGCCTGCGATAGCACTACAGGCAGTGATAGCATTGGCTTTTTTTGATAGCAACCTGTGAGTTTATTCTGATTAGGTTACGATACGCCGACTGAAATCAGGTGGTTTGAAGCCAGCTGTTTCGAACTCCTCCAAACAACACCCCGGGCGATCAGTGCGATTCGAAAATGTTTATCTGGAGTCGATTGGTGCAGAGATCCCTACGGAGATCTGGACCAGTCAGGCAATCGAAGAGCGTCTGGACCCTCTTTACTCGCGTTTGAAACTGCCGCAAGGTCGACTCGAATTGATGAGTGGGATCACAGAGCGACGCGTTTGGCCCGAGGGGACGGTTCCCAGTGGTCCCAGCATCCGCAGTGGAAATCATGCGATCGAGGCCGCCGACATCGATCGCAATCAGATCGGCTGCCTGATTCACGCCAGTGTTTGCCGCGACTTTCTTGAGCCGGCCACGGCATCACGAGTTCATCATGGTTTGCAGCTTCCCCCAGAGTGCTGGGTTTACGATGTTTCCAACGCGTGCCTGGGCCTGATCAACGGTGCGGTCCAAATCGCGATGTTAATCGAATCGGGAGCGATTGATGCCGGAATCGTTGTTGGAACCGAGAACAGCCGGCCTCTGCTCTCCTCCACGATTGAGAGTCTGAATCACGATGCCTCGCTGACGCGGCAAACAGTGAAACCCGCCTTTGCTTCTCTCACGATCGGCTCAGGTAGTTGCGCTTGGCTTCTGACTCATCGCAAACTCTCAAAACATGGCACCCCGATCCAAGCCGCTGTTGCCGAGGCCCGAACCGAATTCCATGACCTCTGCATGAGTGATGATGACGCAGCTGGCGCCGGAATGCAGCCCTTGATGGATACTGATTCAGAGCGACTGATGGCCGAGGGAATCCGAACCGGCATTGCGGCTTTTGAACGCTTGCTGGACTCCATCGGCTGGACACGGGAACAGATCGACCGCTCCATCTGTCATCAGGTCGGCTCAAGGCATCGCACGGGAATGCTGGAAGCCATGGGACTGGATCCCAAACGTGACAGCATCACATTCCCAAAACTTGGCAACACCGGATCAGTCGCTCTGCCGCTGTCTGTTGCATGGGCCGCCAAATCCGGGGAACTTGTCGCCAATGATCGAACCGCCCTGCTAGGCATCGGCTCAGGCATCAACAGCGTGATGCTCGCGACTCAATGGCAGGACGTGGCTGTGGGAGGCAATCTCGACCTGCTGCAAACCGATGTGCTGGTGGATTGAACGGTTGTGCTCCACCCCGGCGCGCCTCAATAGGTTCCGACCACCTGAACGCCCCCGGTCCATCGTTCATGACCCATCGTTCATGACCCATCGTTCATGGCTTATGAAACCGCGACCCTCAGGCAGCGACCGGCAACCCAGCGACCGGCAACCGAGGAATTGCCATGCGATGAGCTACCAGCGTTCAGTCAGCCAGGCGACGGCTCACGAAGCTCCGCCTCAACTGACGACCACGGATTCCTCGGCGCGGCTCAAGGCCTGCTCGACACGGTTCATCAAGGGATCAGAATTAAGATCCTCAGTGGTGCGGGACTGTATAGGAGAATGCCTAGCATCTTCCTGAGCTACGAAAACGGCGTCGCAATGCTGACAACGAACATCGCAGCCCATGAGCGAGGCGCGGACCTGAATTCGACGGCCGCAAGTCGGACAAGATTGAGTGAAACGCACTGACATGAAAAGAACTCCGTTCGTCATTTGATAAGCAACTGACTTCCGAGATGGGGAGATATTAACCCTTATCTGCCTGCAAAGCAACCTGTTTTGCCTGTAGGGGGTTATCCGGTACTAGCCTTCCAGAGCTAGATGGGTGGCTTTCCAGCGTGTTTTGCCTTGAATCAAGCACCAAATCCGGGCTCCGGCCGCCACTGATGGCGAGCAATCCACCCCCAAATTGGCGATTTCTGACATAATCAGGCCCAACAAGCCATGAGCAAAGAATCAGAATTCTGGCGCTGCCCTTCACCCCTCTCCTTCTCACCCCTCTCCTTCTCACCCCTCTCCTTCTCACCCCTCTCCTTCTCACCCACCAACACCCCTCTCACCCATCAGGAACCGCACCATGGCTTCCAGGTTCGCGTTGGGGCCCTACTTGGCGTCAATCCGCAGCCTCGACTGGGCTGCACAGGGAACCTCCCAACAAGCCGTATCAGCTCAGGCAATGCCGGCCTGTGCGACCTGAACAGCGTTGATCGGCAAGACCTCGCCTCGCTGCCGCTTAACCGCCCTCAATCCTCAAATTGCAGCGAAAACACCACTGGCAGCGTTCTCAGATCCGCATGCCGCATGCCCGAGACATTTCAACCTCGGCTGAAAATGCTTGATCGCCCCAATCCGTTGCAGGGACCTCGGTGACGAACGGCCCCAAATCGCTTACCTTAACGGTCGGTCCACAGGGCAAACACGTGTGGACCGGAGTAACCACCGAGCGTGTTTGCACCGAATCAAGCTCACGCGACGGGATCCATGTTCGTTGAATCTCCGCCAGCTTCGAGTGAAAGTGAAGGAACGCTGCCATGACCAAAAAAATCCTATTTGTCTGCATGGGCAATATCTGCCGTTCACCGGCAGGTGAAGCTGTGATGCAAAGATTTGCGGAAGAATTCCGTGTCGATGTGGAAATCCAATCAGCGGGAACGCATGGTTACCATGTTGGCGAAGGTGCTGATGCCCGGATGCTGGCGGCTGCGGAAGCGCGTGGTTACGAACTCAACGGCCGTGCTCGCAAGATCACGCCGCAAGACCTCGACCCGGCACGCTTTGATCTGGTACTGGCCATGGATACCGAGAACCATGCAATCCTGCTTGAAACCGCGGGCGGCTTGATGCCTCACATCCGGATGTTCAGCGACTATCTTGATGAGAACTGGCCGACCGATGTGCCCGATCCCTACTATGGTGAGGAAGACGGCTTTGATCAGGTCCTGGACATGCTGGAAGAGGGCTGCCCGGTGATCCTTCAGACCCTCATGGGCGAAGGAATCTTTGACGGCATGTTCGAAGAATAACGGCTACGCCGAAACGCGATCGTACAAGCCCTGGCTCAACCACTGCTCCTGCGCTGTATTTTTTCAATGCAGCTGTTTTCAATGCTAAGACAGTGAGCGCGGTAAGCATTCGCGTTGACTCTGCACACCTGCTCATTTCTTTCGAACTCGTCTGCTGCGCCGCGCACGTTCAAAACGTACGGCGCATCCTACCGGTATCGTTTCAGCAATCTCCACCTTGTTGCCCTCAAGCGTGGCCTCCAAGGCGGCTTCCACGTACCGCTTTGTGATTTTTTTTCCCTCGGGACTATCGTCCACCGCTCCCATGTAAACCACCTTTCTGTCCTGATCGAGCACAAAGAATTCCGGGGTACGTTTTGCACCAAAGTCCTTGGCGATTTTCTGGGTTTCATCAAAGAGATAAGGAAACTGAAATGCCTTGTCCCGCGATCTCTTTTTCATGCCAGGCAACAGGTCAGCCTCGACTTTGTTGACATTGATGGCAACCAGGGCCACACCTTTTTGGCTGTACTTTTTATGCAAGGCCAGCAGGCGATCTTCGACATCAACAGCGTAAGGACAACTGTTGCAGGTAAACACGACCACAATGGCTTTGGAGGATTCAAAGTCCGAGAGTGAATGTTTTTCTCCATCAACTCCGGGCAGATCCTTCCATGCCGGAGCAGAATCGCCGGGGCTTAGGGTGGAGTTATATTTCCCTGCCGGCAAGCGGGTCACCTGCGTGAGAAGGGTCATTAACATCGTGAGCAGAAGCAATCGGACGGTAGCCATGTTCGACTCTGGTTTCGGTGTCGCTTGGGGAGGAAGTGATTGATAATGCCGCAGTTTATCGCGTCGAAGCCAACAACTCGACACCGGCTCGTCACGAACCGAGTTTCAACTGCGTCAAAATCTTATCAAACGGTAATTGGCGATGCGGCAAGTGGGTGTCCCCTGGCAGTCGATCTGAAGGTCTGATGGAATCGCTACCGGGGTCAGAGATGCACCAGTTGGCTATCTTTTGGCCAATTTTCTCAAAAGTTCGATTCCTCGCAGCAAGGTGTCATCGGGTGCTGCAAAACTAATTCGAAAGTGCGAATCCCGGTGGCTGAAGATATTGCCAGGAATGATCAGCAATCCACGTGAGATGGCTTCTTCGACAAAGGCTGCGCCGCTGGCGATGGGGGCTTTGGGAAAGACGTAAAAAGCCCCTCCTGGCTTTGCCAATTCGTAGCAATCACTGAGCCCCTCCACGACCAAATCACGTTTGCGACGGTAATCGGTGAGATAGCCATCAAGACTGGTTTCCATGGCCCGAATGGCGCCCCACTGAGCAGGCTGCGGCGCGCACACAAACGAGTATTGTTGCAGTTTGAGCATAGCAGCCATGACCTCTGCGGGCCCATGCACATACCCCACTCTCCAGCCCGTCATTGCATGACTTTTACTGAATCCATCGATCACGATCGTCTGCGGGTTGTAGGTCGCGGGCGAAATGAATTCTTCGTCATAGTGGAAGTTGCTGTAAATTTCGTCCGACACCAAAGCAATATTTTTCTCGGCTGCCAGTTCAGCCACCTGTTTTAATTCTGCGGCTGACGCGGTCACCCCCGTGGGATTGGCGGGACTATTGAGCAGGATCATTTTCGTACGTGATGTGACAGCCGCCTCAATTTTCGCGGGATCAAGTCGAAAATCCGGGTAGGAATCGACGGGTACCGGAATCCCACCGCACATTTGCACCAACGCGGGATACATGACAAAGAACGGATCCAGATAAATCACCTCGTCACCTGGATTGATCATCGAAAGCATCGAAAGCATCAAACCACCACTGGTTCCACTGCTGACAAACACATCCCGATCATCGTGCTGCGGGTACTGCTGAGCAACTTTTGTTTGCAGGCTTTCGCGTAGCGGACCAATGCCCTGCGTGGGCGAGTAAGCATTCTTCCCCGCCTCAATCGCCTCAATTGCAGCTTTCTTGACTTCATCAGGGACATCAAAATCAGGCTGGCCAATCGACAGATTGATCGGATCCTTCAGCTTTGCCGCCAGATCAAAAACTCGACGTATTCCACTGCTGTCAAACGAATCAGCGCGGTCAGAAATCCAGGGATGCATGGGGAATACCAGAATTCATGTACAGAAAGAGACAGGGATACAGAAAGAGACAGGGATACAGAAAGAGACAGGGATACAGAAAGAGACAGGGGATTACGGCCATCCTGCCGAGCTACGTCACGTGATTGCTGTCGCGTCAGCTGGGTTGGTGCCAAGACGAAACCCATTGGGGGACCAGACGAAACACCATCGTGGTGGTTATCATCTACAACTGCATTTTAACTTCCATCAGTTTACCAAGCTTTGAGTCTACCAAGCCCCGAGTGCTTCGAAGAGGAGGTCACACCCATGTCTGCCATTCGATTTGTCGAACCCGTGGTGCGTTTTTGTGCTGTGATCACCCGACACGATGTCGCACGGCAGTGGGCCGTGAGTCGTTTGGCCCAACGATGGGGCGAAGCGACGGTTTGTTCGGCTGAAATCCCCTTCCAGGCGGGCGGTTTTTACACAGCCTCCATGGGCTCTGATCTGCAAAAATCATTGATCGCTGTCACCGGTTTTACGGACCCTGGGGGGCTGGCGGACTGGAAAACCCAGACCAATCAATGGGAGCAGGAGTACACGGAATCGTCGCAGCACGACGAGGAACGCCCACTGAACCTCGATCCAGGTTACATGACGCAAGCGAAGCTGGTGCTTGCGACGACCAAGGATCGAGACCATCGCCTGTACCTTCGTGATGGCATGTTTGCGGAGGTCACTCTGACTTACGTCGGCAAAGCGTGGCAGCACCACCGCTGGACTTATCCGTCCTACCGCACCGAAGACGTCGCGAATTTCGCCAGCCAATGCCGAGCAGAGCTGAGGCAACATCTCAAAGCAACGAGACAGTTCCGCAGCCACCCTCAGTAACTCACCACGGCATTTGTCCAAACCCCGATCATCTCACACCAGCTCGCGACTCAGCAGTGGCCTTGAGATGCCTCGCTAGTGCCATTGTGGTCGTGTTGTGGCAGGGGGACTCTGCTACACTCCTGTTCTTTGTGCAGAGTACACATTGAGAGGATGTTTCAGGGTGAATCAGTTAGCAGGTAAAGTCGTCGCCATTACAGGTGGTGGAACAGGCATTGGGGCAGGAATCGCCAAGGGTCTTGCTGAGGCTGGCTGCAAGGTGACCGTTGGCGGTCGCCGTGTTGAACCGCTCCAAACTTTGTCAGAGCAAGTGACAAGTGAGCATCCGATTCGCGTCCAAACGATCGATGTAGCTGAAACGGACAGCGTGAAATCATTCTTTGCAGACATCCGTGAAAACGTTGGCGAAGTAGACATTTTGATCAACAGTGCCGGCATCAACATCCAAAAACGGACCATGGCAGAGATGTCGCCCGAGGATTGGGAGCGTGTGTTGTCGATCAATGCGAGTGGCGCGTACCGTTGCATGTATGAAGTCTTGCCATCGATGCGGCAGCGCAAAGATGGTCTTGTGGTCAACATTTCATCGGTAGCTGGAAAACGAGCGATCACTTTGGGCGGTGTCGTCTACTGCGCGAGCAAGTTTGCCATGACGGCACTCGGCACCGCAGTGTCGAATGAGATCCGTGAAGAAGGTGTACGGATCACGAATGTGTATCCTGGGGAAGTCAATACTCCGATCCTCGACAACCGCCCAACGCCGGTTTCGCAGGAACACAAGGATGCCATTTTGCAGCCCGAAGATATAGCTTCGGTAGTCGTGACAATCTGCGCCTTGCCGCCACGCGCGAATGTACCGGAAGTCGTCATCAAACCCACCATTCAGGAATGGGTGTAACACGCCAATCAGCCGACCATCAATCAGGCCGTCATGGAACCGGATCAAGATGCCGAAATGGACGACAATCACTCTCGCCAATCCGCCGACCATTCAGAAACGGCAGATCCGGACGAGGCTTCCCTGGAATCGATGGACGATCTTGATGGTCTTTCCATGGAAGATCTTGGGGCAGCCTATGCCCGTGTCGCAGCGGAACATGATCCCGAGGCTTTCGCCCAACCCGCAAAAGAGCAATTGCATGATGAGTCTCCTGAAGTAGATGAAGAACAGGAAGATGCAAATGACCAGGAGGACCTTGTCACACCTGAGGCAATTGTCGAAGCAGCCCTGTTCGTTGGTCACCCGGAAAACAAACGATTCACAGAACAACGCCTTGCGTCTCTGATGCGGGATGTTTCACCGGAGGAGGTTGTTGTGCTGATCGATCAACTCAATGAATCCTATCAGGAAGCCGAGCAAGGTCTTCGAATCGTGCGTGATGAACAAGGCTACCGGATGTCGATCGCACCCGAGGTTGAGGCAGTCCGGCGTTCATTTCTGGGCAAGGTACGCGAGACTCGACTCAGTCAAACTGCGATTGAGGTGCTGTCGCTGGTTGCCTATCAACCTGGGATCACGGCTCAAAAAGTGCAAGACCAGCGAGGACGCGAGAGTGGCCCCTTGCTGAACCAGCTTGTCCGTCGACAGTTGCTAAGACTCGAACGCATCAAGCCACCCGGAGGTGGCCGAGCGATCCCGCACTATCACCCCACTGAGCGGTTCCTGGTTCTGTTTGGACTAGAGACGCTTGACGATTTGCCTCATGTGGACGAAACAGTCCGCGAGTAGAACATCGCGAACCAACGATGTGTGCCTTCCCCACTCAGCCTTGCCGGTACAGTTCAAGCAACCACCAGCAGGCCAATGTCGAAGCAGGCCAGTGTCGAAGCAGGGTGAGCGGATCAGGACAGGGATTCCAGCGATGTCAATCGCCATCGTTTTCCATCGCTAACCGCGGCATTCATCTGTTTCAGGGAACTCAAGACGCGGTCAATCTGAAAGTCGATTTCAACATCTACCGCTTCCCGTAAAATCCGTTCACATCGCCGACGCAAGCGGCGAGGGCTGAGCGCTTCCTCTGAGCTCTGCAAGGCATAACAAGCGACAATCAATTCACATGTCCGCTGTCGATGGGCCTGCTGAATGATACGGTGTCCCACGCCGGCATTGGCATCCAGTTTTTGAAAGTAGAGATTCCTTGTCAGCTTCAGTTCCCGCTTCTTCTTGGCCTCAAAGTATCCGAGCGTACTCTTTACCACATATCCAATCAGCAACCCGACAAGAATCAACGACCAATGCAGTGCGATCACTGCAAACAGAATCGCATACTGCGCTATTTTCCGAATCGACATGAGGAATCCTCCCAAACTGGGAACAATGATCTTCACATGGTCCAATCCTGAAATTCGCACCTGAGCACCGGGTAGCAGCGTATCCACATCCTCTTTGGGAATATTTTTAAACATCCGCAAATGCATCTTGTTCGTATTCAGAGTCTCCTCTCCCTGCAAATCGGACTTCAATTGAAAGGCAACGGTCATGCGTTGATAGACTGGGATCTCGAACGCTTCCATGCGATACAGTTTTCGAAGTCGGCGTCGAAATCGAGTCCCCATGATATCGCCTCGCGCGTAAACCACGAGTTGCTCGAACAGATCGAGGTCGACATGCAAAGGCACACCCCACTGACTGGCAATGCCAACACATTTTTCGATATCTTCCTGTCCAATTTGCTTATAGCCTGCATCATCCATGATCAGATCGAACAAATTGATTACCTGCCGCATTTGCTCCTGCGCGGAGTCTTCTTGTTGCTCTCGACCTGCAGCATCATCCGTTCCAGCTTGATCGTGTTGAGCATTGCCAGACTCGGTTCTGCCGGACGCATTTTGCGAGATCGCATTTTGATCGAGCCCATTTAGATCGAGCGATTTTTCTTCAGGCAAGCATTGATGCTGTCCCGACTTGTCGGTGGTTGATTGAGCTGGCAACGTCTGCTTCGTTGGGGTCTCCATTGCAATGTCTGAAGGAACATGTCTGGATTCGTCTCTCAAGTCGGTGCACAGCGGCTTGCAGTCGCTGTCCGGGTCAACAGACGCATAGAGAGCGGTGAATTGCCGGTGGTACGCTCCAGTACGTTCGTGGTGTAATCTGTCGATCGCTTCGCAACGTTGCCGGAATTCAGCACATCGATTTTCTGGCAGTTCACCGCGCCCCAGCAGATATTCCGCGAGTGTCCCAGCCTTCAGAGGGATGTAGGGTTCGATTGACCAATGACCGGCATCATCATGGATCATTCCATCGGTCGTTGCATTGTAGAATGAACGCCCGATAGTGCTTCCACCTTTGATTGTGAAACCAGATAGCAGACCACTCATGAATCAATCCAATCCCGATGGATCCAATGTTTCCGATCCCAATTCCCCGGAAAGGTCCAAGAACGAATTTTTTTCGGCAGCTTCATCTTCGGCTCGCATCTACGGGGTCGCACTCGACATGGACGGTCTTCTGTTCGACACCGAAGGATTGTACTGGGAAGTTGGCGACACTGTGTTGCAAAGAAGAGGATTCCGGTACAGCAAAGAACTTCAGACACGGATGATGGGTCGTGTGGGGGTGACTGCTTTGCAGCAGATGGTTGAATTTCACTCTCTGGACGAGAGTCCCGAGAGCTTGCTGGCGGAATCGGATGAACTATTTGCGGACAAACTTGCAGCGGGAGTACCACCCCTGCCCGGGGTGACTTCCTGGATTGAGCATTTAAGGTCGCACCAAATCCCATTTGGTTTGGCGACAAGCAGTCGTCGGAAATTTGTCGAAATCCTGTTTGAGACCATTCCCTGGAAACAGGACCTCGCGTTCATTCTGACGGGGGATGATGTTGAGCATGGCAAGCCACACCCTGAGATGTATCTTCGTGCAGCCACGGAGTTTGGCATCCCACCTGATCAGATGCTCGTTCTGGAGGACAGCGGGAACGGTTGTGCCGCTGCAGTTACGGCGGGAGCCCGCACGGTTGCAATCCCAAGCATTCACACGCAGGATCAGAATTTCGATGGTGCAATCCTGATTGCGGACAGCATCCGCGACGCGCGTTTGTGGGCAATGATACATCCCGTAGCACAGGATTGATGGGCCCATCGACTCAGCCCCGGTTTCCCGATGATCACTGATTGGTGGACGTTTGGGCGACCACTGGCGATACAGCCTCGTCGGTCACAAACCAGCCTTCCGGTGGCTCTGGTAACGAGAAAGCCTGATGGTAGGCACGCTGTTTCAATTCGATCCAAACCAGCGTCTGCTTGTGCAATTGACTGGGGTTATAGCGAATCGCTTTTCGGGCCAATTTTTTTGCTCGAGTAAAATCCTGTCCGGCTGCGGCGGCCAGGGCGAGATTGTGGAGGGCTGCCAATTGAGTGGGATGTCGTTCACGCACCTCCGCCCAAAGCGTTTCAGCCTCACCCCAACGTCCTTTGCGTGCAGCCAGGTTACCCCGCCTGACTTTGGCACTACCGGGCAACAGGTAAGGTGTTTCCAGCTTGATTCGAAATCGGTCAACCGTGGGCGTGATAAGCCGAAATGTTTCTCTTACCATCGCTTGCGTCAACACCTCATTGAGGTCTGAGACAAACGCGAGGTCAGGGTACAGGTCTCGGGCAGTATTGACGTTAAGAACGATTGGCCTGCCACCGCCCGGATGCTCGGCGTCCAAGCCGGTCAGACGCCACGACATGCTGAGCGTTTCAGAATCGTAGTTGCTCTGCGCCACCGCATTGCGTTTACGAATCACTTCACCGCGTAACACATAGTCGATCCCCTGATGTCGCGCTACACTGGCAACGGCCAAATCATTGGGCACTTCTTCGACCGCAGAAACAAGCTGAATCCCATTTTTTTTGTGAGCGTCATCTCGGGAACTGCGTGACTCATAAGCCACCAACTCTGCCAAACTGATCATAGCCAACTGCCGCCCCGGGTCATCCGGTGCCTGACTGATCAGTTGTCGCTGGATCCCCGCGGTCAGCTCTCTTGGTCCTCGCACACCCGATAGGGCCACCCGTTTCCCCACAGCAGATTCCAATTGCGGAGGGGTCCACGCGTGGATGGGGACTGTCGTTCGACAGCCGCCCACCAACAGCAGGTAGCCACAAGCCAGTAACATCAACAAAGGGACGGAGCTCTTCATGCTCATCCCTTTAAAGTTTGCCAGCCCGAGGAGTCAAGTTCGATCGGCAAAAATTGATATCACGCGGAGAGAGCGGCCGGTTCTTCAACAGCAACATTCAAACTTTCACGGCGAATTCCATCACTACCGTAAAAGATCACAGTATTTTTGGAAAAATCACAGATGGCAGTCAGCTTCACGCTTCTGGGTCCATGGACACAAAAGTAAACACCCACGGTTTCTCCACTTCGAATCACTTCCCGCTGCGTCATCGGGAATTGGTGGGGCACGAGATGCCCAAGTTCACAGAGTCTTTTTTCGACAGTGACGCAAAAAGTCGAAAAGTCAATCTTGCGAGGCGATAAGCCGATCATCTGCATCCATTTGGCTGGCGGAGCAATCAGTTCAAGCCGCAGGGACGAGTTGATTCGTTTCCCCGGCAGCGTTGGTATCGGCGCCCCAGACGCTGGAATTTAGCTCGCAAGAAAGTCTATTGCCGCAAGTGCACTCAGCCAGGTAATGCGTATGGATTGTGCAGCTTCGACGCCCCCCCGACGATTTTCCAATGTCCCATCAGTGATGAAGTAATCCTTCAGCGTCCTCCTGAGTGATACGACCGAAAATGTCGCTCAAGATTACCTGCTCTAACGTGGAGTCTCTTCCCAAAGGAATCCAACCAAGTGTTTCTGGCGTTCCCTCAACCAGTCGACCACGTCGCTCAATGGATGCATCATGTCGAATTCCAACCGAGGACTGCGTCGCGGTCACAGAACGCCCCACATCCTCGAGGTCTTTTTGAACAACGACTTCAACGGTATACCCCGGCCCTCGGGGGCGTACGGTCACAATCGCCCTTCTCCGAATCGATTGCAGTGTTCCCTGCCAACGCTCAAAACCCGGAGTACTGTCTTTCTGCCACGGTTCAAAACACGATGCCCCAATCGAATACGCCGTCTCGACACGACCATCCAAGATGAAACCATCCGCATTTTGCACGGGAGTTTCGCGAGTGATGCGAAAATAGTCATCCACCGCGTCAATGACCTGTGACCACACGAAAGCATCTGGCGCAGCGGGCAAATCAAGTGGATTGGGAACAAACTGTTCGGGAGGAGTATTACGGAAACGATAGCGAAACTGGCGGCAGCCAACACTTCCTATACTTACCAAAACCACGCAAATCAGAAGTAACAGACAGAGCATGCGGCCGCCGGCGGGACGGCAAGCATCCTGAAACACCGATTTTCGCTGTGATTCACTTCCATTCATTATCGATTCGTGGAGCCGTTTCTACGAGTGATACTGACAGGAAGCGGCTTGGAGCCTGGGATGTCCTCAGGAAACAAGGTCCAAACCGGAATCTTGTCTCGCATTCGGTCAAGAGCGAGTCGCTGCGATTCTTCGATTTTCCGCTTGCGAATCTTACTCCGAAGCTCGTCCTGCAATTCGCTCTGTGGCGTGTAATCGGCTGCCTTACGCTCCAAGACACGAATGATATGAAATCCCCGCCCGTCCTGAATCACACCACTGATCTTGTTCAGCGGAAGACTGAAAATCTGAGCATCCAATGGTTCCGAGGCAAGTGAGCCCCGGGACGCCCAGTCATGGACACCGCCATTGCTTGCAAATGGTTCTTGGCTTCTCGCTCTAGCTACCGCTTGCATGCTGCCACCGAATACAGCTTCCCGCCCCATTTCCTGAATTGCCCGGCGAGCATCCGCTTCGCTGGGGAAATTTTCTTTTTCGACTGTCAGTTGTTCCCACCGAGCCCGCTCAGGTCTGAAATAGCTTTCCTTCTCGGCCCGGTATTCAGTGATAATTTCTGACAAAGAGACATTTGGCTCACGGTTCACATTGCCACGGATGTAGAGATGCCCAAGCATCTGATCAATGAAATCCCTCTGTCTGGCGAGCAATGAGCTGCCTTTCTTCCTCAGGATGCCATCCAATTCCCGCAGATCATTGGTGTCGTACTGCTTCTTCAATTCGGGTAATTCCGCCTCGTGAAACATCTGCCTTGCACGCCCGGAGAGTTTCGCATCAGCCTCTTCCCGTTTATCTGCATTCTCACTTCCCACCTGCTCTAACAGAAATGACTCGCGCATCATCTTGGTTTGAATGGTTTTCCCGAGCAGCCCCTTCACAAGAGATAATCTCGCATCACGCCGCTGCTCCGCAGAAATTGTCTGGCCTGACTGTTCCTCAACGTCGGCGATTCTGGCGTCAGCCTGAGGCAACAAATCCCCCAACAGAATATTGGATTTCCCCACCACAGCGATCACTGCGGCCGGATCCTCTGGCAGGGTAACTTCGAGACGTTGCGCGTGACTCAAGAGAGGACTGATCGCGCAGCCCGTGAACAGGATAATCGTATGGAATAGCTTGCGTGACCGCATTCCTAAACCTGAGGCGAGTGGAAAAAAGAGAGGTTTTCTGCGTGGCTTGTAGACCGCGCAGGTGAAACAACACAAGAGCGAAAAACGCGATCCCCGCCGGGCCCCGCAACCCGTGTTTCCCGACTCTCGTGTTTCCCGCGCGGCTCATCCACGCCAGCACCGCCAGATTGCACCTCACTATTTTTCTTCTCTTTCACTGAGCACCGTTTTTTTACTAGCCTGCCATCCGGCAAAGAGCAGTGATTCCCGCCATCCAAATTTTCATCAAGCCGGAACACGATCGTTTCCTGCTTCCAAAATTCCAGATCGTGCGTTGGATCCAAACGGTACTCCACAACAACAACGGTGCTCCACAACAACAACGGTGCTCCGCGACAACAACGGTGCTCCGCGACAAAAACGCTCTTAGCGACAAAAGAAACAGCAAAGCCGAGATGTTGCATCGGCTTCGCGCCAGGTGATCACAAGGAACGACTACAGATTGGTTTGTGAGTGCTATGTCCGGCTCGGAGAAATCAACCGAAGCTCAAATGAACAGCAAAGATTCGGATCAAAGTGAGATCCGGAGGAGCGCCGCTGTACGTACGGACCACGGTCATCTTTCAGTGGATGAGCCTCACCAATCAAGGTTTCGTAGGGACAGTCGATACCGACCGCCGCGGGAAGAAACCCAGAAGTTTCATCTGGCCGCACTGCTCTGGCTTTCCAGCATTTCGATATTGCTGGTTCCCATGGCGACTCTGTTGGACATCCCGATCGCACGCTGGTGTCACGCTGATTTGTTGCCACAGGAATTCAGCAAGATGCTTGACCTGTCACTCATCTATGCTCATGGAGGCGGCATCTTTCTGATCATGGTCGCGATCCTGATGATGGCGCCGACCAAACGTTGGAAGATGCCACGCCTTGCGACCTTGGCTCTGGGCAGTGGGGCGGTTGCTACTTTGGTCAAAATGTTCGTACTTCGCCCGCGTCCTAATTCTCTCAGGCTCGATCTGGCAACCAGCGAACACGCCTGGATCTGGTCGTTTGACTGGACCCTGTCACGAATTGCTGAATACGACGCCGGGATGCGATCCTTCCCCAGCGGTTACCTTGCCACCGCCACGGCATTGACGGTTGGCCTATGGATTGTGGTTCCACGTGGTCGACCTCTCTTTCTGGCATTCTGCATTGGCACGATGCTGCAGCGAATGCATTGCGGATCGCACTTTTTAAGTGATTTATTTGGATCAGCCGCGGTCGGTTTGGGCTGGTGCTACATCTGCTACCACCCCAAGCTGATTGGAAATGTTTTCGACAAAATGGAAGCGGTTCAGCATCCGAAACGGCGCAGGGTTGCAGACGAACATTCCTACGCAGCATCTGCATTCAGGCAGAGCACAAACACCAATACGGCAAACACCCCACTCTCAGCACCGCCCGCCCCCCACTTCATCAAAGCCCCACTTCCGTCGCCCCCAGCAGATCCGGGCACAATGGCTGCACCAGCCCCCGATACACAAACGCCTCCGACTCAACACAAAATCCACCAAAACATCCAAACCAAGACGGCCCCAACCAAAGACACGCTTCCCTCACAACAACACGCCACCCAGACGCCACAAAATCATCCAACCGATGGCGGTGAACCAAGAGCGGCGTGAGCAACACAAGACAGGATCATTCGCTCAAGTCGAACCTTGCAAGTCGAACCTTGCTTCATGAATTGGGTTGCGGCATCCATGGCGGGAAATCCGACACTTGCAGAACCTGCTGGGCGGACAAACCTACCGTGAAAGTCATGCCTCGCAACGCAAGCACCAAAGATTGCTAGCCGTACAATTCCAGCAATTCATCGGGAACTCGTTGAGGATTGCCTTTCAAGTCAATCACGACCAAAGTCACGAGAGCCGTCACGAGTTTCTGGTCGTTACAAGTGATTTCATAGGCGTGCACTATCCTCCCAGCAGTGACTTTGTCGATCCGCGTTCGCACCTTGATCAAATCATCGTATCGAGCAGGCTTACTGTAGCGGCAGTCAACATGAACGACGACGACTAGTTGCCCAGCGTCCTCCATGTCGCGATAACACCCCCCCGACGCCCTCAGAAGTTCAGTTCTGCCGATTTCAAAGTATCGCAAGTAATTGGAATGATGCACAAATCCCATGGCATCAACCTCGTCATAACGAACACGTAATTCGATCTCGTGCTCTCTCATTCCATCTCATCTCGCATGGGTTTCTCAAGCGTCGCCGGTCAACGAACAAACGGCCTCACGACTCTAAGATAGCCATTCACAACAAGCACGCCGAGTCCCTGAGGTCGAGTCCCTGAGGTCGAGTCCCTGAGGTCGAGTCCCTGAGGTCGAGTCCCTGAGGTCGAGTCCCTGAGGTCGAGTCCCTGAGGTCGTCGCTGACAAACAGCATCAGCACGAACCGATGTTCATCAGCGCCTCTTGTGGGGTTAGGCACCTGAATCGGAGCCGATTGTGACGGACTTCGAGAAACATGGTCCAGCACACCACCCCAGCAGGGCCGGGCGTTCCATGCATTTCGCTTGAAACACGGACAGGACGATCAGGTGACGGTAGTTCCCGTCCCGGAAACACACATGAAGTCTGCATGCCACAACATGAAACCGCTACAATTAAAGGCAAACGGGCCCTCAGTTAGCAAACGCTCAGCGTCTGACACAGCCAACCAGGCAATGCAGCCAACCAGTGCGTTTTTCATGGATCGTCAGCCTCAAAGCAAGCCTTCTTGAAAAAGGAAAACTCGATTGCGGCACACAAGTGATGCTGGATGTTTTTCATCAGATGGCGAAAGCAAAATCCTGCACCTGATCGACATCAGCGGAACACCAGGACAACACGGCAAAGCAGGTCAAGACCACCTCCACCTGCCTCGGGTGTCCGGGGCACACGGCCGACATGGTGGCAATGCAGGCCCCTCTGAACGTGGTCACAACGCCGGTTGGGTCAAATTCAATCTTTGCACTACGGGCGGCCCCCGCAACCAGACCTTGGGGATTTCAGGAACCGTCCTCGAGAACGGGAAAGAACAGGAATTCGATGTGCAGAGCATTGAGATTCAAAACGATGGCTATGTTTTCATTCAGGCCCCAGGGGGACGGGGTGGCAACGGGGGACGAGGCGGTCACGGTCAACGCGGCTCCGATGGCCCCCGAGGTCGGGATGCAACTCGCTATCGACGAGGCACCGACGGAGGACCTGGGGGTAACGGCGGGCACGCTGGAAATGCAACCGATGGATCCAATGGTGGCAACGGCGGCAGAATCCAGCTCGAGGTCAGCGACAAGGAACTGGGTCTGCTGATGTTGGTCAAAGGCAACCTGGCAGGCGGAACGATTGGTTTCGCCGGCAAGCCGGGCATCGCCGGAGCAGGCGGAAAAGGTGGCCCCGGAGGCAGTTCCCATTCGTGGTCTGAAACCAGCACTTACCGAACCCACGATGGCAAGACTGCAACACGTTCCACCCGACGTTCCAATCCGGGCGGCCATAGGGGCTCCAATGGAAAAATCGGTTTACCCTCTCTGTACCACGCGCAGGATGGTCAAGAAGGGAAGGCAGGAACACTGCAGATTGTCGTGGCCCACGCGGATGGAAACCAGACGCAATATGCCTCACCTTTCAATCTCGAACTGATGACGTTCGATGTGGCATCTGAAACCCATGTCATTGAACCAGACAGTCTGGTTTCGATCGACCAAATCGCGGTACGCAACTCAGGCGGCATGCCACTGCCCGACAACTACCCTGTCCGCATTTTTCTGGAACCCGATCGCTGGCTACAACCAGACGGAGACGGCCTTCACCTGCAGCAAGCCATGCAGCCCGATGAAACAACGGTGTTCACCACCGCAGGGATACCACTGAGGCTTGCAGATTACGTGGTGGATCAACCACGCAACCGTCCCTTCCGGCTCAGGCACACCATCAGCCCTGCCGCATGGATGGAGGGTGGCATCGGCCGACCATTTCGGCAATTTTCAAACGGTGAAGAAATCGAAGTCAGGTTCCCGGTGGAACTTTTAACTGTTCGATCATTAACAAGCCTCGCCCCCGGCGAATCAACCATCCTGACGTGGTCGATCAAGAACACCAGTGATGAAACGTTCGATCAGAAACACCTTTATCGTGCTGTCAAGTCTTCGATTCGCCTGATTCCCAATCCCTCCACCAGCGGAGAAGCATTCAACCACACGCCAATCGTCTTTTTTGATCCTGAAGAGAACGAACACCAACTGCACCAGTCCCCCTTTCAGCAATCAGCCCGCGACTTTGGTCCTGGCCAGGTGCAGACGGTGCAAACACGTGTCGGAATCAAACAAGAGACCGATGTCAACGCATACACCGAATTCTCGCTCGCAATTGACCTGCACCTGCAACGCCCAAAATCCAGTGAGCGTAGCGATCAATACCGGGGCGTGGACAGTCGCAAGATCCGAATTCGCGTTTCCGAAAGTTACCGCCGTGATGCTGACGCCAGATTTCTGCTGATTGCGAATCAGAAAACTACTTCACAGGATATCGAAAACTGGACGAGACTTGCTGATTACTTTGGCAGCGGAATCGACATTTGGGACGTCTCGTACTACGGATTTCTCGATCTTGCAAAAAAGATTGACCGCGGCGAGTCGTTGTTGGAACAGTGGCGTGGGATGACCATCATCATCCCCAACAACTATTTCAGTACTCCCTCGGGTACCACCTCGGCGTTTGAGCAATTGTGCAAAACACAGCTCCTGCACGCTGCTGCTGACTTTGACATCAACTTCTACATTGTCGGAGACTCGAAGACGAGCGGGACAGAAGAACTTGCGACAGCGCTGACTCCCGTTGAACAAACGACGCGAAAACGCGAATTTGGATCAACCAAGGCATTTTGCAAGGAAGTAGCGAGATGGAACCAGTTCACCGCCAAAAGCCTGCAGGTGGTTGGAGGCGATAGTCCGGACGTTCGCGACTTTGCCGACATTTCCCTCGGCTCCCTTCATGAACTGAGCATCACAAAACGCACCATCCTATTTCAACCCTCCAAGAGTAAACTGGTACACAAAGCCAAAACGTTGGCCAGAAAACTGAACCGCGAAGATCCTTTGCACCGCTGGGTTGTGATCTATCGTCACAACAACGGCGACACGGATACATCATGGGGATTCTTTCGTGCCCGACAACTGGGTGTTCTTGAACTGCGTCGCACACTCGATTCCACCAAAGGCTCCATTGTCCACTACAAAGTAGACAGCATTGATGCGATTGATCGCGACTTCATTGAGAGCCCGGCGAATAAACATGGGGTCTTTCTGGCATTGAAATTCGAAGACAAAGTCGATCGATTCATACGCCTTGTCAGCGACCGGGCCTTCCCACGCTACCACGAAAACTACATTGACCGACCGCTCAATGACACTGAAGTCGAGCAGATTGGCAATGAACTGGTCGACTCTCTCTTAAACGACATCCACAACGAGCAGGCGGTCGCACGGAAATCAAAGACTTGGGGCAGAAACGGAGTCGACGCGTTCATGCCCAAGCTGAACTATCTAGCCAAGCGAGCAATGAATTACGCAGTTTCTTACCAAAGCATGCAGGAGAACAAAGTCAGCGTGAAACTTCTGTTCGAATTGCTGGGTAGCCTCAAAGCATTAGCAGACACCGCAAAATCAGGATGGGACTCAGCGTGGCTGCCAACCTCATACTTCAAACGAAGCCGTGCGGTATCGACCCACATCAATGACCAAACGGAAAGTATCCTGACCAGCATTTTTGGTCGCAAACCCACCCGCTGGGAAAAAATGACTCGCCCCAGCAAGAGCAGGGAACACTCTGAAAAGTCTCGCCAGAAGCCAATCGCTGGTGCTGCCCGGCAAGCAGCACAAGAACACACAAACAAGATTTACAGAATGCGTAAAAAGGACAAGCGATTGAGACGCTATGTCCGTGCTCAGGAACAAACTGGCATCACGTATGACCCCGAGGTTCTCTTACCGGGCTCACGCGTGATGTCAGGGCCTGACTTTGATCGTTTGCTGACGGCAGAACGGAACGCAGCGGAAATGCGTCAGCAAACCAGAGAATCCGTTCTAGCCAAACGGTCCGACCTGCTTGTGCCGCTTGCCACGGAACAACAATCAGGCAGCCTTTACGAGCAACCCAAAAGCCTGCTGTAGTGCGTCCTGTAACAGAACCCGATTCACTCCCAACAGAACTTGTCTGTCGTCCCTATCGCATGCACCGCAGGTGACATGCCAGACGCACTAGTTATCCAGTGGTTTGAGCGGGAACATTTCCGATGGGGTTCGCACCTCTTGCATCATTTTGGCCAGTCGGGCGACCACCTTGGGGTGTTGGGCAGCAACATCATTCTGTTCGCTGATATCCTCAGCAATGTTGTAAAGTTCGATCTTAAGATTTCCCTTGGCCATTTTCTGCCGCACCGCTTTCCAATCACCCACTCGGATCGTCTGCTGACCTCCGTAACTGGGAAACTCGCGATAGAGGTAATCCCGCTCTGGCTGTTGCTGTCCTTTGAGTGTTGCGAGCATTGAAACACCGTCAACATCACCAGAAACGGCTTCATTGCTACCGACGGCTTCCATCAAGGTTGGCAACCAATCCTCGAATCCACTCACCCGGTCACTGATCGAACCAGGTTTCACATGACCTGGCCATCGCACAATCGTTGGCACTCGCACGCCACCTTCGTAGAGCGACCCCTTGAGGCCGCGCAACTCTCCCACGCTTTTGAAAAATGTGTAATCAACTTCCAAATCAAGGTGAGTGGTTCCATTGTCACTTGTAAAAACGACCAGCGTGTTATCACTCAATTTCAATTCATCCAGAAGCTTCAGCAGATTGCCCACATACTGATCCAATCGGGTAATCATCGCTGCATAGGCAGCGCGAGGCGTAAAGTGCGGCGTATAACCGTACCCTTTCCCTCGAGTGAAGGGCGGATCCTTCCAGCCCAAATCCAGATAAGGTTTCAAATCTTCATCAGGCACATGCAGTGCGACATGGGGAATCACGGTGGGATAATAAAGAAAGAAAGGGCGATCTTTATTTTGCCTCAGAAAGTCCATTGCCGCCGCATTGATTCGGTCCGGCGCATAATCCTGCCCTTTGAACACGTCATAACTGGATGGATCTGATCTGTCAGCGTCTTTGGCGAGCGAGGCATGACCTGGCACAGGTGGATTGTTATTCAACACAATATGTTGATCATCATCCCAGAGATACGATGGATAATAACTGTGAGCATGTGCCTGGCAGTTATAACCAAAGAACCGGTCAACTCCCTGACGCAAAGGAGCACCAGTCGAATCGGGCCCTCCGAGTCCCCACTTTCCAAAAGCTCCGGTCACATACCCCTGTTGCTTCATCAACTCGGCAAGCGTGATTTCATCGGCTGGAATTTCCTGCTGACCTTCGGGGGGAGTCGACTTGTTGGCTCTCACAAATGCATGCCCCGGATGCTTTCCCGTCATCAACACACATCGCGATGGCGCGCACACGGCATTGCCGCTGTAGTGCTGAGTCAGACGCATCCCCTGCTTTGCCAATTCATCGAGATTGGGAGTCCGAATCAACTCCTGCCCATAACTGCCAAGCTCGCGATAACCAAGATCATCCGCAAGGATGAATACGACATTGGGTTTGCTTTGATCAGCGGCAAATACCGTCGATGGGGAACCCCACAGGGAACAAAGACAGAAGAACAAGACAGAAAGTTGCAAACGTAGCATGCTCAACATCAACAAATTGGAGGATTGATACGGGGGAGGATTTTGGCAGTGACCTGCACCCAGGGAGGTTGCGAATCCATTCAAGCGATGCGTGGGAACAGGTTTCTGGGAACAGGTTTCTGGGAACAGGTTTCTGGGAACAGGTGACCGTGATGGCGTTCAGGCGACGATCTCACCCAAGCTGCCGGACGTGTGATTCACGCACACACCGTGCCACGTCAAATGCTTCCCAGCAGGAGGTTGCAGGTCGCTGACGCGGACGAATCCGGGCAGAACCATCACCGATGCCATTGCAATCGAGTCACGAGCGCTGCTGGTTTCACGAGTGAAAAGTGCCTCACAAACGACCACGCGAGCACCTACTGTTTTTATCTTACCGCGCCAGGTCCTCCAAGACGCGTGCCCAACGGGATCAATGTGATTCCGCCGCGGAAATTGATTTTGTTGTTTTCCCGGCCTAAATACGTTGAAAAAGCGTGGATTTGGGGAACATTGTACACTTATATTCGTCCAAACCCGTGGATCCTTCTGCACGCTCACTCATGCTCACAGCTTTCATCAAGCTCAGTACGCGGAGTCATCGTGCATCTTTTCCAAGTGCAATCCGGATCGTCACTGACGTTAATTGACCTATGCCAAGACGCCACCGTCCCCATCGCACCCGCCGAGAGCGACTCCATCGCGACCCCACGCATAGCCCGGCGAGAGGATCCCGACGGCGTTTGCTGCGTGGTGAGCACCTTGAAGATCGGAGGCTTCTGGCTGTTTCCTTCGAGTTTAATTTTCTTGGAGGAAGCTCGGTTGGATTCAATGACCCGATCGTTGGCGTTGACTACAAAGCCGCGCTTGAAGCTGCCGCAACACGCCTTGGCGACGACATTTTGCACGATGCCACGATCGAACTGGACGTGAGTTCCGCACCATTCAATGGCACCAATGTTGCTTCGGCGACTTCCAATGTCGGGCCAGTTGTATCAGGCGGGGGTTTTGTACATCGCGTCGTACCCTCGAAAATCCTCGGCGAAGGTGATTTGAATGGATCAGAGATCGACGGAACAGTAGATGTCTTTTTCTTTGGTAGCGGTGATCCGTACACATACGTTCTCGACCCCACCGAAGCTGACGAGGCGGGCGAGATCGACTTTCAGGCAGTCATGTACCACGAATTGGCACACATGCTTGGCTTTACCAGCAATACACACAGTGATGGTAGAGATGACGCAGGCAACGGCATCATCACCCCTGGCACGTGGGCTCCCTACGACCGTTTTGTATCAGATCTCAACGGAAACCGTTTCATCAACACGGATACCAATTCGCCATTTGTCTACCAAATGGATGTGACACAGTGGAACGCTCACAGCACCGGTGGTGCGGGTCCCAACGCCGGCCTATTTTTTGATGGACCGATCGCGAAAGCGGTCTATGGGAATCGAGTTCCACTCTACTCGCCAGCAACCTTCTCGCTATCCTCGAGTGTGTCGCATCTGGATTGCGAGAATTATCCCAACGGCAATTATGTATTTTCTCCTCGTACCCACGTGATGTGTCATGTGACGGTCACGGGTGGCTCGCCCCAAGGATTGCAACTGGTCGAAAAAGCAATTCTGGCCGACACGGGAATGATGCTGCGAGAAGACGTTCCACCGACGATCACAGCACCGCGAAACATTGCAGTTGAAGCCAACACCACCAACGGTTTTACTGGCACCAACCAGGCCATTCTGGACTTTTTAGCCGAGGCCACTGCCGAAGACGTTTTTGATCCCAATCCAACAATTCAACACGACAAACCGACCACGCTTTCGCTTGGCGACAACATCATCACCTTCACTGCGACCGATCTCTCCGGCAACACAGCCAACACGACGGCCGTGATCACAGTCAATGACACCACCGCTCCATCATTCAGTCTAACGCCCACCTTATCCATTCATGCCAACACTCCCCTGGGTGCCACCCTGGAACACCCGGACCTTTTGGAACTGATTCTCTCAAACGCCAGCGACATTGCAGATGATTCCCTGACGGTCACAGCCGACTTCGATTTATTTCCGGTCGGTACTACCAATGTGACATTCACGGTCACGGATGACTCAGAGAATTCATCGCAAGCCTCCACCACCTTGACCGTAACAGACGGCAGTTTGTTCATCACGACTCTCGATGATGAACTCGATGCCGACCCCGGTAGCGCCCCCGGTGACATGAGCCTTCGAGAAGCAATTGAGCTTGCCAACCAAAACCCTGACTTCACTTTGCTGCAATTCAATGCAGGCCTCACTGGCACCATTTCAATGGACGAGCTTTTGGGTTCGCTACAGATCACGGCTCCCACAGGAATTTACGGATTGGGAGCGAATGACTCGGTGATTGATGCACAAGGCCAATCCCGCGTTTTGGATATCAGTGGCAGCGAGTCTGATGTCGTGCTGAGCGGCTTGACGATTAGCGGAGGCGAGACTCAAACGGCAGGCCAAGGCGGGGCAGGAATTCGCTTCAACAGTTCCGGAAAATTATCAATCAACGCGTCAAGAATCGTTGACAACACGACATCCGGAGATGGAGCGACGGGTGCCGGTATTCAGATGCAGCAAGGGGAATTGTCGATTCTTGACTCCTGGTTCAATTCCAATCTGACATCCGGCGAGACAGCCGGTGGCGGTGGGATCTGGTCACAATCAGCGGTCATCATCCGCGCCAGCACCCTTTCCGGCAATTCGACAGAGGGCACCTCTTCACCCGGTGCCGGACTGCAAATCGCTGGCGGAACGCTGCAACTGATCAACACCACCATCTCTGGCAATGACACCCTGAATGGAGACGGCGCTGGCATCCACGGTAACAACGCCATCATTTCCGTCAACAACTCGACCATTGCCAACAACTCAGCGAGTAACGCTGGAGGTGGGATCGCCCTGACGGCAGGCGGAGCGGCAAGCTTGACCATTCACAATTCGGTCATTGCCAACAACACCGACAATGGCACTGCACCTGATTTCACGGGAACCGGTGTCTTGATTGAATCCGAGGCTGTACGTTACAGCCTGATTGGGGACAATGCCGGGACCACTCTGGCAGAATCTCAAACCGCCGACCCGACCACGGGCAACCTTGTTGGGGACGGCGGTGCCAGTGGAGTGATCGACCCCATGCTTCTGGCTCTGAGTGACCATGGTGGGATTACACCAAGCCAGCCTCCCGAACCGAACAGTCCGCTGATTGATGCTGGCGACCCGGGCTTCCTGCCAAATAGCTTCGAGCCCTTGCTGCAATACGACCAGCGGGGTGCACCTTATGAACGGGTCCGTACCAGACTCGACATGGGAGCCATTGAAAAACTGGTCCCGCTTCAAATCGACTGGCAAACTCCGGAAGACATCGCCGTTGGCACTGCCCTGAGTGCGACCCAACTCAATGCATCAGCCAACATTCCCGGCAGCTTCACGTACGCACCAGACGCTGGAACCATTCTGGGGCTTGGGGTTAACCAGACATTGACAGCGTCGTTCACACCCGACGACCTGCAACTCTACAACCCCACCGATACGACAGTCACGATCAACGTGACCAGTAGCACGCCAAACTTGACTTGGGATACACCCGCAGCCATTTTCTATGGCACGCCCTTATCCTCGACCCAACTCAATGCCACAGCGAATATTTCGGGAGAGTTTATCTACACACCCGCTGCGGGCACGGTGTTGAATGCCGGTTCCACTCAACAACTGCAAGTCACGTTCAATCCGACCGATTCAGCTTTTGACTCGATCTCTGAAAGTGTCACGATCAATGTACTCAAGGCTACTCCGGCGGTGACATGGAACGACCCTGCTGCAATTGCAATTGGCACGCCGTTGACGGGTACCCAACTCAACGCAACCAGCCCGGTTGCCGGCAGTTTCAACTACACGCCGGACTTCGGCGCCGTGCTGGGACTCGGAAACGACCAGCCCCTCTCGACGAACTTCACCCCCGACAACACCAACAACTTCGAGATCACTACAGCTCAAGTCACCATTGATGTGATCTCCACACAAGACTTTGGAGACGCGCCAGCAGCCTATCCGGTAACGTTGGCTGACAACGGCGCACGGCATCTCATTGGAACGCTCAGATTGGGAGCAACGGTCGACAGTGAGAGCGAGGGACAAGCCAGCGTGGATGCAACTGGGGACGGAAGCGACGAGGACGGAATCGTGCAACTTGCCAATGCAATCACGCTTCCCACCGCGGATACCAGATCAGGTTTTGAAATTACCGCATCCGAAGCGGGAAAACTGGACGCCTGGATTGACTTCAATGCGGATGGGGACTGGGCTGATCCCGGCGAACAGATTGCCAACAACTTCAACGCTCTTGCCGGCAACAACCTACTGTCCTACATGATTCCTGCGGGCTCCAACATTGGTCAAACCGCAGCGAGATTCCGGATCAGTTCCGCTGGTGGACTTGCTCCAACGGGCGGTGCCGCAGACGGTGAAGTCGAAGATTACATGATCACCCTGTTGGATGGCTCGAACCTGCAGGATGTTGCCATTGAACTTGCTGGTAACCAAACCAATGTCTTTATCAACAACGCCGAACTGGTTGCAGAGATCGCAAGTATTGAGATCCTGCGACTCAACACCAACAGCATCAGATCGCTCACTCTCAATGGCCGAGACATCGACCAACAACTCATCATCAACATCGATGAGATTGGATCATTTCCCGCTTCAGGTCTTACCGTGCGCGGGGGCGGTGGAAGCAATACTGTCCGTATACTCGGTGACGATACGGCACTGGATCTTTCGAATCCCTTGATTGTGGTCGAGCAATTCCAAACACTTGATCTGACTGGATCAATCAACCAGAGCATTACTTTTGACGCCGCAACGGTCACCAACATGGCACCCATCGATAATCAAATCATGGTGCTTCTGAATGATGGAGATGCACTTCAATTCACCGATCTCGCGGATTGGACGCTTGATCCCGCAAGCATCGTCGATGACACCTTTTTGCAGACAGCAGTTCACCAAGTCTCCAATTCAATCATCAATGTCAACCCAGCCAGCCTTTGGCAGAATTTCCTTCGCCCGAGCGATGTCAATCGCGATCATCAAGTCAGCACACTCGATGCACTCCTGATCATCAATGAAATTGCACGCCGCGCGTACTCAGACCCGATCACCTCGGTACTTTTCGATCCTGTCGCCACAGGCAATTTTCCCGAGCTGTATTTTGATCGCAGTGGCAATGGTGTCATCAGCACGCTGGATGCTCTGCAGATTCTCAATGACCTGGCAAGAAGTTCGGGTGAAGGGGAAAGCATAGAAATATTCGCTGCTCCCTTTGCTTCCTTCCCGGCTCTGCAAGCCTCGCCCGCAAGCCACTTGCAAGTTTCACAACCTCACCGGGTAGCCAAAGCTCCCGAGGCATCCTCGACAGCACAGGCATTTCCGCAAGCATTTCAAGGCAATCACCGAAAAGATGACAGAACGGCCAGCGTTGACCAATTGCTAGCAGATGCATGTTTCATGGATGACCTGAAAGCCGAATGAGCAGGGTGTTCGCAAGGGCGGAGCTGAGCGGGCAGTCTTTGAACAGTTGGAGACCCTAGTCGGGATTGCGTTGCCCACGGGATTTGGGGTATTTGCAAGAGAGTCACGGGCGGATTCTGCCCGTGACCTTCGGTCGTGCCCGCGTCAGACCCTTGGCACGGCTCGCAAAGCCCGGCTCATCAGGCTCACGGAAGATGCCCTCGATAACCTTACGTTTCCTCCTCACCGTTGCCCTCTTTGCACTGCTGACTTTTCCTGCCAGGGAAGGTCAGACAGCTGAGGGCGATGCTGCCAAACTTGATCAACTGTCATCCGAGCAAAGCTGGGATGCATCGATCAAGCTTGCCCGCAGCATCACCACCGATCCAGACCAGGATGAAGACCTGACGTTTGCGCTTGCGCGTCTGGCCCGAGGGTTACAAAATGCTGGTCAGCTGACAGCCGCAGTTGAGTTCTATCAGTTAGCTGTCAACGCATCCGAGTTGCCAACAGCATCGAAGCTCGCCGCCAGTGACAAGCATCTTGTCCGTCTTGCGGCAAGTGAGGTGATGGTCCAGAGCCAGAACATCACATCGGCAATCGAGTTACTTGATCAATTATTGCGGCCGGAATCCGGCATCAGCGAGCAACAGAAAAAGATTGCGGTTTGGGTACTGCTTCGAGCAGGCTCAGGCTCTCTTTCTCGCGGATCCTACCTGGACGCTTCCTCGGCGTATGCAATAGCGTTGCGGCATGCCGATCCCCAACAGCGTCCCATCGCGTTGCTGGGCGACGCGTGGGCTACGGCTGTGCGCGACGAGAAATCATCGGATGCTGTTCGCAAGTTGGCAAGTTTCGTTGATCAGTATCCGGACCACAAGGACGCTCCCAATGCAGCGCGTGGTTGTGCGCAGTGCCTGAAGCAATTGGGACGTGATGCGGACTCCACCGCCATGCTGTCGGACCTTCTGAATCGGTGGCCTGACTCCAGCGCCGCGCTCGCTGTTGTCCGCAGTCATTGCGGCCTTTCGCCTGCTCTGATACCGAGTGCGGTTGAATTTTGGCTAATGACCAAAGCCACCGCAAATGACCTGAAATCATTTGATCCCAGTACCACGATGCTGGGCCTGATGATTGCCGCTGAAAAATCTGAATTGATTGCCTGGGCCAACCTCTCTGATCATCTGGCAAGCACTGACACAACCGGACAAACGACCTCGGATGTCCTCAGGCAACTTCAATCACAGGAACATGCCTCGGATGCTGAGCAACTGGCGGTCCAGTTCATCTCGCCGACGGCAGCACGCCCTGTCACCCCGGCGGCGCGGGAAGCAGCCTGCCGGTGGGCAGGTCGTACCTCCCGCTGGTCCATGCTTGCGGTCGCCTCAGAGACAGAGGATTTGAGCAAGGTTGATCCGAAGCGCAGCTTGTCAGTAGAACGACTATTCGCAGAAGCCTTGACGCAAACAGGCCAGACCAGGCAGGCACACGCTTGGTGGGTTCACTTGACAGATGTTCGCTTGACAGAAGATTTTCGAATCCTGATTCGATGCGCTGAAACGGAAACAGCCCATGGCAACGATGCCGAAAAGGCTGAACAACGAATTACCGCCGCCCGCAGTGCTGCCGGTGACAATCCGACGAGCATCACGCTGGTCAACATGCTGGATTCCGAACTTGCCATTCGCAGATCGCAATTTGATCAAGCACGCGGAATACTTGAACAAGTCATCCGATCATCAGAGACAGCAGCTGAACTGCGTGGCCGAGCGCAGTGGCTGATTGGTGAAACGTGGTACATGCAACGTCAATACAAACATGCCATCGATGCTTACCGAAAAGTAGAGGCGATTGACACCAGCGGAACCTGGGTGGCAGCCTCTTTCCTTCAGGCGGGCAAGGCCTTTGAGCAGTTGGGGGGCACAAAAGAAGCCACCCTCTGTTATGTGACACTGCTGAACCGCTTCCCAGAGACTCAGTACGCAGGACCAGCTCAAAACCGGCTGGCCGCCCTGTCAAGCAACGGTACACGCTCACCCACTCCTTCATCCCAACCGACGATCCGACGATGAACCAACCACGTCGCCAAACGAAACACACACGTCTTCTGCCTGTCAACGAGGCGTCGAACCGACATACATGGCCATTGATTTCACGTATCGCGCCCTTGATCGTGCTCTGCGTGGGCGTTTGCTGGTGGATGATCGCAATGCGTCCCGCGATGGCGCAATTTCCCAATCAGCCCAGCACTTCGGCACCACAATTCCAGCCAATCAACCAGAATTTCAATGCAGGGGCTGCCCCATCCATTCCAGCCTCAGCCATCCCCTCAACCGACTTCCAGGCAACGGCCCCTGCACAACCTGCATCCGATTCCGGCTGGAAGCTTCCGGCATTTCTGGAGAAGATTACCGAGGGCGGTTGGCTGATGCTGCCGTTGGCGATTTGCTGCATGGTCGTGTTCTCGTTGTCAATCGAACGAATGATTGCGCTACGGCGAGCTCGAGTGATTCCTCGACCGTTCGTTCGCCGCTTCACTGAATGCGTCGAAGATGGTCAGCTGAGCTACGAAGAAGCGACCGAGCTTTGCGAGGAGTACGACTGTCCTGTGGCCGAGGTTTTCCGTGCAGCAGTACGCCGCTGGGGACGTCCCATGTTTGAAGTTGAACAGGCAGTGATGGACGCGGGTGATCGTGTCGCCGACGGATTACGCCGCTTCCTGCGAGTCTTTCACGCAATCAGTAACGTCGCACCCCTGATCGGCTTACTTGGCACAGTCCTGGGAATGATCGACTCCTTCGAAACCATCAGTACCCAAGCTTCGCTTGGACAACCCGAATCACTTGCATCAGGTATCAGTGTCGCCCTGCTGACAACTGCTGGTGGTCTGACGGTCGCGATTCCAGCCTACCTCGCTTATATGTACTTCAGTAGCAAATCAGACAGCTACTTGAACGAAATTGACAAACTGTGCCAAAGAGTTGTCGACTGCATCTCTGCTGAAGGACTCGAAAACGCGGGTGGAAATCGCACCAACCGTAAACGGCGTGCTGCATGATTGTTGCTGAGGCGCAAGCGGTCACGATTGAGCCCTTGGAGTACGCCTTGGCAAATTCAACACATTGCAAGACAAAACAAGCGTCCCCAAATCCACACTTTTCGATGGTGATGATCCGATGACGACCGGTCGACAAAAGACTGAAGACGCAACGATCAACCTGACTCCCATGATCGATGTCGTTTTCCTCCTCGTGATTTTCTTCCTCGTAGGAAGTGAATTCAGCGAGGCAGAAAGCAAAATCCCTGTGAATGTTCCCACTGCGGGACAGATGCAGGCGATCACTCGTGGTCCTGATGAGCTAGTCGTCGAAATCTCAATCGACGACAGTGTCTCCCTCAACGGTGAAACAATGACACTCGACAATCTGAAGCTGAAGCTCAAGGATTATCACGCCACTTATCCAGATGTCAAAGTGATCGTACGCGGCGAAGCAACAGGCTCACTGCAAGGAACTGTCGAAGTTCTGCAAGCAGTTCGCCGCAGTGGCATTGAAAACATTGGCATTTCAACCAAGAGGATGAATCGTTGACAGATCCGGCTCCTTTATGGGCAGATCCTCGACTCACCTACACGATTGCGGCATTTGCCGTTTTACTGCTACTGGCAACTATCTGGTTGTTTGGAAGAAAAAAACGTCAGGGGCGACAAGCGGGGGTCATCTGCCTTTCGCTTTCAATCGTGTTGCACTTGGCACTCATCATTCTGGTTCCCAGATTGCCTGTTTTCCGGGGCCAAGGGTCCAACCCCAGTGATGCTGCACCGTCAAGCGATGAGTCGCTGGCGACATTTCAGTTTTTTGATCCTGATGCATCACCCTCCGCCGACAAGCAGGAATTCGAGACGACGCTGAACCCATTACCAGTTTCCGACCTGAATGTTTTGCTTGATTCCCCAAGCACACCGGCCCCATCGATTCAGACAACACTCGGACAGAACACCGATGAATCGGCGACGGCGGTCTCCAAGCCAAAAATTGAGCCCCAACCATCCGATCTTGCACAGTCGGAGCCCGCTTCTCCAAACACGGTCCCACCTGCTGGGGTCCCACCTGCCGAGAACACACCTGCCGAGAACACAGCTGCAGAGAACACAGCTGCCGAGCGTTCAGCTGCGGCAGAAACTCTCGCATTAGAAGCTCTGATTCCCCAAGCCCTGACTGCTGAGGTCATTCCTGCGTCAACGGACCCAACCGCAGCCCAAGTAGCGTCGAGTGAGGTTGCCAGCATGACATCTCAACTCGATTCCCTGCTGGACTCAGCCTTCTCTGCAAATCCATCGGCAACGCCGCCTATTCCTGATGTCGCTTCGGTGGCAGCCAAGCAGCCCGATCCAGGTCCGGCTGACCAGGAGACAGCAGCGCGTCCGGTCGCTGCGACACCCTCGAAACTTGCCTCTGCCAAAAGTTCGCCACTGGTTGCCTCAAGCCAACCGTCACAAAATGACTTTGCCAATCGCAATGGCGATGCCAAGGTGACTGCGTTGCAACAGACCGGTGGCAGTGAAGCGACAGAAGCGGCGGTCGCATCCGCGTTACGTTATCTGGCTCAGACCCAGCAACCCAATGGCTCATGGAATCCGCAAACCACAGGTGCGGGTGTGGAGCGGGCACCGCTGGGGGTGAATCGACATGGAGCGGGCGGCCGTTCCGAGACCGCCATTACCGGGCTTGCTCTTTTGGCAATGATCGGTGCGGGCAACACGCACCAGCAGGGCCAATACGCTGAGAACGTCTATCGGGGCCTGGCATTTCTGATCAACTCACAGAGTCGCGCTCCACAAAACATTGGATCATTAGCTGGTTCCAGAACCTCCGTCTATTCGGCGACCTACAGCCATGGGATCGCTGCTTTGGCGATGTGTGAAGTTGCTGCGATCACCCAGGATGCATCAGCGCTTGTGTCCGCACAGCGGGCAATGGCCTATACCCGACAGATGCAGATTCCGACGACAGGTGGTTGGCGATACACACGTTATGACCGTGATGGCGACCTCAGCCAACTTGGCTGGCAGGCAATGGTACTCGATGCCGGCCACCGGGCAAAAATCCCCGTCAATCAGCAAGCGGTCAACGGGATTCAGCGTTTTCTCAAAAGCGTACGGGCAGGTCGAGGGGGCTTGGCTTCTTACCGGCCCCGCGAAGCACCCACCCGCACCATGACAGCTGAAGCCCTTGCAACACGCCTACTGATTGGCGAAACCATCCCCCCCAACGAGATTGCCGAAGCCGAAAGATTTCTGATGCAACAACCACCAGGGATCGGTGTCGACAATTACTATTACTGGTACTATGCCACTCTCGCCTTGCATCAACTTCAGGACGACGCATGGGCCCAATGGAACGTTGCCCTCAAGCAGCGTTTGCTGGCGACACAACGTCCTGACGGACGCTGGCCTTCCAATACGGTGTGGGGTGGCTATGGTGGAGAAATCTACACGACTTCAATGGCTACCTTGTGCCTCGAAAGCTATTACCGCCATGCAATACGGAAGAACAAGGCCCGCATTGCAACCCGTCCGGCTACGCAGACATTTCAACGGTGAATGATCCTACCCAACTCGTCAATACACTGCGTCAAGCGGCCACCGATGCGGGTTTTTCACAGTTTGGAATCACTCCCGCCGTCCCCATCACAGGATACTCTGATCTCGTTGCCTGGATCGACTCGGGATACGCAGGCGAGATGGGCTACTTTGCCAATCGCCAGCAGGCCTACGCACATCCCAATAGTGTTCTGGAGGGAACCAAGTCAATCATTGCATTGGCTTATCCCTACGATTCAGCAGAAGCAGCACCTTGCTCCAATGGCATGGGCAGAATCGCAAAATACATCTGGTCGGGAGTGGACTACCACGACATCATTCACCCGAAATTGAAGCAGTTGTGCAAACTCATTACGCAGCAATCACCTGAATCAAAAGCTCGCGGTGTGGTCGACACGGCACCCCTGATGGAACGCGAAATCGCACAACAAGCAGGATTGGGATGGCAGGGAAAAAATACTTTGCTATTGAACAAACATCAGGGCAGCTATTTTTTTCTAGCCTGCATTCTTTCCAATGTTGAACTCCCCTGTGACGAGACACACAACACCGAACACTGCGGGACCTGCCAGGCATGCCTGGATGCATGTCCAACCGATGCCTTTCCAGCTCCCGGTGTGCTCGATGCATCTCGCTGCATCAGCTATTTGACCATTGAACATCGGAGTCCGATTCCGGCATCACTCCGAGAAGGGATGGGGCACTGGTTGTTTGGCTGTGACATCTGCCAGGAAGTTTGTCCATGGAATCGCAAACCCACTCGCGAGGCAAACCGTCAACACGAACAAGCTGCGCACACCACGGAAGTCGATGAAGCCAAGCCTTTGCGTTTTGATCAACTCGATCTGGCCAGTCTATTCGAATTGGATGATGAGCAGTTCCGTCAACGGTTCCGAAAAACACCATTATGGCGTGCGCGACGCCGAGGTGTCCTTCGCAATGCAGCCATTGTTCTGGGCAATCAGAAACACCGCTCAAGCATACCTGCACTGCGTCGCGGACTTGAAGACCCCGAAGCGCTGGTGCGGGGCGCTTCGGCTTGGGCACTCGGCTGTATCGGCGACGAAGCTGCCGGCCCCCAACTGACCTTGTGCCTTGATCATGAGCAAGACCCTGAAGTGACCGAAGAAATCACACTTGCTCTGTCCAAACTGAAAACCAACCAATAGATACGATCAGAAACTGTTCCATTGCCGAGGATCCAGAAACCTCCCCACGGCAGTCCCTCTTGACAGTGAGCCCTGCACTTTCATGCTCATCCGTGACCACTGGCAATTGAACCCGGACATTGATTTCCTCAATCACGGTTCGTTCGGGGCGTGCCCAAGGATTGTCTTACAAAAGCAATATGAGCTGTTGCAACAACTTGAACGGGATCCGATCCAGTTCCTTGCCCCCGAACGGGAACTGGAACCCAAACTGGACGAGGCACGGCAGACGATTTCAAATCTGGTGAATGCCTCGAAGTCAGACATTGCATTCGTTCGTAATTCAACCGACGGTGTCAATGCAGTGCTGAGCTCGTTTCCATTCGAGGAACACGACGAAATCCTGGTCACGAGTCATGGCTACAACGCATGCAACAACGCAGCCCATCACGCTGCCCAAAAAGCAGGCGGGAAAATCACAATCGCAGACATTCCGTTTCCCTTGAACTCCAGTGCAGATGTGATTGGCGCGTTGGAAAAGAAGGTCACATCGCGTACGCGTCTGATCTTGATCGATCATGTGACCAGTCCCACCGGATTGATTTTTCCGGTTGAGGAGATCATTTCACTCGCCCGTGCGAAGGACATCCGAGTGCTCGTCGATGGAGCACACGCACCCGGCATGCTCCCAATTGACCTGACCACAATGGCTCCTGACTACTACACCGCCAATCATCACAAGTGGCTGTGTGCTCCCAAGGCCTCAGGATTTCTATTTGTCACCCCGGAACTACAGCACCAAGTACGTCCAAATGTCATCAGTCACGGCGCAAACCCAACACGTTCAGACCGGTCCCGATTCCTGACAGAATTTGACTGGACAGGCACCCATGACCCCACACCTCTGCTGGCGGTTCAAACCGCCGCCCAATTCATGGAATCGCTGTACGCCGGAGGTCTCACTGAGCTTTACGATAAGAACCATGAAAAGACGCTGAGAGGGAGAGAGATTCTTTGCGATGCTCTGGAAATCGCTGCGCCCAGCCACAACAGCATGATCGGATCCCTCGCTACAATACCAATTCAAACTGAACAGTTTTGCCGGCTGGACGGAACCGCAGCGCCGGCTGAGAACCTGCAGAAAATCCTGTTTCAAGAATACCACTTCGAGCTGCCAGTCTTTCAGTGCAGGGAGCTTCCTACTGCCTGTCTCCGCATCTCGATGCAGGCCTACAACGAAATATCCCAGGTTGAGCGACTGGCGGAGGTACTCTCGCAACTCAAGCAGGAACGAAACCCGCGTGTCTGACCCAAAGGACACCCGATAACAATCAAATCCCACTACCGCCCGCCGTCACGGCAGACCATTGACACCGGAAAATCCCTGATTTCCTGAATTCTACCGATTCACTTCTTCACGCTTGCATCCAGGCAAATCGCGATGAACTCTTACCAACCGTCTAAAGTCTCTTTCTGGTCTCAAGGCAAACCGAGGATTGTCCCAAACCTAGTGTGCCTCAGGGGCGCTCGCCCCGAGCATCAGAGCGAGCAGGACTTGCAGAAAAACATCAATTTGGGGAGATGAAGTGCCCCCGAGGGCGAGATCGCACGCGGTTCAGTCCGCGGCATCACGGATGAAACCAGAACTCACCTTCAGCGAGCAACAGCACGGGACGTACCCCATTTTCCGCAGCACCTCGTTTTCCGCAGCACCTCGTTTTCCGCAGCACCTCGTTTTCCGCAGCACCCTGTAAAGTCAAGCATTTTGTAAAGTCAATTGAGCAAATGAGCCATCCATCTCAAACGAACGCTGGCGCAAATCCAGCCTTTGCCAGCCCCGAAATGACAGCCGCTCGGCTCCGGACGATTCTTGAATCGGAACCAGAGTGCGTGAAAACAGTGAACGCTGAGGGCCGACTCATCGATCTGAACCCAGCTGGTTTGAAAATGATTGGGGCGACCGATGTCGAACAGGTTCGCGGCACCCACCTGTCCATGATGGTGGATGCAAAGGACTGGCCAACCTACCAGCAGCACATGTCCTCTGTCTTTCAAGGAGAAACAGTGGCGTGGCAGTTCCGCTGCAATTCACCATGCGGCGAACAACGCTGGATGGAACAGACCGCTGCCCCCGTCTATGGCGATAAAGATCCTGACACCGTGACTGAGATGGTCGCGATCACACGCGACATCACGGACAAAAAGCGGGACGAGGCAAAGCTGCTGACAGCAAAGGAAAACGCTGAGCGAGCGAGTGCAGCGAAAACCAACTTCCTCGCCAACATGAGCCACGAAATCAGGACACCGATGAATGGCATTTTGGGGATGGTGAACATGCTGACCGAAACCAACTTAACGAATGAGCAGAGGGAATGGGTCAGCGTGATCCAACAATCAGGCGAGTCCCTGCTGCGAATCCTCAATGACATTCTTGATCTGTCAAAAGTTGAGGCAGGCCGAATTGAGCTCGAGAACTCTCGGTTCCGCATCAGTGAGCAAATCGAAGAACTACAAAGCCTGCACTCCGCGAACGCTACAACCAAAGGCCTCGCACTGAAAATCACAGGATGCGAACATATGCATTCTGAACGGTCAGGCGATCCTGTTCGACTGCTCCAAATCCTCAACAACCTGCTCGACAATGCGATCAAATTCACGTCCACCGGACGTGTGACAGGAACATTTACCTGCAACAACTGCCGCAACCCTGCGCAAGAAAACACCGGCAACGATCCCGCGCGCGTGCACTTCGTTGTCACCGACACCGGGATCGGCATGACAGAAGAACAAACCAAAAAAGTGTTCGCTCCGTTTAGCCAGGCAGACGCGACTACCACGCGTCGCTACGGAGGAACAGGACTTGGTCTCACGATCGCCAAAACTCTGACCCAGTTGATGCAAGGTAGCATTGCCGTCGAGAGTGAATTCAGCAAAGGAACGTCTTTTGAAATCATTGTAAAGCTGCCACAAACGACACAAGATCAGCCGTCAGCAGTCACAGCGCCGCGATGCACCGAAAACTCTGACACAGCAGACTACGCAGCAGACTACGCAGCGGCACCGATCCGAATCCTGGCGGTCGAAGATGGCGAGGTGAATCGACTTGTCCTCTCACATATTCTCAAGAAGATGAATGTGAACGTGGCCATGGCATGCGATGGCAAACAGGCCATTGAGGCATTCAATGAAGGGCAATTTGACCTTATTCTGATGGACATTCACATGCCCGTGATGGATGGCATTGCGGCGGCGTCCGAGATCCGGAACATCGAAAAGAAACGCGGGTCCGAGGAAACGCCGATCGTCGCTGTCACCGCCAGCGTCACCAATGCCGAAGTCGACCGTTACAAAACGTTTGGCTTCTCTCACTGCATCGCGAAGCCAACTGAGCCAAATCGGATTCGAGAAGTGATCGACGCAATTCGGAACTGACGAACCTCGCCAATCTGGCAGCAATCAGTGAATTGCACTCCATTCCGTTCGTCAACTGGAAAAGGTGCACGCGGTAACGATTCACGCGGTAACGATTCACGAGGTAACGATTCACGAGGTAACGATTCACGCGACACCCATTCACGCGATAACCAAACGAACGGTACAATGAGCATTCTGCAAGACTTTGCCCAGCAGCACTGGTATCTGAATCAGTTCGGACAAACCGTGGGACTCAGCCCAAACCGCCGGTGATCTGCGGGAAAGCAACTGGTTGCCCACGGGAAATTGATTCCATCAACGCTCGCAGTTCACGACGACTGGTCATTGTGGGCGAATTCGACCTGACCATGGTGAACCGGGTACTTTGGCTGAGCGACGCGGGTTGTGACATTGCCAGAATCCTCGAACCATTTACGCCTCGGCTTTCCCGTGACTGTATCACCACTCTCAATCACACACGACACGAAGACACAAGAGCGATCCATGCCCAAAGACACGCTGCAACACGAAGGTTGTAGAACGCTTGCCGCAACGCTTGTAGTATTGATTATGGCTATCTGCGTTACCAACACCCCCGCGGCGGAACCACAGCCAGACATTGTGTTCATCATTGTGGACGATCTGAACGATTGGCTGGGATGCCTGCAGGGGCACTCTGATGCAAAGTCTCCCAACATTGATGCTTTGGCCTCAAGTGGGATGCTTTTTCCTCAGGCTTATTGCAATGCTCCTCAATGCCGTCCGTCTCGCACCAGCCTGAATCATGGGATCTACCCCTTCCGAACGGGCACGTATTTCAACGCCAGGTTCCAAGGCGAGGAAGACGTCACCACACCGTCGATGCAACAGTTTTTTCAAGACCACGGCTACCGGGTTGCCAGTGGTGGCAAGGTCCACCATGGCGGTCCTGGCAACCGGGGCGACTCCCTATTGCGGCGTCCCCGAGACCCAAAGCCTCCCGCAGGTGAAGACAAATTCGGCGGTGGCAAACCACCCAGCGACGGTTATGCTCTGGATGCTGTGGACGAGCAGATGAGTGACTACAAGGTCGCTCAGTGGGCTGTCCAGCAATGGAATCGGAAATCAAAACAACCACTTTTCATGTCGGTTGGATTTTTCCGCCCTCACCGCCCATTGCAAGTTCCTGCAGAATACTTCGAGCAGTTCCCGATTGACACGATCCAAAGGCCACTGGAACCGACCACAAACGACTGGGATGACATGCCCGCCTTTGCGAAGCGTCTGGCAAGAAGTCACGCCCACAAGGCGTTGCACTCTCGCAAAACCGGGGAGGGCACGACTCAAACCGGCCTGAGCGATCACGAGCACATTGTTGCGAGCCAGGAATGGGATTCGACGATTCAGGCCTACCAAGCCTCCGTTGCCTTTGTTGATCGACAGATTGGCCGTTTCCTCGATGCACTGGACAAGAACCCGCGTGGTCGAGAGACCATTGTAATGCTGGTCAGTGATCACGGCTGGCACTTGGGTGAAAAGAAGCACTGGTGCAAGGGTGCGCTTTGGGAGCAAACCACTCGCATTCCATTCATGGTTCGTGCGGCAAACGTCAAACCCGGATCCGTCTGCATGCAACCTGTCAGCCTGATTGATGTCTACCCCACTCTGGTTGACCTTGCTGGGCTACCGATACCCGATCACCTCGATGGTAAATCAATCAAGCCGCAACTGGCTGACCCCAACGAAAAACGCTCTCCTGCGATCTCTTCCTACGGTGCGGGCAATACAGCAATCCGCACCCAACGTTGGCGATACATTCGATACGAAGACGGATCTGAAGAATTGTATGATCACGCGAGCGATCCTCACGAGTGGAAGAACCTTGCCAACTCACCGGACCATCTCAGCATCAAACGCGAACTTGCCGGTTGGATCCCAGAGCAACAGCACAGTGGACTGAAAGTCCAAAGCTGGTTTGACAAGCATCAGCAGTGAGCTGTTGGGCATCTGCTGCCCAGTGCCCGCTGCCCAGTGCCCGGTGCCCGGTGCCAGCTGCCCGCTGCCCGGTGCCCGCTGCCCAGTGCCCGCTGCCCAGTGCCCGGTGCCCGATACGGATCTAGCCAGCTTGCCGCCGTTCTTCGGCAGCATTGAGTTTGTTGTAGAGCGTTTTCAGACTGACGCCCAATTCCGCGGCTACGGCTGGCTTGTTGCCATCATGTCGTTCCACTGACTTTTCGATGGCAATCGCTTCCAGCTCTCTTAGCGTCATGGGACTTGCATCGCGAATTTCTTTTCTCAGTTGACGTTTGCCAAAGTGCCTTGGCAGATCATGGTGTCCGATTGGCATCGAGTCACAGAGAATCGCTGCATGCTCGATCACATTGGCTAGCTCCCTGACATTCCCGGGCCATTGATGCTCCTGCAATTCCTGCATTGCCAGATCGGTGAACAGCGCGTCATCGCTACCGTCACTGCGATGTCGACGCAGCAGGTGCCTGGCCAAGACGGGGATGTCCTCGGTCCGCTCTCGCAATGGGGGCACACCGATTTCGAAGGTGTTGATGCGAAACATCAAGTCTTCACGAAAGGTCCCCTCTTCGACCATTTTTTCGAGATCACGATGCGTCGCGCAAACCAGCCGCACGTTGACGTTGACAGTTTGATTGTCCCCCAAACGTCGAATGTCACCGGTTTCCAGAACTCTTAGCAGCTTTGCCTGCATGGACAGCGGCAACTCACCGATTTCATCAAGGAAGATGGTACCACCGTCGGCTACTTCAAAGAGCCCAGTCCTTGCGGTATCCGCTCCGGTGAATGCCCCACGACAGTGGCCAAACAATTCGCTCTCGATGAGGTTTTCGGGAAGTGCGCCACAGTTCACAGCGACCATGGGCTGTTCTGCCCGCAAACTGCTATTGTGCAGTGCTCGTGCGACCAATTCTTTACCACATCCCGTTTCGCCGCGAATCAGCACCGAACTATCAGTCGGGGCAACTTTAGAAATCAGCTTCAGAACAGACTCCATCGCGGGTCCAGTACCTATCAGCTGCGAATCTCCCTCGGCCCGTCGCAGACGGTGCTGCAACGCCGCGAGTTGACGACGCGCATGACGGCGTTCATTGACGCGTCCCAGCATCCCGGAAATCACCGCCAGGCGAGCGGGTTTGGTGAGATAATCAAAAACCTGGTACCGCAACGCTTCGATGGCCGTTTCCTGACTCGGCTTGCCAGTCATCACCACGGCTTCGATTTCAGGTCGCAATTCCCGCGCTCTGCTGATCACTTCCAACCCACTGAGGCCGGGCATATCGAGATCAACCAACAAACAGTCGAATGGCTCTTTCTCCAATGCCGCTACGGCGGTCAACCCATCGGGGCATACCGTTACCGTGTAACCCATTCTGGGCAATTCAATACGCATCAATTCCTGTAAATTCGGCTCATCGTCAGCGAACAGAATCCGCATCGATGGTTGTTCAACTGATTGTTTGATACGACTCATTCTTCAACCCATGTGCCACTGGACTTAATGTCTTACCTGTTTCTTCCGATGCCACGCGTGGCAACGTCAATACCATGCTTGACCCGCACCCCGGACCATCGCTATCTGCGACCAGCGATCCGCCATGCTTCGAAACAATCCGATAACTGATGCTCAACCCCAACCCGGTACCGGTGCCATCCCGACGACGTGTAAAGAATGGCTCAAACAAATGCCGCTTCGTTTCACTGTCCATGCCGCATCCGGTATCCTCAACCACCACCGAAGCCTCGCTACCCCGGGTATCGACATAGATATCGACAGCGCCATCAGCATCCACACTCTCAAGTGCATTGGTGACTAAATTCAAAATCACCTGACGGATCTCCTGTGGATTGACCTCGGCTACGACAGCCTGCGAGGCATGCATGGTAAGTGTTTTGCAGCGAAACTCACCCAATTGACCGACCATCTCCACCACTTCGCTGACCACCTGGACGATGTCGGCAGGTGCACGCTGCAATTCATTCAATCGGCTGAAGTCGAGCAGTTTTTCGGTGATTCCCTTGCAACGATAAGCCTCTTCCTCGATCCGTCGGAGATTCTTGGGCAACTCATGCTGCAATTCGCCATCAAGCACGCGTTGTTCAGCGGGCAGCATTGCTAAATCAGACAACCGCGATTGCAACACCTCGGAACTCATGGCAATCGTTGCCAAAGGATTGTTGATTTCATGTGCTACACCGGCAGCCAAAAATCCGACGCTCGCAAGCTGCTCATTCTGGATGACCTCACGAGTTCGTTCCTTGACCTCACGATCAAGCCCTTCGCAGGTATCATGGAGTTCTCCCAAGGTGGTCTGAAAACGATTCGTCATCCGGTTCATGGCTTGAGCCAATTCGTTCAGTTCATCCTCAGTCCCCAGATCAATCCGATGATCGAACTCACCACCAGCCACCAAACGCGAACCGTCGATCAATGTACGAAACGGCTTGGCAATGTACGAATTGAAGAACCAGAAAAAGATCGCGATCAATACCAAAGTGGCCATCGCGCAAACCGAGGCCACATAACTCCAAAAGCGAGCCTGCGCCCGCAGTTGGTCACTATAGACAGTGAAAGCCTCGTGAGTGGCTGTAGCGTATTTTTCACTCTTTCCCAACAATGAACGAAGCGAAGTTTCAATCCGGGCCTTCTTCTCCGGGTTGTAGCCTAAATTGTAGTTGACCTCGCCACTGAACGGTTCCAACCGCTTGAATGCCTCAAACTGATTCTTAATCTCAGCGAGTCGATCTCCACGCTCGAGTTCCGGCATCAGCAAATCAGTCGACCGCGATTTGGATAAACCACGACACTTCTCGAGATCAGTCTCGAATGCGCCACCACATGATTCGAAATCCCACTCCAATTCGATCAATAATCTCGACGGATGCTCGCTAAAATTGGAAGGCAACAAACCATGCTCTTCCGCGCTCCCAAGTTTGCTTCCAAAGCTGCCTACCAACTTGTGAGCCGTGATATGCAAATCGCTCGCCCGCTCCACTTCACGGGAATGCTGCACCAGCTCCAAGGCCAGACTGTTGTAAGCACCCAGAGCAAAAACAACCGCGAAAACGAGCAAGCAAGAAAAGCCTGCCAGAAACGTCAGTGCAAATGTGAGCTTCGTCCTGATCGACGTTCGTTTCAACACGTGATTGCCCTCCCTGACAATAAACGCGTTCCTTCTCTGAACCGTCTTGCAGACTATCCACCTGACACCCGAACAGCAAGAGCGAAGCCGCCCAGATCGCTTTGATAGCTTTGTGTGAATTGAAGGCAATCGCCAGCGTCGCATTCAATCCCGTGGCCAGCCGAGGAGCACGCACGGACAACGAGGGATAGATTTCCACGACCGCCTCGCGCTGATACGGCCCCCTCTCCCCCTGATTGTCGCCATCAATGCCCTGCTGCCTCGCTCAAGCAAAATAAATCTCACACTCGCCACATTTTCAGTTGGCCAGTTGGTTATTTGCTCGAAGGCAGCTGCCGGCAAGTTGCGGGCTCACCGCACCTCACGGCCTGACTGACCGCATTTGTCGCCCCGAGCCGCACATCTTTCCTGACTTCTCGGACCGATGCGACCGGACGCTGACTCGTGAAGGATTCGATTCGTACCGATTCAAAGAGTCCAGTAGAGAGCTTTCCAGCAGCGTTGAACCATTCTCCGCCACTGGGTTGATCTCCGAGCAGCACTCAGGCCACCTAGCAAAGTAACCATGTCGCCAACACAGACATCTCAAGTCGCGGATATCGAACCAGGTCAACTCCTCAACGAACTGGAGCAACGTCAAGACGATGTTCTTGAGCAATTGGATGCTTTAGACAGCCAATTACAGGAGGTGCTTCGTGGTCTTGGGGTAACGCTGGAAGACGATTTGGACGAAGACTTGGTCTAAATCGGTCAAGCTTGGACGCCGAATTCAGCGATCGGACTGCGAAATGGCCACCGCAGGGGAGTTTCCAAGCCCTTCTGGCTTGCGTGAGCCATGAGGGGACTCTGACAAAAACAAGGGCCTCAAAAACGGCCAACCACGCCAAGCACCGAGTCGAAACGGGCTAGAACTGAGGGCGAGGGCAAATTGACGAGCAATTTCGACGGGAAATACGGCTGAAACGCGGTCCCGCCATTGCCACTTGGGTGGCCTGATCGTTAGACTTCGCGTCCGGTGGTACGGCACAGGGCCTGCCTGAAAGGAAAATCCCTCCAAAGGGAGACATGATCTGGCAATGTATTCGGAGCAAAAATGGTCAAGTTAGTGGTTCGCGATCGGGAAACGATCCAAGAAGCTGTTCGTCGATTCCGTAAATTGGTTGAGCG
>PKCN01000200.1 GCA_002862205.1 Planctomycetaceae bacterium | reverse complement strand
AACTGGATAACGTCCGCCTCCCCAGCGAGTAGCTCTTCAACTTTCGCTTGAAAATTGTCATGGCTGCTACCACAGCTCATCAAGACATACAGACTGGACGAATGCAAACGGCAATTTTCGCTGCGAGTCACAACACGAAGCTCCAGGGCTGCACTGGCTGTGTAGCAGCGGTAACGGACCTGTTCCACCTCTGCAGAGATCGAAGGATCAATCGTTTTTGTATATTCTTCCAAAACCCGGAATGACTGCTGTGTTCGGGCAGCGGCTGCTGCGACGACATCCGCCAGATTGGCCCGCAGGTATTCTCCTGTTCCGGTAATTCCGGTGCCCACATCCTCGCCGGTATTACGAGCTCTCAACAGAGAAACACGCGAGATCGATTTCAAGGCACCTGCGAGACCATGCCGCTGGCTCTTGAATTCGGCTGTCAATGCGGAATCATCTAAAACAAATCGGGCGATCTCCTCCATCGTACGAAGCCCCTCACCAGCGCGATTCGCCGACGCGTCCAGAATGCGGTAGACGGAATTACGGGTATCTTCATTCATTCCATTCATGGCCTGTGACATGTGGTTGCCAGCTATTAAATATTGATCGCGTTAATTCACCGGTTTTGAGCATCTTAAGGCGTGATTCAAAATCATGTCAGGATGGAGGTTCGCTCCACCAACCCTTGGCTGAGCCTGGAGATTTGGCTGAGCCTGGAGATTTGGCTGAGCCTGGAGATCAAGACCACAGACTCACCAGCCCTCAAGTTTGCGCGGACAACTTTGCCTGGAGCTGAGCCCCAGCCCCACTCTAGTCTGTCGACGGAACAGAGGTAAGATTCGGCGACTGTGCCGATCAACGACCGCTCAAAACTGTTTCAGCTTCACCAAGGGCCCAAAACGCCTGCCGCCAACAATGCCAAACCATGGGCCCCAGCTGATTCTTGCGCAAAACATCGGGCTGTCGTCACAATCTGGTATTCCTGTCTCGTTGTCATAGAGCGGGGAGGCATGATAGGCTAATCGCGCAACGCCCTCGTAGCTCAGCTGGATAGAGCAGCGCATTCCTAACGCGCAGGTCGCAGGTTCGAATCCCGCCGGGGGTACTTTGTCTGGTCATTGCTTGACCACGCACCACCTGTTGACTCTCAACAGCGGTCGCAAAGCTCACTTGAAATTCGCGTTATAACGTGATTTCGGGTAATGACTTCCGTCGATGACTGCTTGAGTAAGACTCTCTGCTGTACCTGCGATAGCTCCCGCTCATCTATCCAACCACGTCCGTTTGCGAACTCCGTTGGCTCTGCTCTCTGACTCTCTCATATTTTGGACCGCATAAGTTAGCGATGTCGCTTTTCGGTGGTGCGGGTAAGATTCGAGATCAGATATTGCCCCAGAAGCGAAAATTTGTTTACACGCTCTGAAGACTGTGGATACATCGAATGTGAGTGCAACCCACACCGCAGAATTGAATTGATGATCAAAGGGGCTCATCTCAGTATTCGGTGTGCTAGCGTGCCACTTGCCAAACCGAACATCTTAACCCGTGAGCTGCTTAGGATGATTTCCACTCCATCAACTCTGCTTTTCTCGGTGGTCCTCACGCTTACGTGCTGTTCTGGGTGCAGTGTTCTGATTCGTGAAAGCGGTACCACTCTGGATAATCTGGATTCACGTGTTGCAGTGGAAAAGCAATTCGGGCCCTCCGAAAACATCGGGCAGATTGACCTGGTTGATCCATCGACTCAGGAGGTCCATCACTTCGAAGTCGAGAACTACCATGTGCATCAAAAATTCAACACTAATCCGGGGACGGGATTTTACCCGTTTATGGCACTCGCTTACGAACCAATTTTGATATGCCAGGCTCTGTACGATTCTGCAAAGGAAGTAATGACTGGCCACGACCTCGCGTTCATATACGATGAGGACGGTAACACCATTGGTCATCAATATCCAAGACAGTTTTTGAGAGCTCTGAAGGATCCATCTAGCCGAAAAAACAATGTTCTGAAATGGGAAAAACTTGCTCAAGAGAAAAGCGAAGGCGATTGAGCAAAGAAGGAATGTTGTAGATCGAACCAACGATCCACGCTCATTGGCTGAATGCTTCAGGTCGACCAGACGAACTCACTTACTGTAGCCTCTCATCTGTGCCAGTTACCGTGACCTGCTGCAATAAAGCTTGGCCGAAATCTGTTTCCAGATCCTCCGCTGCACACCCCAATCCATCAACCGAGTGATCCGCCGCACATCGATCTCCTTGACCGTGTCCGGTCCGGTCCGGACTCGACGCGAGGCAGGAACAGAATGGCCTCTTGAATCTCTGGGGCCAAGTTGGTCAGCCACATGATGTGCGTCATGCGGGCCGCAGTGACTTGGCTTTCGACTTTGACGCCCCGTGTCTCAGTTCGAATCCTATTCGGTCTCCGTGACACCGGAAGCAACATCCTCGCCTTAACTCTCAGTCAACAAAGATGTTGCGTCAAAGTTCCGAAATAGAGCTAGTTCGAAGAGGGTTGCTTTGGGCGTACTTTGTCTGGTCGTCTCCCGACCACGCACCTCAAGTTGACTCTCAACGGCGGTTTACACACGCTTCAAAACGCTCCAGCGAATACTTTGGTCGGTGAAGTTCCAGGGTTGTCATCATCTGAGGTACTCTTTTTTGTTGAAATTGAGTCCCGCGTGGGCAACGACCACGAAGCAATGTTTACTGCGTCACCTCCGCAACTGCACGCAATGGTGCGTTGGTGACAAGAGCGAAGTGACTTAAGTCCCGACCAAAATCTGTTCGGTCGATGCTTCTTCAGCGACTCCAACCACGCTCAAATTTGCCTCGGATTATCCAGCCTCCGCGGCTTTGCTGGGAGCGCAAGTGATGGGGTTTCCGAGATTGCTCGCTACCGATCTGTGGCAATCTTTGAACCATGCCTTTTCGCTCCGGGAATCGAGCTTCCTAGGCCTTATTCTTGTTGGCAGCACTCACTGAGATGTCCTTTTGACTCAGATTTTCAGGCCATCTGAGGTCAACTGACAAGTGACATCCGGTTGGCGAGCAGCTATGCTATCCAGCAGGGTGAATTTCTCGCGGAACGTTCGTCAATACGGGTGTTTTCCGCAGCAAAGAGCCGTTTTCGAGAGCGAACAAGCTATCTCGACAACGATGCACTTTTGCGAGACCGCGTGGAACCAACGGCCAAGGATGAGCGAGACCCGTATGAGTTTCCGTAGTCTCTCATTACTTTGGTAGGCATCGTCGCCTCCACCGCTGCATCCCACTCTCTTTTGCTCTCCACCTAAAACCGGGTGCCGTTGACCGAAACGTGCCCCGCCTTCTTGCCTCCATGAACATGACACAAAGGTTTGCCGCGTTACTGGTACGTCTCATTTTGCCTGCCTGCATTCTGGCCGGTGGATGGTATGGATTTCGTCAGTTTTCAATTCCCATGGAAGAGGAGGTCGTCGAGCCGCCTGAGCCAACCCAGGTCCGGAGCCGTGTCCAGCGTTTGGAAGTCGGCAGCTATCAGGTACATATTGAGACCAATGGATTGGTGAGCCCCCATAATCAGGTGACGCTGTCAGCCGAGGTCACCGGGCGTATCGTCACGATCAATCCTGAGTTTGAGGTTGGCCGTTTCTTTTCGGCCGGCGATATTTTGCTGAAGATTGACGACCGGGATTACAAAACCGCGCTTCGAATTGCAGAGCAGGAAGTTCGTCGTAGTGGGGCCGCATTCGAATTGGCAACAACGGCCAAGGAACGGATGGAGCAACTTGCCGCCCAGGATGGTGCATCCCTCGCGGAGCTGGAAGCAACTCGTTCGGTGCTTCTTCAGGCAGAGAACGATGTCGAGGTCGCAAAGGCGAATTTGAATCAAGCTGAGCGAGATCTGGAGCGTACCGACGTCGTCGCACCCTTCGCCGGTCGTGTGGTCACCAAGGCCATTGGGCTGGGTGAATTGATTACGGTCGGAACAACCCTGGGAGATGTCTTTGCGGTCGATTATGCCGAAGTGCGGCTACCTGTTGCGACACGAGAATTGCGTTTCTTGAGTCTTCCCGAGCGCGAGAGTGATCGACCATTGAAGGTCACGCTCCGCGATTCGATCAATCCCGACAACGAGGCAGAGTGGAGCGGTCAAATCGTTCGCACCGAGGGAGCTCTTGATCCGAATTCGCTTGAGCTATTTGCAATCGCTCGAATTCCTGACCCATTTGCTCTTCATCGCGATGGCCCGGTGCTGCGTATCGGCCAGCCTGTCAGTGCCACGGTTCGGGGTGAAAAGTTGGAAAACGTGATCACCATCCCCAGACGCGCGGTCCGTTCCCTGAATCAAGTTCATTTAATCGATGCCGAAACGAAAAAGTTGCGCAGTCAAAAAATCGATCCGCTTTGGTCGGATGAAAATTACGTGATCGTAGGGGATACAAATATAAGAATCGGGGATTACGTGGCAACAACGATGTTGGTCTATGCTCCTGAAGGAGCCGTTGTTGAGATCATCTCGGAAATCGAGACGGAGTCCTTGGCTGGTCAACCGGCGACAGGGAGCCCGACTCCATGATCGGTTGGTTCACACGCAACGGGATCGCAGCAAATTTCTTGATGATCCTGATTCTGGTCGCGGGCGGGTTTGTTGCCATGACGCAAGTTCCGTTGGAGGTCACTCCGGCCCTGAGTTGGGACGGCATCAGTATTCGCATGGCCTATCGAGGTGCGACGGGTAAAGACATAGAGCGTGCGATTCTGATCCCTATCGAAGAAGCATTGGAAGGCGTTGACGGCATCGAATCCATCAATGCCGAAGGATCTCCCGGGGGTGCCTGGATTTGGGTTCGGGCCGCTCGTGGAAAAGACCGACGCGACCTGCTTGACGATATCAAAGGGCGTGTCGATCGGATCACGACCTTTCCCGCCGAAACGGAACCCCCACGAATCTACATTCCCGAGTCCGCTCACTACTACGAAATCCTGGAAATCGCTGTAACCGGCGATCTTTCGCTGCATGAGCTTCGCGATGTCGCGAACAAGGTCCAACGTGACCTATTAGAGATACCCGGCATCAGCCGAGTCGTGCTGCAAGGAGATCTCGACTCTGAGATCAGCATCGAGACGGACGTCGAAAAACTGTTGGCGTATGACCTCAGCTTTCAAGAACTTGCCGACGCAATTCGAAACTTTTCGCTCGACCTTCCCGCCGGATCAATCGACAGCAAAAGTGGCACGTTTATCGTGCGCACTGACGGTCAAGCATTTACCAGTCGGGAGTTTGAACAGATTCCGCTCCGTTCTGTCGGAGGCGCGGAGGTTCGAGTCGGTGACGTCGCGAAGGTCACCGACGGATTCAGCGAGGAACAACCTCGACTGTACTACAACGGGCGTCCGGCACTCTTGCTGGAAGTCATGCGAGTGAGCGATGAGAACGCGCTTGAGATTGCACAATCGGTCCGCGATTATATTGCGGAAACACCGGCGATCTTTCCCGAAGGGATTCGCTTGGAGATCTGGGACGATCAATCGATTGCGATCCGTCAACGGCTGAGTGCATTGACTTGGGCTTTGGCCATGGGTGGTCTCTTTGTGCTATTGATCTTGGGGTTGTTCGTCCGGCCTGCAGTTGCTTTTTGGATCGTAATCGGAATTCCAGTCAGCTTTGCCGGCGCTGCGATCTTCATGCCGTGGTTTGGCTTGACGGCCAACGTGATGAGCCTGTTTGGATTCATCATCGTGACCGGGATTGTTGTCGATGATGCCATCGTGACTGCGGAGAATATCTACTGCAAAATCAGCGACGGAATCGACCCGCTGCAAGCTGCCATCCAAGGCACTAAAGAGATTGCCACGCCAGTCACATTCGGAGCATTGACGACAGTCGTCGCATTTGTCCCAATGATGTTTTTCGATGGTAACTGGGGAGACTATGCGCGGCAGGTGCCACCGATCGTCACCATGGTCCTGTTGTTTTCGCTGATCGAGTCCAAGTTGATCTTGCCGGCACACTTGAAACACTTGCGATACAAGCCGCCGACCGGTTGGTTTTCGCGGTTCCAGGGAGGCGTTGCCAGGTTACTTCAACGCTTCATTGAACGAGTTTACGCACCCGCCCTGCGATTCGCCATCACAGGTCGCTGGGCAGTGATCGCAAGCTTCATCGCGCTCGCGTTGGTAATGGCGGGTTACTGTGTAAGCGGGCGAATGAAATTTGTGCCCTACCCAACTGTCGACACCACTCGCATCAGCGCGATGCTCAGTCTGCCCAGCAACACGCCAATGGAAGTCACTCAGCGGTACGTTCAACGCATCACCGACGCCCTCCATGTCCTCCAAAAAGAAGCCGTTGATCCGGTCACCGGTGAATCAATGGTTGGCAACATTGTGACGCTGGCGGGTGCCTCTCGTCCCGGTCGCGACTACGACCGGTCACGGGCGTATGCATCCTTCGAAGTCTTACCACCAGAACAGCGCAGTGAACCCGGGCCGTCCAACACGGACCTGGCAACACGTTGGAGTGAGCTCGTTGGCGAAATCCCCGAGGCTCGTGAGTTTCGAACACGTACCGAAGCGGCGATGGTTCGTGAGTGGGGGCCAGACGATGACGAATTCAATCTGGAACTTCGAGGACCCGATTCTCCCGCCAAGCGAGCGGTTGCCAGAAAGGTCAAGTCGTTGCTGGAAACCTATCCTGGACTGAAAGATCAATGGACGGACGTAGACGAGGGGCAAGACGAACTGCGAATTCGCCTGAAAGCCCGTGCCGCAGAACTCGGACTAACACAATCGATGTTGGCCAGCCAGGTTCGGCAGGCTTTTTACGGTGAAGAAGCACAGCGATTTCAACGGGGAACCGATGATGTACGTGTCATGGTGAGATTGCCGGAATCGGGGCGGCGGTCACTTCACACGCTTGACAGACTGAAAATTCGCACACCCTCTGGCGACGAAGTACCACTCAAGACTGTCGCGAGCATTAACGTTGTCAAAGCTCCCAGCAACATCGAACGAAAAGACAAAGCGGAGGTAGCGCGGATCGGTGCGAACGTCAGAAATGAAAGCGTTGACATGGTTGCGATTGCAAGAGATCTCGACCCCACCCTCGAGGAACTATGTAATTCAGCAGGACTCACCTTTCGCTATGACGGTTACGTCGCTGATGCCGAAACGACGCGACAGCAGACGATCGTCGGCGCAATCCTTCTTGGACTGACCCTCTACGGGTTGTTGGCCGTGGCGTTACGATCGCTGATCCAGCCACTCTACGTTCTGCTGGCGGTACCATTTGCAATCATCGGTGCCATCTTCGGCCATATTCTGCTCGATCTGACACCCTCTTATCTGTCAGTATTCGGGATGCTGGCACTGGCCGGGATCGCGGTCAACGATACCCTGGTGATGGTGGACTTTATCAATCGCCGGTGCGCAGCGGGAAGTTCTCTTTTTGAGGCCGTCGCCGAATCGGGAACCAATCGGTTTCGTCCGATCTTCTTGACGTCGGTAACGACATTTGTGGGTTTGACACCGCTGATCTTCGATCCATCGATCCAAGCAAAGTTCCTGATTCCGATGGCTGTTTCGCTCGCATTCGGCGTGCTGTTTGCCACAGGCGTCACGCTTTTTCTCGTGCCATGTGCAGTTTTGGCAGGCGATGATATTACACGAGCCCTTCGATCGTTTTCGGCATGGTACACAAAGCCGTTCAAGTCACCACAGACCACGACAGATAGACAGTCTTAGCGCTCCAAAGCAATCTTTGCTTGGTTGACATGCAAAGGAACATGCAGCGATTTCAGTCATGCAGAGAGCGAGTTGGCTGGAAAAATGCCAGTGTGCTATGGCCCTCAAAACCGGCTCGTACCAATTTGCTGAGGTACCACGCATTCGTCTGTTTGTGCTGCCAAGCCTACGGCAATGAAAACCGTCAGCAGCAACAGTGCGCTCATCGAAAGCGGATTCGTGTCATCGTCATGCGGCTCAGGAAGAATCAAAAAACCACGCGCCGAGCAACTCACACTCAAAGATGAGCCCGTCCGGAGGCCACGACGTTGCAGATCAAGAACAAACTCTTCCGAATAGATCGACGCTCAATATTACCCTCTCCAAGCACAAGTCACCTGAGCCTGAAATATTTTTTTCATCTTCGTGAATCCAAGCAACCCGGTCGCAAAGCCAGTAACCATCGCGACGCGTCACCAATGAAAATGGTTGGAACAGCAGCACCTTTGAAGACAAATCGTCTGGGGCAAGAAAGCTCAGCTTTGCCAGCTGTTGGGGGGATGGAGCAAAGTGAGGAAATTCTTTAGCCTGAGCTGGAATGATCATGGAAAATTCTCACACAAAATTCGCGAAGGCATTCCATTGGGGATTCATCATCCTTTATGCCTACGGTTTGCTGAAGCAACTTAACGATGTGTCACAATTAGAAGATTCGGGCTTACTCACTTTTGAGGTGGTATTCGCGAGTTTGTTTCTTTTGATCGTATTGATGCGTTATTTCTACATGAGGCGATTCGAGACATTTCTGGGGGCACGCGAACCTGTATCTCTGATTCACAAACGCCTTGCAAAAGCGGTTCACACCTCCATGTATTTGTGTTTGGTTCTCCTTCCACTCTCTGGTTTGATGATCGCAGCGTTATTCACGCAAGGAATCAAAGAGGGTCCCATGCAGAATTTCTCGCTCGCCTTACATGAATTTTGTGCTTCTCTGAGCTACTTCCTGATTTCAATTCATGTCGCAGCAGCGATTTACTCTCGAATCAAAGGAGAGGGCATTTGGACATCAATGGTGCCGATATGGAAAGAAGACAGTGGCTCTGGACGCTGAATTTCCACTCATGACCAGCAATGGGTTCAAGTTCTGCTGGTTGAATCTGGAAGCCTGATCGGCCACGTGACTTGCGACGTTGCTACTGGTTCCGTTTTCTTTCGGACACAGATTTTCGAGCCATGAGTCATTGCTAAACGCAGGCATTGGAACCCACCTCAGCCAGCGTCTTCAAATTCAGCCAACCAGTCTCAGAGTCACTCATTTTTCCACTCGAGACGACGTGTTCCGAAACTTCCAATTACGATGCTGTGAACTGGATTTACCGTACATTATTATTCCCAGTGGTAATCACAATTATTCCCAGTGATAATCACAGTGGTAATCGGTAATCACAGCCTTCAAACATCAATTCAAGGCCCACACGTTCTGGGTGGCCAACACGAATGCCGCTCCTTGATCAGATTGCGACTGCAACACAGAACCGCAACCCACCGCACCCGCAGTTGGACTGACTGATGCCAAAAATCATTCTTGCATTATTTTCAACCTTAGTGATCCACGGTGCCCATCTCTGTTGGGCAGAGGAGAACACACGTCCCAACATTGTCTTATTATTTGCAGATGATCAGCGTGCTGACACGATCAGTGGCCATGGTAATCCACACATTCAAACGCCTAATCTTGATCAGCTAGCCCGCGAGGGCTTCAGTTTTCGTCGCAACTACTGTGCTGGATCCTTCAGCGGGGCAGTTTGTGTCGCAAGCCGTGCCATGTTGATGACAGGACAACACTGGATGAACCTGCCTTCCCAACGGCCGGCATCGAATTGGGGTGATGCAATCACCCTGCCAACGCTACTAAAATCCAAGGCCGGATACGAGTCCTTCATCATCGGTAAATGGCACAATGGACGCGGTACACTCAATCAATCTTTTTCAAATGGGCGTTCCGTTTACATGGGTGGAATGGCCAATCATGCGGACTTTCAAGTTCAGGATTTAGTGGATGGAAAGCTTAGCCCCAAACGGGCTGCTGATGGATTCTCAAGTACGGTCTTCGCTGACGATGCGGTGGAATTCATCGAAGACGTCAAAAGCGATCAGCCGTTTTTTCTGTACGTTGCATTCATGGCACCCCACGACCCACGCAATCCCCCCGAAGAATATCGGGAGATTTATTACCAGAAACGACCACCACTGCCAAAGAACTTCCTTCCCGTGCACCCCTTCCAGAATGCGCCTCAAGCAACATCTGGTAGAGACGAAGGCCTGGCACCATGGCCACGAACCAGGGAGATGATCAGCGATCAGCTTTGTGAATACTACGGATTGGTGACACATCTTGACGAGCAAGTGGGGCGCGTTCTTCAGGCATTGGAAGACAACGGACTCGCGCAAGACACGATTGTCATTTACACAGCCGATCATGGGCTTGCCATGGGAAGCCATGGTTTACTGGGAAAACAGAATATCTATGAGCAAAGCATGCGTTGTCCTCTCATCTTGCGAGGCCCCGGCGTACCCCGTGGCAAGTCAAGCAATGCACTGACGTATGTACATGACCTCTATTCCACGGTCTGTAAATTTACAAACGTAGAAATCCCCACTTCAGTTGACTCACAAGCACTCAATTCCATCATCGAAGGTCGGCACAAAACAGTACGCGACTCACTGTTTCTACCATTTCAAGACAACCAACGCGCGGTTCGCAATGGTAATTTGAAACTGCATATCTACCCCCAGATCAATCATTCACTTCTTTTTGATCTGGCAAACGATCCTCATGAATTGACCAACCTTGCAGACGATCCTGCGTATCAGGACGAGTTGGTTGAAATGCATGTGCTGATGGATGAATGGAGAAATCGCCTGGGCGATCCCTACCCACTGAGTTCACAAAATCCTGCGTCAAAAATACCGCGTTTCGACAACAGCAAGCGTGTTTTGGACGTCTGGCAACCGAAATGGATTCGAGACAAATATTTTGGGGGAAGGTATCAAACCAATCATGGCAAGAGCCCCAAATCTGGCCCCTTGCGAAAGTGATCCACACACTCAACATTGCACTGCGTTGACTTTTCACGCCACAACCAAACCAGTGCGCCCGATTCAGATATCAACAAATTTTTTCCATCTTCGCACGCTGCGATCCTGCTGTCTGTGGTCGATGGTTTTCAGGGAATCCGGGGGAAACATGCGTTGTCAGCATAAAATTGGAAATCGCCATGTTAAACTGTCGGTTCACTCCTGCATCATTCATCGAAAGGTCAGCCCAAATGAAAAGCTCGACACAATTAATTTTTTCACTGACAATTTGTGCCGTACTCTTTTCCTGCGTTGGTAAAGCAAAAGCATCCGATCCGAACTTTATCATCATTTTTGCCGATGATCAGGGATACGGAGACCTGAGTTGTTTCGGGTCCGAGACGATTCAGACGCCAAACGTTGATCGATTGGCGCAAGAGGGTCGAAAATTCACAAGCTTCATGGTCGCGTCTCCCGTCTGCACCCCGTCTCGCGCTGCATTGCTGACAGGGTGTTATCCCAAGCGAGTGGGAATGCACCAGCATGTTCTGTTTCCCACGTCGAAAAAAGGCTTGAACCCGAGTGAACATACAATCGCGGATCACCTGAAATCACAAGGCTATGCCACAGCTTGCTTCGGAAAATGGCACCTCGGACATCATCCCGAGGTTCTGCCGACATCAAATGGTTTTGATACCTATCTGGGCATTCCTTACTCCAATGACATGAACCATCCAGACAATAAAGGTAAACCCCAGAGCGGTGCTGCCGGGATGGACATTCTTTGGAAAGATCCTGAGTCGACATTGACCAAATGGAAAACACCCCTGATTAAGGATGAAGAGATCATTGAAGTGCCGGTGGACCAGCGAACAGTGACACGCAGGTATACCCAAAATGCAATCGACTTCATCAAGACACACCGCGATGAGTCGTTCTTCGTCTATCTTCCGCACTCCATGCCCCACATCCCACTCTATGTTCCAGATGATGTCCGCGATCCAAATCCGTTGAATGCATACATCAATGTCATCGAACACATTGACACTGAAGTGGGTCGACTGCTCGATACGCTGGATGAACTGAAACTCACCGAGAACACCTATGTGATTTACACCACAGATAATGGACCATGGTTGCAATTCAAACATCATGGGGGATCAGCAGGACCACTTCGTGATGGCAAAGGAACAACCTTTGAAGGCGGCCAACGAGTCCCCTGCCTGATCCGCGGTCCCGGCATACCAGCTGGATCCGTTTGTGACGAGTTGACGGGAACCATCGATGTGCTTCCTACAATTGCCGCGCTTACTGGTAAACCGCTGCCAAAACAAAATAAGATTGATGGAATCGATGTGTCCAAACTGTGGTTGGGAAAAATAGACCAGTCGCCAAGAAGCGAATTCATTCACTACACGTCTCAAGGTAATCTGGAAGGACTCAGGCAAGGCGACTGGAAACTGCTGGTCAAAAGACCACGGCAACGTCGAAATCAAAAGAACGCTACGGCCTCAAAGGCGAAACCCCAGATCATGTTGTTTGATCTGAGCAAGGATATTGCCGAACAGAACAATCTTGCTGCACAGCAACCCGAAATCGTTGATCGCCTGCAGCAACGAATGAAGCAGCTTGACGATGAAATCACCATGAACGCCCGCAACCCATGGCTCAAGGATGACAAGTAGCCAGCAGGCAACTCAGCAGGACAACTCCACTGAGGTGGTATCTCCCCGGTGAAACCACCTCAAGCCAACGGTTTTGTTGCGGTCATGATCGAACTGGGTTACCGGTCCCAACTTGATCCTTGACGCTCGCGTGTCAAGCATCGGAAATGTGATTGGTACTTGCAGCGACCCACCGTCCAACGGGCGTGTGATGGCAGAAAGCTGCGTTTCACAATTACACACTCAGACAGCGCCCCTGAGGGCGGCTGAGGGCTTATGCGGGCCTGAGGGCTTATGCGAGCCTGAGGGGCTCAGGCGAGCCAGAGAGACATGAATATTTTCTGTCAGGAGAAGCTCTTTCCTGATTCCTGAGGGCAATCGCGTCGTTTCCGCGTTGAACCCGGTTCATTTGCTGGCACAGGACGCACAGAACGAAGACTCCCCCGCGAATCGCCTAACCTGAACGAGCGGGAAAGCAATCGATTTTGGAGCCTCGAATACCCGATACCTGCACTGAGGTAGTTGGGTTGTCACACGTGTCCGGTCGAGGTGTTTTCTGATGCCGTTGTTGAAACTCTGGAATTCTCTTCGGGGTCAATCCACAAACCCAGCAGCACCCCTGTCGGGGGAATCGCAGGCGTCGGAGGAGCCAGCCACGAAGGCCGCCAATCAGGGCCGTGCGCAGGCGGTCAAACCATCGACTAAATCGTCATTTGGCATATTTCGCGGTGGTCCCCACAGTGGTCTCCGCAAGCGATTGAAGACGATCAGTGCCTGCTCTGTGTTGGAAATTGGAGTCGGGGATGGATCCCGAGCCATCGCAACGATGGAGGCACTCTCTCACCAGTCCGACTCGATTCGGTACTTTGGGATCGATGAATTTGAAATGGCGGGTGGTGTCAACTTAAAGGAATTCCACCAAACCTTGAGAAACCACGGCATCCATCCAAAACTCTTTCCAGGTTCGGTTGATCGAGCTCTAGTCAAGATCGCACATACGATCGGTGCGATCGACCTGATTCTCGTGACTGACGCCAGCGTGGTTGACGAAAACCCGGCGATCGCTGGACTTCTTGCTCGGATTGCCCATCAGGAAACTGTGGTACTCGTCTCACGCAGTGAGACATGGATCTCTCTGCAAGTGTCCAGCACACACTCCTCTCGCCGAGTGGCTTGATCCTGCTCGACAAGCGAGCCGGCAGGGGCAAAATCCACGATATCGTTCTGAAGCATCGCTTTCTTACTTGACCGATGTACTTTTTCGTTCACGATCGAACACGCAGAGAGCTGGAACTTGTTCTCGCAAAGATAACGCTTGGCTAATCTGTCGAGCGGTGAACGATCAGGATAAAGCTGGAGATCGCCAATCGATGTGTGGAATTGTTGGCTACGTTGGAAATAATCAAGCTTGCTCTTTTTTGGTCGAGGGGCTACGCCGTCTGGAATATCGCGGCTACGACAGTTCGGGCTTGGCCATCCACACCGGCGAAACCGTGGGGGTAACTCGATCTGTGGGACGGATCGATGCACTGGAGAGCCGGCTGAAAGAAGCGCCGCTATCCGGATCATTGGGGATTGGGCACACACGGTGGGCGACACACGGTCCGGCAACCGAGCCAAACGCTCATCCCCATTTTGGTGGTGAAGGTGAGATCGCTCTCGTCCACAACGGAGTGATTGAAAACTTTCAAATGTTGAAAGACGAGCTGACTGCAAAAGGATATTGCTTCCGATCCGAAACGGACAGTGAAGTCATCGCACACCTGTTGGCTGAGAATCTCAAGAACGCGCCTGAAGTTCCTGGCAAACCCAATGTTCGTTATTTGAACGCCGTTCAAATGACACTGGCCCGCTTGCGAGGTACTTATGGCTTGGCGATTACCTTTCGTGACAAGCCAAGTCTGATGATCACAGCTCGCTTTGGGAGCCCGCTGGTGATTGGCGTTGGACGGGGAGAATACTTTGTCTCAAGTGATGCTACGCCCTTGGTGGGCCGCACTGACCGGATTGTCTATCTTGCGGATCATCAGATTGCCGTTCTCACGCCCGAAGGGTTTTCGGTTCTGCATCGTGATCAAGGAAAAGTACGGGTCGATATCCAACCTTTGGAAATTGAGAGTGGTGAAGCCAGCCGGGAAGGCTTCGACCACTTCATGCTGAAAGAGATTTACGAGCAACCTGAGTCAATCCGTAATGCCATGAGGGGTCGGTTGGATGACGAAGATGCGACTGCCGTTTTCGGGGGGCTGAATCTCACCCCCCAACAACTTGGTAGCGTCGAGCGGATCATTTTGACGGGGTGCGGCACCAGTTGGCACTCTGCCTTGGTCGGCGAATACCTGATCGAGGAATTGGCACGAATCCCTGTCAGCGTGGAATATGCGAGCGAATTACGATATCGCAATCCACCTATCGAAAAAAACACGCTTGTATTCGGGCTGACCCAAAGTGGTGAAACGGCCGATACGCTTGCTGCGCTTCGGGAAACGAAGCGAAAAGGGCATCGCACGCTGGCAATCTGTAATGTGGTCGCCAGTTCGATTGCACAGGCCGCTGACGGAGGCGTGTACCTGCATGCGGGGCCCGAAATCGGTGTTGCAAGCACCAAGGCTTACACCTCCCAATGCTGCGTCCTGGCAATGCTAGCACTTTACTTTGGTCGCATGCGGCATCTCAGCCTTGAAAAAGGCCAGCAAGTGATTGATGCCCTGCGGGCCCTTCCCAATGCAGTTCAAACCGCTCTGGGGTGTGACACTAAAGTCCGTGAAGTCGCGGCAAAATATCACGAGTCAGATAATTTCCTCTACTTGGGACGACAATTCAATTTCCCGACTGCTTTGGAAGGCGCGTTGAAATTGAAGGAAATCAGCTATATCCATGCGGAAGGCTATCCCGCAGCTGAAATGAAACACGGTCCAATTGCTCTGGTAGACGAAGCCACCCCTAGCGTATTCATCGTTCCACAGGGGACGACGTACGACAAAGTCATGGCAAACATGGAGGAGGTCAAAGCTCGTGGCGGCGCCATCATTGCGATCGCCAGTCACGACGATCCCCAAGTCGACAAAATTGCAGACGATGTGATCCGGGTTCCTCAGGTACCTGAATTTCTGCAACCGATCGTAACCATTGTGCCACTGCAACTCTTGTCCTACCACGTCGCATTGCTTCGAGGCTGCGATGTGGACAAGCCAAGAAATTTGGCAAAAAGCGTGACCGTCGAATAAGAAGAACTTGATCAATATCGTCTGCTGAATAGTGTGAACACAAGCGAAGAAACTTATCAGCCAAAACAAGAAAGACAGTGCCATGAAAACCCCAGGCTTGAGCTACAATTCCCGGAAAGCACTGATCGTAAATATTGGGGAAACAGCTGGCACGGAGATTGCCGAACTGATTGCACAGATGGCAGCAGAGATTGAAGAGCTTCGTCGTACCAAAGTCAATGTAACGCGAATTGTTCCCAGCAGTTCTGAATCACCCATTCATGTCGTTGAAGAACCAGTCTAAAGTCGGAACAAGTCAAAATTCATGAGCCAACATCTGGTTACCGGTGCCGCAGGATTCATTGGATTTCATCTGTCACTGCGTCTGCTCAACCGTGGTGAAGAAGTAGTTGGCTTCGACAATCTCAACGAGTACTACAGTGTCGAACTCAAACGTGATCGATTGAAGCTTCTGAGTGAATTTGAAAATTTCAAATTCATTGAGGCTGACCTTGCCGATCAATCCAGCGTCGATCAGGTATTTCGCGAGCATGAATTTGATCGAGTGATCAACCTCGCTGCTCAAGCAGGAGTTCGTTACTCAATCGACAATCCGCGTGCTTACACGGAAAGTAACATTGTTGGCTTCCTGAACATCCTTGAAGCATGTCGGCATGCGAAGACACCCCATCTGACCTACGCGAGCAGCAGCAGTGTTTATGGTGGCGGTACGAAAATGCCTTTCGCGACAACCGACCGCGTCGACCATCCGCTGAGTCTTTATGCAGCGACCAAGAAAAGCAATGAGCTGATGGCTCATACGTACAGTCACTTGTACGGGCTACCAACCACTGGTCTCCGTTTCTTTACGGTTTATGGTCCATGGGGACGGCCGGACATGGCATTGTTTTTATTCACACAGGCCATCGTCCAAGGGCGGCCCATTGATGTCTTCAATGAAGGCCGAATGCAACGGGATTTCACCTACATCGATGATATCGTCGAAGGCGTCGATCGAACGTCCGAAAAAATTGCATCGCCTGATCCTGACTGGGATAGCGCTAACCCCAATCCTTCGACCAGCACAGCACCCTATCGGGTTTACAACATTGGCAACAACAATCCCGTCGAATTATCGACGTTCATCGAAACGATTGAACAAGCCATTGGCATGCAAGCCAGAAAAAACTTGATGCCCATGCAAGCCGGAGATGTACCGGCGACCTTCGCAGACATCCAAGCCTTGGAGAGTGCTGTCGGTTTCCGGCCCTCAACTTCCATCAAAGTCGGGATCCAGAAGTTTGTCGAATGGTACCGTGACTATTATTCAGTCTGATTCTCAACCACAACCGATGCTGTCTTGCCAGCTTTGTGGGAAGTCTTGCCAGCTTTATGGGAACTTGGGCTGAGTCGCATTTTGACATCTCAGTGGGTACATCGGGTCCACTGTTCCATCAATGATCCGTCTGGATTTCACGAACAAAGCGGTTTGTTGTGACAGTTCTGAGCATAATCGGTCACTCCAAGGCTGTTCCGATTGCCTAAGCCGTTGACATTTTGACGCCCAGAGTTGACAGTAAATTGTGTGACCTGAATCCCTCCTTCCCCATTTTGCACCAAATGTCCGATGCCAATTCGTCCGCTCCGCGGACCATGCTTGAAAAAATCTGGAACCAACACGTCGTACATGCTCCCGAGCAGGGCCCATCGATTCTTTACATCGACCTACACCTTGTTCATGAAGTGACCAGCCCTCAAGCGTTCGAAGGGCTTCGCATGAACGGCCGCCCCATTCGGCGACCGGAGCGTACGATTGCCACACCTGACCACAACGTCCCCACCTCCGATCGCAGTCTACCAATCGCTGATCCGATCAGTCGGAAACAGATTGAAACTCTCCGTGAAAACTGCAAAGAGTTTGGTGTCACGTTATTCGACATCGACGATGTACGTCAGGGAATTGTGCATGTCATTGGACCTGAGAACGGCTACACACAACCCGGCATGACGATTGTCTGTGGTGACAGTCATACCGCAACGCATGGTGCGTTTGGTGCGTTGGCTTTTGGAATTGGGACCAGTGAAGTTGAGCATGTGCTGGCAACACAAACGTTGAGGCAATTCAAACCAAAAACGTTTGAGCTTCGCGTTGATGGTGAATTGGCACCTGGTGTCACTGCCAAAGACATGGTGCTTTATCTGATTGGCAAACTTGGCACTGCTGGTGGGACTGGCTACGTATTGGAGTACACCGGTGACTGCATCCGAGCGTTATCGATGGAAGAGCGGATGACCGTTTGTAACATGTCGATCGAAGCAGGTGCTCGTGCGGGCATGATCGCACCTGACCAGATCACGTTTGATTACCTGCGTGGACTTCCTGAAGTCCCGCCAGACTTTGACGCAGCAGTTGAGCGTTGGAGAGTGCTGGGCAGTGACCCAGGTGCCATCTATGACCTTTCCAACACCTATCTCGGAGCAGACATTGAGCCCCAAGTCACATGGGGCACCAATCCTGGACAGGTACGAAGTATCTCCGACCAGGTTCCCTCACCATCAGACTTTGAGGATCCGACCGAACAGAAATCCACCTCCGATGCATTGGAATACATGGGGCTTCAGGCCAACACTTCGATTCATGACATTCCCATTCAGCGAGTTTTCATCGGTTCCTGTACGAATGCGAGAATCGAGGACTTGCGAGCAGCGGCCACCGTCCTGAAAGGCCACCATGTTTCGGGTGACGTCAATGCGATGGTCGTACCCGGAAGTGGACAAGTAAAAAAACAGGCTGAGCAAGAAGGACTTGACCGTGTATTCAAGGAGGCAGGATTCGACTGGCGAGAGGCTGGCTGCAGCATGTGCCTGGCAATGAATCCTGACAAACTGGCTCCGGGTGAACGTTGTGCAAGCACCAGCAACCGCAACTTCGAAGGTCGACAAGGCAAGGGTGGCCGCACCCACCTCGTCAGCCCGGCAATGGCAGCGGCCGCTGCCGTGAAAGGTCACTTCGTCGATGTCCGGCAATGGGATTACAAAACGGCGGAATGATCACCCCGGCCAGCCGTGAGCCTGCTGCTTCGGCGGTCAGCAAAGCTCCAATCAATCATGCCCAACAAACCTATTCCATCCATCTGCAAACGAACTCATGCAAAGCTTTACCATTCATAGCGGTGTTGTAGCCACGCTGGACCGCGCCAATGTTGATACAGACCAGATCATTCCCAAACAGTTCCTGAAGCGAATCGAACGAACAGGGTTTGGCCAGTTCCTTTTTTACGATTGGCGTTTTCACGATGATGGGACAACTCCCAATCCCGAATTTGAATTGAACCAGCCGCATCTGGAAGGTGCCTCCATCTTGATTGCACGCAAAAACTTCGGCAGCGGAAGCAGCCGTGAGCATGCCGTCTGGGCTCTGGACGACTATGGCTTCCGCGCCGTCATCGCACCCTCGTTCGCCGACATCTTTTTCAATAACTGTTTTAAGAACGGGGTTCTGCCCATCGTTCTCGAAGAAGGAGAAATTGATGAAATCTTCTCGCGGGCAGCGAAGCCCTCGCCCTACCAGCTATCTGTCAACCTCGCGGATCAGACGGTCCAAGACGCCCAGGGGCTGAGTTTGAAGTTCGAAATTGACCCAAGCCGCAAGCACAACCTACTGCATGGTCTGGATGACATTGCAGAGACACTGCAGCTGGAAGAAAAAATCTCCGCTTACGAGGAAGCACGCACGTGGTGACGTCACCGCAACGCTGGGACGTAACCACAACGCTGGGATGCCTCTCCAACGCTGGGACGCCTCTCCAATGCTGGGACGCCTCTCCAACCCTCAGACGCCTCTCTAAGGCTGGGAAACAAGCCGGGGATTACAATGATGTTGCATTCACGGCCGCGGAAGTGGTGAACACAAGCGTCCCGGCTGGGTCGGCAGGCTGCGACTGCAAATGCAGCACACAAGAATGCCCCGGGACGTCTGCGATCAATCACCGCTTCAGTGTCTGCCACTCAAATCATCTAGCGGAGTTTTGTGGCAAGACTTGGATGCGCCGCGAGTTCCATATGACCGAATAAGGTCTGCTCACGGCGAACCAGGTAGAACTTGGCTTTTGGCCCTTCCTTGATATCCGGATGCTTTAAAATTCCTGCCAGGTCCTTCATGCTCGATGTCTGCCAACCATGAATTCCCAGCAGGACGTCACCAGCGATGATTCCCTGCCGTTCGGCGGCTGAACCTGACTTCACGGCGGTCACATAAAGACCACCACGATACCGAGTTCTCATGCGGGAATTCAGTCGACGCATGGTGGAATCAGGAACAGGCTTCGCCTGAACCCCAATGATGCTCCACGCCAGCTCTTTGACCGAGTAGGAATCCGGCAATCGCGTTTCTGTTCTTAACGCCAAATCCAAATGCTCGCTGCCCCGCTCGATTCCCAACTCCAATGCATCTCCGGGTCTCATCCCCATCATGGCAAGTGAGAAATCAAGCTTGTTATCTATTTCCTGAGAACCAACGCGGACCACGCGGTCACCCGGTTTCAGTCCTTCCCGTGCGGCGGGACTGCTGGCGGAGACATCGGAAACGGTCACGCCATCACCCTCGCGGGGTCCGCCGCTGGTTCGCAGGCCTGTAGCCAACCTCGAATTATTCTGTTGATCAATCATCTCAGTCACGATTTCGACCACTTGATCGATTGGAATCGCAAAGGCAATCTGCTGTGCCCCTACCCGTACCGCGACATTCACACCAATCATCTCGCCCTCAATGTTCAAGAGCGGGCCACCAGAATTGCCTGGATTGATCCCGGCACTGATCTGAATCAGATCAACATATTCCTGGGTTTCATTGACGGGCACATCACGATGCAGGGCACTGATGATTCCTTGCGTACTGGTGTGCACGTACCCGAAAGCATTTCCAATGGCAATCACGCTCTCACCAGCCATCAGATCACTGCTGGTTCCACGCGGAATGGTCGGAAGAGGTTCATCGCTCTTGACCTTGATCAGCGCCAGATCATTGCGAACGCGTGATGCAATGACTTCGGCTGTTGTCGTTTTACCGTTGTGCAGCGTCACTTGGATGTTATCGACGTCCTCGACAACATGATAATTCGTGATCACGTAACCATTTGGATCAATCACGACACCCGTACCCATGCCGTTGACTTGCCGGAATGAATCAGGCCCCTGTGCTCCAGCCATTCCCGCTGCTGTGGAACGCACTGTTTTCTGCCCATGGATATTCACCACCGCGGGTGAGGCACGCCGGATCGCCTTCACGGTAGGCGTTTCTCTCGCCTCCGAAATACGTCTTTTCGGTGACTGAGCAGCGGTCGGGACCGTCCAGATGCACACACCCGTAAATACGGAGAGTAAAACCAGGTGGGTCACGGCGCGGGAAAATTGAGTGGTCGCTGGCATATATTCCCGTACCCGACTTGTTCGGATGCTTAAAGTACGACGGAAACTACGTTCCTCCGTCGATCACATACCGGCAACACCGGTATGGCTGTTTGCATCGGAACAATCAGCGACATCCCTTCACACTTGGGAACTCCACTCCGCAAGGTTTGCCAAGCTTAACACCCAACGCAAAAAGGTCATCATTTCGTGACTTTTTTGTCAAGTAAAATACGGTAGTTAGCCCGTCCAGATGCCCTTAGGGGCCGCTGCCACCAAACACGGGTCGCGTGGGGATCGGGTGGAACATCGGCCAAGGTATTTCCTTGGGCGGCTCGTCTTCCTCCAGTTCACATTGACTGGGCCCGGGTGAGAAGGTTTCAGGCGCATGAAACTCAGTAGATACTTCGTTCTGAAGGTAGCGATCACTTGGCAGCCGGGGGCCCACACAACCAACCAGAGCCATCGAAATAGCGAGTGAACTCAACAAACAGGGGATACGTTGAAAACTGGGCATGAATGCTTCCCGTCGACCACAGGCCTGAAACACCCTGCGGAAGTCCAGTCGAGTATCCCCCCTCGAACAACCTTCTTTTGAGTAATCGGCGGATGGGGGCCAAAGATCCAGCAAATCTCCCCTAATCCTCATCTACACTGTAGAGGCACCAGCTTGCCACCCAGAACCGTCGGGTTGCCTTAGTGACTCGGTATCACGAAAGCTATCATTCTGAAATCGACCGTTGCCTTGGCAGCGGCACATTGCTGCTACCACCGTACCCAGCCTTGTCAGTTCATCATCACAGCCAATCAGTATTAGTTTCACTTGGATACTTTTTTCGCGTGACCCGTCCCAATCCAGTAACTAGCGAAATCTCTTCCAACTCTGCCGACCTCGCCAAGCATGCGAAGCCGGTTGAAATGACTGCCGGAAACGCAATCGACCCTGATTCGTCAGCCTCGAATCAGGGGTTGGCACCACTCACTGCAACTCCGGTCCCCGATCCCGCGGTGGCGCCAGCAGTTGACACCAACATTCTCGATGCGTCGCCAAGTCAACCGCCCAGCTTGGCTGATGATCCACTCCCCAAACCTGGTCTGTTTCGGTCGATCATGCGATTGATCATGTGGCTGATCCGGGGAACATTCTGTCTGGTTTCCCTGATCGTCATTCTTGCTGTGCTGACTGCAATCCCGGTTCTTCAATTGATTTCGTTTGGTTACTTGCTCAGTGTCTCTGGCCGCCTGGTGAATGGTTCGAAACTGAGAGATTCACTTCCACATCTTCAGCAGGCCGGACAGATCGGCTTGGCGGCTGTTGCCATCTTTCTCGCTGCGTTGCCAACCCGAGCGCTCGCACACCTGGAATCCGTTGCCAACCTGATCAATCCTGGATCTGAGCAAGCGAGCCAGATGCGGATTTTGGCACTCGCAACCTCGATGCTAATGACGGCTTACCTGCTTTGGGCATGGAATCGTGGAGGACGACTTACCAACTACCTTTGGCCACAACCCATACGTTTTCTGAAGCAGGGTTGGCGTTGGCAAACTTGGCGGACAACTCCGGATCGTCTCTGGGACTTCACCCACAGTCTGCAGGCTCCCAGATATTTCTGGCTTGGACTTCGTGGTGCACTGGGAACACTCATATGGCTGTCCCCGTCATTTATCATCATTGCTGCCTTTCGTAATGGTGAAACAGGGTTGGCCGGTCTGGTTGGCTTTGGCTCGCTGCTTCTGCTAGGACTGGGGCTGCTTTACCTGCCGATGTTACAGGCCCATTTTGCTGCCGAAAATCGTTTCATGGCACTTTTCGAGGTTCGAACGATTCGAAAAGACTTTCGGCGAGCACCGTGGGCATGGTTTGCCGCGATGGTGACATGTTTGATTGTGACACCGATCCCGTTGTATCTGTTGAAAATCGCGGCACCACCCAACGAAGTCATGTGGGCGTTATGCCTCGTCTTTGTCGCACTCATCCTACCCGCTCGCATGGCAACTGGCCTGGCGCTTCGAAGAGCACGAAAAAAACCTGATCCCACTGGCATCTGCGCAAAAATCTCCCGAAATCTGATTCGACTCGTGATGCCGCTGGTCGTTAGTATCTGCCTGCTGTTTGTCTATGTCTCTCAATACACCAGTTGGGATGGGTTACTGACTTGGGTCCAACAACATGCAATTCTGATCCCGGTTCCTTTCCTGAGCGGGGTCTGAGCCCATTTTTCATCCGATTTGGAGAGGCGTTCGGATCAGCGTCCCAAACCGGTACAATGGAGACTGAGGGCCAGAAGCACACGGACTGTGGCCCCGCTTCGAACTTGCAACAAAAACATGCCACCACGTAACCTCAACATCATTATCGTCACGGCTTTTGTCAGTGTTCTGTGCTACTTCGCACATCAACGCGCCAAAACAGCCATGATCGTAGGCAACGCTCTCGACCTGATCGATGCTTACTATGTCGATCCCGTTGAAAAAGACCAATTGTTGATCTCAGCCATGGATGGCATGACTTCCACCCTCGACCAACACAGTGAGTACATTCCTCAGCAGGAATATGAATCTTTTCAGGACACGCTCAATCAGGAATTTGCAGGTATCGGCATTTTCGTCGAACAACCAGAACCCAACAAACCGGTCCGTGTGATCACCCCACTTGTCAGTTCACCGGCCTTGGCCGCTGGCATCTTGCCGGGTGACCTGATTGTTCAAGTCAATGGAAAAGATGTCTCGACGGAAGAATTACGGGAAGTCAGCAAGAAACTAAAGGGACCTGTCGGTACAGGTGTTGACTTGACCATTCAACGTGGCGACGAGGATGTGTTCATAAGTGTTCAACGCGGACGCATTGAAATCGAGTCAGTGATTGGCGACTACAGGGACAAAGAAAATCGGTGGGTCTACCGATTGCGTGACAAACCCTCAATCGCCTACGTACGTCTTACACGATTCGGTGAGAAGACCGTCCGCGAACTGGAGAAGGTGCTAAAAGATCTCAACAATGACTTCAGTGGACTTGTGCTTGACCTTCGGGGCAATGGTGGCGGCCTGCTTCACGCGGCCGCCGAAGTCAGTGACATGTTCATCAACAGTGGCCGAATTGTTTCCACTCGTGTCCGAGGCGGTAAAGTCGAAGACCGTTTCGATGCGACCGATGGCACGTTCGTCGATACCAATAAACCTCTGGCCATCCTGATCGATAACGATTCGGCCAGCGCCAGTGAAATTGTCGCTGCCTGCCTGCAAGACCACCAACGCGCTAAAGTCGTAGGAACACGCAGTTACGGAAAAGGGACAGTTCAAAATATTCTTCCACTGCAGTATGGGCGAAGCGCATTGAGGCTGACGGTAGCAAGATATTACCGGCCCAATGGAAAGAATATCCACCGCGGAAAAGACGCAACAGAGGAAGATGAATGGGGAGTGACGCCAGATGATGGACTGATGGTGGAATTGGATGAGAATACCATTCTTGATCTGGCGAAGCGTTGGCGTGAAGCATCCTATCCTTCGCTGGTACAAACCGGAAAAGAGACAAGGCAGAATGACAGCTCCGAAGTGAACCAGCCCTCCCGCTCACAAAGCCCGGCTGATAAAGAAAAGCCGAACTCGACGAATCAGTCCCCGCAGAACCCAGACAAGCCCCCGCAGAACCCAGACAAGCCCGCCCCAGAGAACAATCCTGAAACTGCGGATACAGGGGCACCGTCGTCTTCAGAAGCGTCCAACGAGAAAGCCGATAGCGGCGACACTCAACCACGAAAAAAAACCGGGCTTGAACTGGACCCACAACTGCGACGCGCTGTGGAATTCATCGAACAACAGTTAAGTGGCGACAACAAGCAGCCGACAACTGCATGAAGGCTTGATCCAACCACTGCCCGTGTCTCTCTAAAACACATCCACCACTTGGTTACCGATACTGTTGGAACCAAAACTCTTTGCTCCAAGGACTATTCAGCTCATGGGTCTTTATGACCGAGACTACGGACGTGACGACCACAATCCCTATCAAACGTCTCAAACGCCGTGGGATCGCGTCCAAAAACCGCGCAGCATGACCGTGACTTTGATTGTCATCAATGTTGTTGTATTTCTGGTCAGCATGCTGTTTGCCGGCAACGGTTCAGGCAATGGTCAATCCTTTGACATCCTGCGGTTCTTCGGATTCGTGCCGAAAACACTGTTGGAGCCTTGGATGTGGTGGCAATTCCTCACCTACGGATTCTTCCATGACCTGGGTTCGATATGGCACATTGTATTCAACATGATCATGCTTTTTGTCTTCGGGCGAATGGTCGAAAACCGCATGGGTGGATCTGAGTTTCTGCGATTCTATCTGATGTCGATCATCGCTGGCGGATTCATCGGCGCGATCACGGGCTTGGTGATGAACTCTCCACCAGCTGCAGCCGAAGCGGGTGGCCAAATCGCCATGGCAGCTCCCACCATTGGAGCCAGTGGTGGCGTCATCGCGTTGATAGTCATGTTCGCATGCTATTTCCCACAACAGGAGTTATTCCTGTGGGGTATCGTTAAGATGAAAGCATGGGTTTTGGCAGCGCTCTGCGTTGGCATGGATTTACTGGGTTCCATCTACTCGCTTGCAGGTGGTGAAACAACAACCGCATTCACCGTGCACTTGGCAGGGGCAGGTTTTGCGTTGGCATATCATTACGGCCACTGGAATTTTGGCTGGCTGAGTTTGTCATCAGCCCCTGAAATTCGGGGGAAAATGCGACAACGATCACGACGCATGAAACTGAAACTGCATGATCCCGACAAGAAACTCCAGAAAGAAGCGGACGATGCGGATCGATTACTCGCCAAGATTCATGAACACGGTGAAGGAAGCCTGACATCGTCGGAGCGAAAACTGCTGGAAAGATACAGTCGCCGGCAACGGGAAAAACGCAATCAATGAAACTCCCTTCCTTGATTTTTTTCAGCAACCCGGCGGAGACTCTCTCCAACCAACCTGCAGTACATGAAATGGATTCTAGTAATGCCCAACCCAAAGCCTGACTCACAAAACATACGCAGACCAATGCCATACTGGACAACGTTACTGATCACCTTCTGCTGTTGTCCGTTATGGATCTCCGTGATGCCGACAGCAAACTCATTGCAAGGGCAGGAGGCATCGCAGACACAGCCCGACATTGGACAGCGGGCTCCGGATTTTGAGTTACCACTGGTTGGCGAAAAAAAATTCCTCAACCTTCGTGACGCATACCGTGATGGTCCCGTCGTTGTGATCGTGCTGAGAGGTTATCCGGGTTACCAGTGTCCAATCTGCAAGAACCAGTTCAATGCCGTGGTCAATCGGGCCAAGGCTCTGGCAGCGGAAACAGACCGCGTCGTTCTGGTTTATCCCGGCAACACGGATCAATTGGCAAAACAGGCCAAACGTTTTCTTGGTTCCAGAAGGTTACCCCATCCCATCAAAGTGGTTCACGATGACAACATGCAAATGGTGAAGAACTGGGGACTACGTTGGCAAGCCCGCAATCAAACTGCGTATCCCGCTACCTTTGTGGTTGACAAAAATGGTCGGATTGCATGGAAAAAAGTCAGCACTTCGCAAGCTGGAAGAAGTACGGTGGAAGAAATCCTCCGGGAATTGAGAAAATTGTAAACCAGCTGCATTTCATTTCCACTTGGCACACTTGTCAGCCAGGTCCTGGAACACAAAACTGACGGGATTCACGCACGCGTCGCAATGCGAAGCCAAAGCCTGTTTTGGCAACCAACTGAAAAGGACTCTCTCCGTTGACATCACGCATACACATCGTCGGAATTGGAGATGACGGATTCCAAGGTCTTACAGGACACGCCAAAGAGTTGATCGAGCAGGCTGAGGTTTTGCTTGGAACTGCACCGTTATTACGAAAGATTCCCGAAACAGACGCCGAACGAATCGAAATTGGCGCTGGCCTGGAATCATTGAAAGACACCATTGTCAAACTACCGAAACGATCCACCGTGATGCTCGCGGGCGGTGATCCTCTGTTTTATGGGATAGCACGCTACCTCACTGATTCCTTCGGAAAAGATCGTTTCGAAGTGGTACCACACGTCAGCAGCATGCAACTCGCGTTTGCCCGTGTGAAGGAGAGTTGGGATGACGCTTATTTGACCAACCTGGCCACCCAATCACTCGACAGGGTCGTGGACAACATACGCACCGCGGAGCGTGTTGGTCTTTTCACCACAGATCTGGTTTCACCCTCAGTCGTTGCTGAAGCCCTGCTGGATCGGCGGATCAATTATTTCACCGTTTATGTGTGCGAGAATCTGGGCACTCCGGACGAGGTTGTGACTCAGGGGGACTTGCATTCAATTCGCGAACAATCGTTTTCCGAAATGAATGTCATGGTGCTGGTCCGACGACAAGGAGCGGCTGATTCACCAAGCGGTAGCCAGCGGAAGCGTCTGTTTGGAAACCCTGACGATCTGTTCCTGCAGTCACGTCCCAAACGAGGCCTGCTGACGCCATCGGAAGTGCGCTGCATTGCTTTATCTGAACTGTCTTTGGCTCAGGAGAGTATTGTTTGGGACGTTGGTGCGGGAAGTGGTTCCCTTGCGATTGAGGCTGCCGCGATCGCTTCGAAAGGAAAAGTTTTCGCGATCGAGATGGATGCCGAAGACTTTGCTCTGATGATTGACAATGCGAGGATGTTTGATGTGCCAGGACTGGTACCCATTCATGGTCAGGCTCCCGAAGCATTTGACGAATTGCCGGATCCTGATGCAATTTTCATCGGTGGAAGTGGCCGCATGGTTCCTGATCTTGTCGAAGCTGCGCTATCACGTCTGATGCCAGGGGGAAGCATCGTTGTCAATGTCTCCAGCCCTGATAATCTGGTGGCAGTGCAAACCAAAATTGATCAAGCAGGACTACGAAGTGATGTTCGCATGATCAACATTGCCCGAGGCCAATATCAACTGGATCGGGTCCGATTTGACGCATTGAATCCAACTTTCCTTGTTTTGGGTCGTCAGTGGCATTGACATCCAACTCGGAGGCCGGAAGTGATTGACTCATCTTCTACCAAGTGATTTGTGAACACTGGGACTCGGTAATGAGCCTTTTGGATCTGCTTTTTAACGACAGATGAACACCGGGTTCCGAATCCTCGTGGCAAACGTGGCACCATCTTCTATTGTCGAGATCAGGCAGCCTGATTAGTCTGAAGGGTAGCGAAGGTCTCTCTTTGACACACCGTTCGGCAAAGTTGCTAAAACTCAATGCAGATTCAAAAGGCGGTCATCACCGCTGCCGCGCCAAATCAAAACCGCCTCCCTCTGCAACAATTGGTAGATAGGGACGGACAGGAGAAAACAGCGTTGCAGTTGATTGTCGAAGAAACGGTTGCTGCCGGAATTGATGAAATTTGCGTGATCATCCAACCAGGCGATACAGATGCCTATCAGGCGGCAGCGGGAACACAGCTAGGCAATCTGCACTTCGTAGAGCAACCCGAACCGCTCGGATATGCAGATGCCGTCTACCGTGCAAGATCGTTCGTAGACGGCCAGCCATTCCTGCATCTGGTCGGGGACCACTTGTACTTGAGCAACACGGACATTCCATGTGCAAAACAACTTGTACAGATGGCCCATGAACACCAGTGTTCTGTATCCGCTGTTCAATCAACTCGAGAGAACAACCTGCCGTACTTTGGCATCGTCAGCGGTTCTCCCGTACCGCGAATCGACGGTCTCTATCAAGTTGATCGGGTCGTCGAAAAACCAACACCCACCTACGCGGAACAGGAACTTGTAACCCCCGGCCTGAGAGCCGGACATTATCTCGGTTTTTTTGGTATGCATGTCTTTACCAATGAGATCATGAATTTGATCGGTCGTCTGATGACGTCAAAAACAACGGCACTGCCACACCCCACCCTGTCCGACGCCATCGCGATGCTTCCAACGCATGGAAAATACCTGGCGTACCGCTTGCAGGGCACACGACATAACCTCGGGATTCGATACGGTCTCTTCAAAGCCCAACTGGCAATTGGACTCAGTGGTCAGGATCGCGATGACATTCTGGTGGAGCTGATTGATTTGTTGGCAAATCGAGCAGCTGCCAATGGGATGGATGCCGGTTCGACTCCATGAGTTCACTGCTCGACATCATTCTTTCGAACGAAGATAACGTTCGAAATCGCTCACTTGATTCGGAATGCTCCGGTGCCAGTCTGGAAACGCTGCTGGACCATTGCGACAAACTGGATCGCTTCCGTCGTGATGAAAACAATCTGTACCGCCGTGTTCGTGCTCTCTTTTTTTTGTCAGCGATCTATCGCTATCATCTACCCAAACAACTGACTGCTGAACAATCTGGCCGGATTCCCTACACCGGTTATGAGCACTTGCTTTCACGACGATTTGCTGAAGCGATTGACTCTTTTCTGTCAGTGCAAAAAGACGAGGGACCCAGCGACGGAATCGCAAGTGCCTTGGCACAGGCATATCATCAACTTGCATTCCAAACCCTTGCTGATCAGGTCCGCCGAAGTGTCCGAACTGTCAAAGGCAACCAATGGATGTTCCGTTTAGGCCACCCGGCGGAACAGCCATTAAGAATGCGACCGGAGATGGTCAAACCGGATCCCGACAGCGGTGCCATGCCGATCCTGCGCGAGGTGACTGCGGTCCGCATGGACTTTTCTCACAGTGCGTGGAGTGACATATTTTTTTTGGGAATGGATTTTCCTGAAGGTGCCCGAGTGCTCAACGTTTCTGTCGACCTTGGAGTACGGGGGCGTGACACAACGAGCAATCCACCCATTGAAACCTATCTCAGAGTGATCGATTGCCCGATCATACGGTTGACCAGCGTTGATTTGGGTTGCACTGTGGATGTCGATTCAATCGCTGGCATGTTCGACTTTGCTCGGGATTATCTGGGATTACTGAAAGCCGCCGTGATTGCCTCCGGCATTGTGCCTCCCGGGCTCGAAGGGTGCGGACATTCGTTGAGTGGCTTACTGGCCCGACTTGTGGGCAGCGGCAAGGGAATCGAAGTGGTCAGCAAAGTCAATGACATTCCCAAGGGTTCTCGATTGGCGGTATCAACCAACCTTCTCGGCTCATTGATTTCCTTGATGATGCGAGCAACCAATCAGACAACCAATCTGACTGGAACTCTGCACGAGAGTGACCGACGACTTGTAGCAGCCCGTGCAATTCTGGGAGAGTGGATTGGCGGCAGTGGTGGAGGCTGGCAGGATTCGGGCGGGGTCTGGCCCGGCATCAAGCTGATCGAAGGTGCAAAATCGAAGCAGGAAGATCCAGAATATGGGATCAGTCGAGGGCGACTACTGCCAACTCACCATGTGATGTCTGAAAGTCAAGTCTCTCACCAAACGAGACAAAAGATACAAGACTCACTGGTTCTGGTACATGGAGGAATGGCACAAAACGTCGGTCCCATTCTGGAAATGGTCACAGAGCACTATCTGCTTCGCAGCGAAAAAGAGTGGACGGGACGTTTCGAAGCAATCCAAATCCTGAATGAAATCATCGAAGCGCTGAGTGAAGGTGACTTGCAGCGGATCGGTGATGCTACCACCCGTAATTTTGAGGGTCCGTTGCAGACAATCATTCCTTGGGCGACAAATCGTTATACAGATTCACTGATCATGCAGTGCCGGGAAAAGTATGGTGATCAATTCTGGGGCTTCTGGATGCTGGGGGGCATGTCGGGTGGCGGCATGGGTTTCATCTTTGATCCTGAAATCAAGCAGGCAGCCCAAGACTGGCTAAGCGGAACGCTGATCAAAACCAAGCAGGCATTGCAAACATCACTGCCCTTCGCCATGGATCCAGTCGTCTACGATTTCAAAATCAACGACGATGGTTCCAAGGCAAAATTCGTCGCCCACCCAGCGGCCGGGATGCCAGAACAATATTACTCACTTATGCTGCCCAGCCTTTTGCGGCGCTCAATCCACGAACTCGCTGCTGACCAGCGTCTTGAATTGGAACACCTTGGACAACGATGCCGGGATAGCGACAGCACCAAACATGCAAATCTCCTCAACAGCATTCTTCCACACTCAGAGGGTTCATCCGGCCAAACCGTGAATCTGCATCAAATGCTTACCGACTGTGGGTTTGACCGACAGCAACATGATGCAATTCAAAGTGACTTACGGAGTGGCAAAATTGGCCTCTCTCAAAACCGCCTTTCCAGCAATTTGACAATCAAGGACGTACAGCCAGAGGATGTAATTGAAGCACGGTCAGGGATTTCCGTCGAGCACATCGATGCAGGACGCCAAGCAATTCATGAGGGCAGGGTGGGGGTCATCACGCTGGCTGCAGGGGTTGGAAGTCGTTGGACCGAAGGGGCAGGCGTCTGCAAAGCACTTCATCCCTTCAACCAGTTCTCCGGCTGTCACCGCAATTTCATTGAAGTACATCTGGCAAAAAATCGCAAAACCAGCCTTGATTGTGCGGGCTCAATTCCTCATGTGTTCACCACGAGTTACCTCACCGATGACGCAATCCGGACCCATTTGTCAACTCACCAAAATCATGGTCTGAAGAACAATGTCTACGTTTCTGCAGGCCGCAGTATCGGCATGCGGATGGTCCCCATGATCCGGGATCTGCGATTTCTTTGGGAAGAAACCGCCCAACAAATTCTGGATGAGCAGCAGCAAAAAATGCGAGAGAGCGGACGGGCAGCCATGATGGCCTGGGCCCAACAAATGGGAGAGGGGAATGATTACGTAGACAACCTGCCGCATCAATGCATTCACCCCGTGGGCCACTGGTATGAAGTTCCCAACATGTTGCTCAACGGCGTATTGCACCAGATGCTCGTCGATCAACCTGAACTCAAGTACCTCATGCTTCACAACATTGATACTCTGGGTGCCAATGTCGATCCGGGTTTACTGGGCATGCACATCGAACAGCAAAGTACTTTGAGTTTTGAAGTGATTGGACGCCGCATTGATGACCGTGGCGGAGGCTTGGCCTCGGTCAATGGGCAACCGCGGCTGGTGGAAGGATTGGCCATGCCTGACGACGAGGCGGAGTTCAACCTGACATTCTTTAATTCAATGACAACGTGGATCGATATCGACAAGTTACTGGCAACATTTGGCCTCAAGAGAATTGATCTCGCTAAAACAGGACAAGTTAGCACGGCAGTAAGACAAATGGCCTCACGGCTTCCCACCTACATCACACTCAAGGAGGTAAAGAAACGCTGGGGACACGCGCAGGAAGACGTTTTTCCCATCGTCCAGTTCGAAAAACTGTGGGGTGACATGAGCACTTTGCCAGAACTGGAATGCTCTTTCTTTGCAACCACGTTACAACGTGGTCAGCAGCTCAAGACACAGGCACAGCTTGATCCATGGAAGCGTGATGGCAGCGCGGACTATGTAGAATCTCTGTGCCAGTGGAAGTGAATGTCCTTTGCCAACGTCGCCTCAATCCGACGAATTGGGATTCTCAAGTTCGGCCAACCTTTTTTCCAACGTATCAATGCGATTGTTCACCGATTCCAATCGATCCAACAATTGATCCACTGCGGTTCGATTTGAATCTGGAACCTCGGTTTTTGAGGGTGAACTTTTGACTACACTCTGTTTTTCCAGTTTCGCATTGAGGTACTGGCGTTCCTGTGGCGGATATAAAGTGTGCGAGAATATTTGACCTCGGCCGGGTGGTGTGAGCGATTCCACCAACCCTTTTTCTGCCAGCCCACTCACCACAGTTTTCATGGTGCTCAACTCGGGAAATGGATGCATTCGTGAAGCTCGCGTTCGTAATTCGCCCAAGGTCTGCGGACCTCTCAACAGTAATTCTGTCATCACAGCGGAACCGGCTCCGTCAACATCCAGCCAATCATAGGCCGCATGTCGATATTTGATTGCCCGCCCTGAACCTTGAACCTCCCGTGCTGCACCAACTCTGCGAAGTTCATCCAGCGCCAGCAGAGCGTCCTCTTCATCAAGATCCATTTTGGGATCGCGATTGGACTTCTGATTGCTACCAGTAACGATTCCAGACAGCGTGAGAGGATAGTTGTCGGGCGTTGTCTTGGCCTTCTCAACCAGAACCCCCAGTACTCGCCGGGCCGAAGCGGAAAGAGGAACAGGGCTCGCTTTGGGCTCTTCAGAAGATTCATCGCTCATAAAATCTCTCCACAACGCCATGGCAAACGGAAGTTCGGGCAACTGGTAACGGGGTCATTGTCATCACACATCCATCGGCATGGCAACGCCCCCTGCAAAATTCCGTCATGCAAGCAGATTCGATTGCGACGGGCCATCTCAATCGGCCAAGAATACTGTTTGTCCTCAAGTATCGTCGAGACTGATGCGATCCAACCAGTCGAGACTGATGCGATCCAACCAATTGCACACTCGAAAGTTGAATTCGACTAAAATCGCATCCTACGACCACCGCCACTATCACATGCATGAATCGATGATCCGAATCCAGCAACTCAGCATCCCGTCTAGAATTCTACCCGCGCTTTTGCTGATTTTCGCCACCGGAACCGGTCCTGCTGTTGGGTGGGCCGCTGACAAACCCAATATTGTCATGGCGTTTGCTGATGACTGGGGCAAGTACGCCAGTGCCTACGGTAAATTGGCACCCGGTGGTATCAATGATCATGTCTCAACACCGAACTTTGACGCAGTTGCGGGAGACGGAATCCTGTTCACGCGGGCGTTTGTCAGCGCTCCATCCTGCACGCCATGTCGAAGCTCCTTACTCTCGGGTCAACACTTTTGGCGATGCAATCGCGCATCTATCCTGCAAGGTGCCGTTTGGGACATGTCGATTCCTGCGTACCCTCTATTGCTGGAAGAATCTGGATACCGCATTGGACACACCTACAAAGTATGGAGTCCAGGAACCCCTGCAAATGCTCCCCATGGTGGAAAACCGCGTGCCCACAACCGTCATGGATCCAAATTCAATCAATTTTCGCAGACCGCCATGAGGAACCCGGATCGCGATGCTGGAAAACGGATGTTACTTGAAGAAGTCCGTAAAAATGTCCGCTCATTTCTCGATGCTGACAATGATGGTCAAGCCGATGGTGATCAGCCGTTCTGCTATTGGTTTGGGCCCACCAACTGCCATCGCAAATGGATCGCAGGTAGCGGTAAAGAACTATGGGGGATTGACCCTGACTCACTGAAGGGAAAGTTACCTCCGTTCCTGCCAGATGTTCCAGTCGTCCGTGAAGACTTTGCAGACTACCTGGGCGAAGCCCAAGCATTTGATGCAGGTCTGGGGGTGCTGATTGAAGAACTCAAGCGGATTGGTGCTTATGAAAACACGATTCTTGTAGTCAGCGGTGACCATGGCATTCCCGGCATCACTCGGGGAAAGTGCAGTCTTTACGATTTGGGGACACAAGTACCCTTGGCGATTCGATGGCCACAGGGCATTGCGACGCGTGGAAGAGTGGTTGATGACTTTGTGAGTTTACCTGACTTGGCGCCCACGTTTCTCGAGGTTGCAGGGGTCCCCATCCCTGCAAACATGACCGCAAATTCACTTTCCCCCATTTTAAAAAGCGACGCATCCGGTTTAATCGAACCGCAGCGTGATGCAGTCTTTACTGGACGTGAGCGGCACGTCGCACACGCTCGCACAGGCAACAAACCTTACCCCCAGCGAGCCATCAGAACGGATCAATACCTGTACATCATTAATTTCAAACCAAATCGTTGGCCCATGGGTACTGGTCCGGGATTCGGTGCAGCAAAATCGGCCATGCCTGCTTACGAAACGCTGCGAGAAAACACCTTTGCGGCATTTGGTGATCTGGATGCAAGCCCCACCAAGGCATGGGTCATCACGCACCGTGACGAATCACCCAAGTTCTTTGAATATGCAGTCGGCCAGATTCCAAAGTTTGAACTGTATGACATAAAAAAGGATCCGCACTGTATTGAGAATCTCGCACTTCGGGATTCATCAATGGAGACACGAAATGAATTGCACAATCGTTTGATGAATGAATTGACGCAAACGGGTGATCCACGTGTTTCCGAAAATGTGATTTTCGAATCGCCCCCGTTTACTGATTCCTTCCGGCGAAAATAGTAAATCCAAACATACCGAAACGTTGACAGCAACAGATGACACCCACGGGTTCAATCAAGGTCTTACAAATCCGGAACGCAATTCGTCGATCACCTTCCATTGGTGGCAATCACGGAGGTGATCATTGACCATTCCCATGGCTTGCATCAACGAATAGCATGTTGTCGGTCCCACAAATGACCAACCACGTTTCTTCAGTTCTTTACTGAGTGCCGTTGATTCAGGCCGATAAGCGACCATCTGACTGCGTTGGTGTAGAACTTTGGACTTGGCCGGTTCGAATCGCCACAAAAAATGCGCCAAAGAGCCAAATTCATCCAATAACTCGATCGCGCGTTGAGCATTATTGATCGTCGATTCAATCTTGCCACGATGCCTGACGATCTGCGCATCAAGCATGAGTTGATCAACTCTCACCGATGAGAACCCGGCAACACGTTCCATATCGAACTCACAAAATGCTGATCGGAACGCAGCACGCTTTCGCAAGATTGTGATCCAACTCAGTCCTGCCTGAAAACCCTCAAGGCATATTTTTTCGTATAGCCGTTGATCATCGGCAACCGGCTTGCCCCACTCGCTATCGTGGTACTCAATGTACTGATCATCATCTCCACACCACCAACATCGCCGCAGTCCATCGGAACCCAAGAGGTAGTCCGGCAATTCCTTGCTCTGACTCATGTCTGAATACGAAACCTCAAGTCCTTGATTTTGTTCTCGGGAAGTTCCCGTTGTAGCCGTTTCAAAATACCACGTTTTCTGAAATTCAATTCCTGCAGGGTAGCGGAATCTGAAGCGTAGAGATGAAGCACACCTTGCCTCAGATTTCCTACCTGCAAACCTGTGCCGAGATCCGCACCGACCTCCGCCAGAATCAATTGGTGCATCGCCTCGTTGGCTGACACCTGTGCGTATCCCCGTCGGGATATCAGTTGCCCGACAATTGATCCAATACGACGGACCCGCGGTTTTTCAGCATTCTGTTGTTTCGCTGCCTGGGCAAGGTTGTCTTTTGCTGCCTGGGCATGGGACGGTCGACGCTTCACCACAATGACTCCGGTGTTGGGGGCTTGAATTCTAAACCACCCGGTTGATGTGCACCAATCCCATTGAAATGTCGCCCACGATTTGCTGCTCCAATCATTCATGCCTCCAAATTCCCGTATGGACAACCAGTGATCAGAGAGTTCAACTGAGGGGAAGTGTGGTGAGATTGTCTGCATTTCAGATTCGTATGAGCAAACTCTTGTCCAAAGCCGAGCAAAACGCAAATAGCGATTCGCCCTTGATCATCATTGGATGGCGGGAATGGCTTTTGCTCCCGGACCTCGGCATTTCACGCATCAAGGCAAAAATTGACACGGGAGCCAGGTCCTCGAGTCTTCACGCCTACGACATCGAACAATTCGAGCGAGAAGGGTGTTCTCTGGTTCGATTCAAAGTTCACCCGATCCAGCGTCAAGAGCAATTGGAAGTCTCGTGCATCGCTGAAGTTCACGATATCCGCAGTGTGCGAAGTTCGAGCGGTCAAGCAACTGACCGAATCGTGATTCAGACAAGGGTCTCCTGGTTAGATCAGACATGGAGCATTGATTTGACTTTGGCAGACCGATCACAAATGGGATTTCGCATGTTGGTGGGACGTGAAGCGATTCGCGGGCGCATGCTGGTTGAGCCTGGAAGATCCTATTTTGGTGGTCGTCCGAGACGAAAAAACAATTCAAAGCACTCCTAAACCAGAAAATTGTTGTTCTAACGAGAATACGAGATGAAGCTTGCCATTCTGTCGCGTGCAGCAAACTGTTATAGCACTCGCCGTCTAAAAGAAGCTGCCAGTAAACGGGGTCATAAGGTAAAGGTCCTTGATACGCTCAGGTTTGCAATCGATTTGGAGAAAGGCGAACCTGACCTTTACTACCGATCCAAACCTTTGAGCGACTATGATGCGATCGTGCCCCGGATTGGTGCCTCGATCACCTACTTTGGCACAGCAGTCGTACGTCAGTTTGAACAAATGGACGTTTTTTCGGCCGCCTCCTCGGCGGGGATTGCCAACTCCCGCGATAAATTGCGATGCCTTCAGATCCTCAGCAAGCATCAAATCGGTATTCCCGAGACAACTTTCGTTCGTGAGAAACGGGATGTCCTGCCCGCCATCGAACGCGTAGGTGGAGTCCCCATCATCATCAAATTACTTGAAGGGACTCAGGGTGTTGGTGTCATTCTGGCTGAAAGTGTCAAGATTGCTGAGGCCATCATTGAAACTTTGCAAAGCACCCGACAAAACGTTTTAATTCAAAAGTTTGTCTCAGAGAGTAAAGGGAGGGACATCCGAGCCTTTGTGGTCGGAGACCGGGTCGTCGCAGCGATCAGGCGAGTGGCTCAGGGACAGGAATTTCGCAGCAACGTTCATCGCGGTGGCAAAACCGAATTGGTGGTGCTCGATGAAACCTACTGCGAAACCGCTGTGCGATGTACGCAAATCATGGGACTGCGAGTTGCCGGCGTCGACATGCTCGAAAGCAATGAAGGCCCACAAGTCATGGAAGTCAATTCGTCACCAGGCCTCGAGGGAATCGAATCTTGCACCCAACTCGATATCGCGGGCGCCATTGTTGATTACATCGGAGCACAAATTGATTTTCCAGAGGTGGATGTGCGACAACGCCTTTCCGTCAGCCGGGGGTATGGCGTCACCGAGATCCACATTCCGGAAGGCTCAGAATTCACCGGCAAAAGTATTGATGAGTCCGGCCTCCCCGAACAGGACATCAATGTGCTGACTCTTTATCGAGGCTCGACCGTCATCCCAAATCCTCGCTTGAAACGAACGTTGGAACCAAACGACCGGTTACTGTGCTTCGGAAAACTCGAGGCCATGCGAGGCATGGTACCGGAAAAAACTCGACGAAAACGACGTCCCAAACTCAAGCAACTTTCCACCGACGTGGATCCAACCGCTGAGCCCAGCTAGAACGCCAATCAGGATGTGACTCTTGATCGAGTGGACCAGAACCAACCCACCTTCAAACTCCATCGATATCAGTTTTACAAAGTCCTCCTGCATCGTACACACGTTTTGTAGCGGCCCGTGTGAGCTTGCCAGACCCAAGACACCATGCTGGGTAGATGATTGTGTCGCGACGGGATTCACAACCGCGGCGGCATCAAAATTGCAATCGAGCCTCAGCCACGACGACTGATCACAATCAGCGGACTCTCAGTCTGTCTCGCAATTTTGCGAGTAAACTGTCCAAAAAGTTTTCGACGAGGTCCGATACGTTGCACACCAAGAATCACCAACTGTCCCTCCGCCGCTGTGGAAATGATATCAACTGGATCATCACTTTTCACAACGATCTGTTCGGAGCTGCCAAAAACATGGTCGTGTGCCATTCGATCCAACTCGCGTTGAGCTTTTCGGAATTCAGTAGCATCAGCAACCGTGGGAAGGACTCTCATGAAAGTCACCACGCTCTTTTGCTGCCTCGAAAAACTGGCCAAGATTCGCGCAAGCAGGTAATCGTGTCCTCCCCGTCCTGCAACAGGCACGAGAATTCTTTGGGTCTGCGATAAACTCCAATTTCCCGTTGCTCGCAATACAACGACGTCACTGTCTAGCTGACCCAACAGAACTTCCAACGGTGAATCATTCTCATTGCGATTGATTTTACTGAGTCCCAGAAGCACTGATTCACATCGATGCAACTTGGCAACGCGGGCGATCTCTGGCATCGGGTCTGGTGAGACCGTTGTCAGTGTCTCCACAGGGACACTGAGTCTGGATGAGGCACGAATCAACTCTCGCAGTACTGCCTGAGATTGATCAGCTGGTGCCGGATCAGAATCAGGATCCCAGGAATCTGGAGCCACCACAACTGTCTGCAGCAGCACTCGACCCACAGCAGCCGGGACGAGTGTGTTGGCGAGTGAGATCATTGCTTCGGCGTTGCGTGGATTGGCAATGGGTACCAGAACTAACGGTGAATTCCCCCTCAGTCTCAGCAATTCCGGATTCGCAGCCATGCTGGAAACATCTCTCAAACGTGCCCGCCGCGCGAAAAGCGTCAGAAACAACAGGCCACCCAGGCTCAGCCAGACCACCGCGATCGTACCAGCAGACGGCACGACCACTCCTTGAAAGACTGCCAGCGCAACACAAGCCAAACCACCAATCAGTGGAACAGCAGGATACCAAGGTGTCTGAAATGGCGGCTTGGTTGGACTGCGTCGTCTCACCAAGACAGCAAGGCAATGCGCCACGGCGAACGTGATCAAGAAAATCAAACTGGCTGCCGCACCCGCGGCAGCCACATCCGGAAGCGCAATCACAAGCATGGAAATCAGACCGGCAGTGACCGCAATGGCATGGACGGGTGTCTGCCGGCGCGGTGACAGGCGGCTCATGATCGACGGCAACGTATGATCACGTGACATCGCCAAGGCAATTCGTGATGCCGCAAACAGGTTGGCGTGCAAGGCTGTGAACATGGAGAGCACTGCGGCAACAAGTACAAATCCATACCCTGCCGGCCCCAGATAATTCCTGGCCGCCAAAGCGACGATTCCCTCAGGATTCTCAGCCGCCGCCGCCGCAATCCCTTCACCTGCTGAAACACCCACAGTCGTAATCACAAACAACAATGGCAAGTAAATCAGCAAAGCAATGATCAGGGATAGCACCATTGCGCGGGGAATATTCCGGGCGGGATTCCGAATTTCGCCTCCAACAGCGGCAATCAGATCAAACCCCTGCAAAGCAATGAAACTGAACCCCATTGCTTCAAAAAGTCCGCCAGCACCTGATGAAAAGAATGGTTGCAATGAAGCCCGCGTCTGTGACAGTGGTTGCCCAGCGACTGACCAAAACCCGCCAAGAATGAGAATGCCAAAAACGACTACTTTCCCCGCATTGGCCCAACTTCCACCCCCACCTGACTTCAACACCAATCCAAGTGCCAATGTGAACACCGCCAAAATCGCAATCCAGGGTACCAACCGCTGATCCATAGCCCACGGGGGTGCTGCATACCCCAACAGGTCAACACACTCACGGACCAGCAACACCGAAAAGTAGCCAAAGCCAATTGCATACAGCATGGCAGCGACAATGGATGCAAACCAAACGATCCAGCCCACGGCAAAGGCGGCCTCAATGGACAGGACCTTGCGACTGAACGCATAAGTTCCACCAGACTCAGGAAACTTGGATGCCATTTCCCCGAGGCTTAATGCCGTCAGCATGGCAATCAGGCCATTCAAGGCAAACGCCAGCATGGCGGCCGGCCCAGTCGTGGCAAAAGCCACGCCAGCGAGTGCAAGAATCCCACCACCCACGATGGCGCCAACGCCTACACCCGTTGCCGATACAAGTCCGAGATGTCTTTCGTTATCAGGAATGACCGGTTACTCACTGGAATGGGACATGATCTTCACGGCATTCTGTCACCAAATTTCACAACGTCAATGCTTCCCACGAACGATCAGACGCAGAAGTCATAAGCATTCGATCAGGTAAGGCCCAACATGACACAGCCTCGGCGTCAGAATGACACAGCCTCGGCGTCAGAATGACACAGCCTCGGCGTCAGAGTTTCCTATCAAAATCTCAGCTTAAAATATCGAAAGGAACAACAGGCCTTTGTCCTTCTGGACTCACACCTTGGGTTGCCAACCCGGGGCATACTCGCGTCCCCACAATGCTTGGGCTGTCGGATTTCCTGTGATATGACCATTCGCTGGATCAGTGTTGACGACACTTCCTGTGCGGTAAGCAATATTGCCAAGATGGCACAGCAACGTACTTTGGTGGGCGATTTCGATATCCGCGTTGGTCAATCGTCCCGTACGGACCCCATCCAGAAAGTCATCGAAGTGATCTTTGTCCCCACCAGCACCATTGCCTGTGGCGATTTCTTTCCCCTTCATGTCGTACATGACATAACCTGTCCCCTGTTGTACCAGTGATCCTTCGGAACCATGAAAACTGATTCCGAATCCGGAATCATGTGGTCCCAGAGGAGACCAGCTCAGCCCTTCCCAAGTGATTGATTTTCCTTCGGGAAAATCCATCGTCACCATCAGCGTGTCGGGTGTTTCCTGATCATCATCGTGACGATACTTGCCTCCACCGGCCGTCACACGAACGGGATAAGTCACTTCCAGACCCCAGCGTGCAACATCAATACCGTGCACTCCATTGTTGCCAAGCTCTCCGTTACCCCAATCCCAATGCCAATGCCAATTGTAATGAACAACGTTGTCCTTATAGGGTCGATCGGGAGCCGGCCCCTGCCACAAACGCCAATCGAGCCAATCAGGAACTTCCGTCGGTTTACCAACCCCAATCGACGGGCGACGATTGTTGTACCAGGTGCGGGAGTAAAGCACCTCGCCGATGGCACCTTCATGGATGCGTTGAATTGCCTCGACTATCCCAGGCCATGAACGACGCTGCGTCCCCATTTGGACGATGCGTTTATTTTTCCGTGCTGCAGCGACAGCCATTTCACCTTCCTCGGGTGTATGGCTACACGGCTTTTCAACGTAAACATGTTTGCCGGCGGAACATCCTAGGATTGTCGCTGGTGCATGCCAATGATTGGGCGCCGCGACAACCAGTACATCGACACCGGTATCATCAAGGATACGGCGGAAATCACCGACAACCTTGGGATCTTTTTTCTGGACTTCGCCAACCAACTGACTGACGCGACTGGCAGCTTGAGTGTCAACATCGCAAACATACGCAACCTCGGTATTTCCTGCTGCCATCATCCCTCTTGCGATGGCACTGCCACGACCGTTGACACCCATGATACCCATGACGACTCGTTCGCCTGGTGAGTTCTTCGCTTGATCCTCCGCTTCCTCTGCGCTAGCAAAGGACGTCATCGCTCCCGCTGCAGCCAACGCAGCCCCGGACTTCAGAAATAACCGACGGTCATTCATCTGCTGCTCGCGGCGTTTTTGGGCCACTGAAGACAATTGTGATTCTGCCTTGGGGATCAACTCACTCATGGGACTCTCTCTCTATCAGATATTCGTGGTGGGGTTTCTTGGCAGGTTTCAGTGCAAAGGGCGGGCGACGATCAAATGCTTGTGCCAAACGGTGAGATGCCTCGACATTGGCAGGACCTGCATGTGCATGAATCAGATATCGCCAAGTTGTCGGCTGATCACGATACAACATTACCGGTCCATCGCGGCAAACAGATGCGCCGATCCAACCATCATCGCGGACATGCCATTTGCTCGGGTAGCTTGCGTTTTGTGCATGATCAAAGTAGGTCAGCCCTTCTGTGATTCCCTGATCAACTGACCCACTGTAATCGATCCATGCGGAAGCTTTCCCGAACAGTTGTTTTTCTGTTTGTGTTCCATCACTACCTGTCAGAACACCGTCACCAAAAACAGCCGAAATGGCTCCGGCCACGCGCACTGCGAGCAAACCAAAGTTGGTCTGTTCCAATTCAAGTGACTCTGCCACGGAATTCAAGGTCGTCTGGATTTCGATCAAAACCCCATCATCTTCTGCAGGGGCAATGGCAGTCACCAATTTCTGCTTGAGCAATGGAGCAGGATTGTGGCCGTCATACCAACCGAGTTCCACCGCCATACTCGCTTCTTCTTGTCCATTCTGATAGGCGAGCCAATGTTCCTGACGGATGACAGCATCAGAAGTATCAGACCAAAAATCGATTCCAAGAACTTTATAGTGAGCAAACCAGATGGAACGATGATGATCGTGGTTGGGTGCCCCAGGATGTCCCATCCGCGTCAGTGGTAATCCGGATGGCCCGATTAACGGAAAGAAAAATGGCCTGGGAGCATCAGCGGCAGCATGCCATCGCAATCTTTCTTGACCGTCAACCACAAACGCAACCTGTTTTTGCGGCAGTGGAACGACCTGGCAGCGAGGGGACTTGGGAAACATCAGCCACCATGACAATGACCCGCCGAAAAAGACGTGCTCGTCCAACGGGGGGGAGGAAGATCGGGGGGAGGAAGATCGGGAACAGCAATAGTTTGAGAGGAAGGATGGGTTACTGAATTGTAGCAAATTGTACTTCACGCCATGAAACCGCGTTTGTGACCAAACGTGTCATTACCCCGCGTCATCCTTGGAATGTCATCAACATTCCAAAAGACCAATATTTTAAACGTGAGGTACACGATGTACGAATTCGACGAAGAAAGCTGGGATGCACAACGCGCCGAAACCGCTCATTTGGGTCGCCCTGCTGCTGGTTGGCTGATCGAGTGGAAACTACCGGCACCCGACCAGCGTTTCACTCTGATCCCGAGATTTCTTCAAATCGGAACCGGACAATGGTGTGCAGCAGAATATGCGACTCTTTTTCCGCAGAGAGCGACCGCCGAAGCTTACGCAAAGGAGTTCGGAATTCCTCTCCAGGGCGCGGTCAGCATCGTGCAACATCGGTTCTGACTGCAAACGCAATGATCGAGTCAAACGCTACGGGTTGTCCCGAATTTGCAATAGGCAGGTGAGTAAAGGAGTGCTCACCTGCTCTTTTTCTGCCACAAATGGCGTCAATTCAGCCAAGATTTGGATAATTGCCGGTCCCGAATCCGCTGCCGCCCCCACAGAGGACGGTAAACACCAAGCGGAAATTGGCTGGCAAGTTACAATGGGGCCGGTCACGCCTCTCAATTTCCACCTGACGTTGTTCGACTCATGTCTTTAAGAACGCTTCTGCTGCTAGCTACTACCCTCGCTCCTGTCACCACAGGCTTCACCGCTGAGCCGGCTAAAGCCGAGACTGAGTCCACTGCTGATGGCCCCGCCGCGGGTCACAGTTATCACGGGGAAGCCTTCAATGAAGGACCACGGCAAGCTGCTGTTCTGATTGAAGGCATGTCGCCCATCAAGTTTGAAACATCAGCCAAAACACCTGCGGCCCAAAAGTTCATTGAGCAGGGAATCGCCCAACTGCATGGCTTTTGGTATCTGGAATCCGAACGTTCATTTCGACAGGCATCCAAAGAAGATCCTGAACTTGCCATTGCCTACTGGGGCATGACCATGGCCAACGCGAATAACATCCAACGTGCTCGAGCCTTCATGGACAAGGCCATGGAGTTGCGTAAAGACAATACCACCCGGAGAGAAACCCTTTACATCGAGGCTCTGGATCGCCTGATCGCCAAACCCAAGAAAGACGACAAGAAGCCCGATCGCGAAGCTGAACGTGATGAGAAAAAGAAACGGACCGAGCGTTACCTCAGCGACATGGAGCGAATATTGCATGAGTTCCCTGACGACGTGGAAGCTCGTGCCCTGTTAGCGTTACAGCTTTGGTTGGCAGAAAGAAGTGGTGTCAAAATCACCAGTCGCTATGCGGTCAATGCTCTGCTTGGTGAAGTCTTCACCGCCAATCCAGCCCATCCAGCACATCACTATCGAATTCACTTATGGGACTCAGCGCGGCCAGATAATGCTGTCAAGTCAGCGGCAATGTGTGGGCCTGCCAGCCCGGGCATTGCCCACATGTGGCACATGCCGGGACACATCTACTCGAAGCTTAAACGATACAACGACGCAGCTTGGCAACAAGAAGCATCTGCCAGAGTCGATCACTCTCATATGATCAGAACCAGACTGATGCCCGACCAGATTCACAATTTTTCCCATAACAACGAGTGGCTGGTACGCAACCTGATTTATGTGGGTCGTGTGCAGGATGCTCTGAATCTGTCTCGTAATCTGGTCTCGCTGCCACAGCACCCCCGTTACAACACATGGAACAGACGCGGCAGCTACAAGTATGGCCGCCAGCGATTGATCCAAACACTGACAGAGTATGCATTGTGGGAGGAACTGATCAAAGAAGCTGGCGGCAACTATTTACCTCCCACTGACGATGACTCGCAACAAGAAGAGTGGCTTGGCTGGCTTGCGGTAGCCCAATTCCTGACCGGTGATACCAAGCAGGGATCACGAACCCTGAGATCACTGCAGCGACGTAGTCTGGTGCTACAAACAACCATTCTGGATCTTGAAGACAAAAAAGCAGACGAAGAAGACAAGAAAACAGGCGAAGAAGACAAGGCAGCAGACGGCAAGGACAAGCCCGATGAAAAACCGGATGACGCAGAAAAACCCGAACCCACGCTGGATGAAGTCAAACGACACATTTCACAAATTGATCAAGTCCTCGCCCGGGTCAAATCCGCTCAAGCCGTTAAGAAGAAAGACCTCAAGACGTTCAAAGAACAACTGCCAAAAGGGCGTTTGAATCCCTTGATCCAGGCCCAGTGGCAAGGAGAAATCGGGCAACTTGATGAGGGTATCAAGTTGGCGGAAAAAGCGGTCAAAGATGGATCAAGCCAAGTTCGCCCACTTGCCGTGCTAATCGACTTGCTGTGGAAAAAGGGGAGAAAAGATGAGGCAAAAAAACACTTTGCCACGCTGCAAAAAACCGGAAGCACTGCTGACCTCGATACACCCATGCTCGCCAAACTTGCTCCGGTGGCAAAAGCTGCAGGAGCAAAAACGGACTGGCGTTTACCCGCTGCACCTAAAGATGACCTGGGAGAACGCCCGCCACTGAATGAACTTGGCCCCTTCAGCTGGCAGCCCTATCAGTCACCTACATGGGGTGCCAAAGCGCCAGATGGAACGCTGGTCGCTGGCGAAGAGTTCGACGGCAAACCACGAGTCGTCATTTTTTACCTCGGCTTTGGTTGTCTGCACTGCATCGAACAGATTCACGCATTCACGCCACTTTACGAAGAATACAAGAAAGCGGGTATCGACGTGATCGCCATCAGCACCGAAACCGTAGATGAGTTGCAGGAAGGTCTGAAGAATTTTGGTAAAGAAGTCAACATCCCGCTATTGAGTGACGGAGATAAGCATGTCTTCAAACAATTCCGCTGTTGGGATGACTTTGAAGACCAACCACTTCACGGGACCTTTCTGATTGACCAGCGCGGAAAGGTACGCTGGCAGGACATCAGTTATGAACCATTCAATGACGCAGACTTCCTGCTCAAAGAGTCCAAACGATTGCTGGCGTTGCCATGACCCCCAATCACTGGCGGTGCCACCGATGGGTGTAGCAATGAGTGCGGGTGACGGCAATCAATGACGATGGGA